>JBBRGS010000023.1:0-30698 GCA_038240635.1 Armatimonadota bacterium
GTGCGCGGCGACGGCTGGTATGTCGGCAACCGCGCTCCGCTCGCGCCGAGCTCCGTCATGCGGCTGCCCATTGGGGCCATCACTCCCAAAGGCTGGCTGCGCCACATGCTCCAGCTCGAAGCCGACGGCATGACCGGCCACCTCGCCGACATCTCCCCGTGGCTCGACTTCTCCAAAAGCGCGTGGGCGTCTCCCACCGGCGAAGGGGCGGCGGGCTGGGAGGAGATGCCGTACTGGCTGAAAGGGTACGGCGATCTCGGCTACGTGCTGAAGGACGAGACGATCACCCACGCCGCGCGCCAATGGATTGACGCCGCCCTGAGCAGTCAGCGCGAAGATGGATGGTTCGGGCCGCGCGATCTCCTCACCTCCATCAATGGCAAGCCGGACCTGTGGCCCAACATGGTGATGCTCAACATTCTTCAGTCGTTCTACGACCGCACGAAGGACCCGCGCGTCCTGCCGTTCATGGCGAAGTACTTCCGCTGGGAGATGACCGTCCCGGACGAGGATTTCCTCGTGGGGTACTGGCCGCCGTTGCGGGGGGGCGACAACCTGGAAAGCATCTACTGGCTCTACAACCGGACCGGCGAGAAGTGGCTCCTCGATGTGGCGAAGAAGGTGCACCGGCGCACCTCGAAGTGGCAGGACGGCGTGGCCAACCTGCACGGCGTGAACTTCACCCAGGGCTTCCGCGAACCGACGTTGTACTGGCAGCAGGTGGGAGACGCCAACCTGAAGCAGGGCGCCGAGCGGAACTACCAAACGATGATGGGGAACTACGGCCAGGTCCCCGGCGGAATGTTCGGGGCGGACGAGAACGCCCGGCCCGGCCACACCGGCCCCCGGCAGGGCGCCGAAACCTGCTCCATGGTCGAGTTCATGCACAGTTTCCAGATGCTCACCCGCGTGACGGGCGAACCCCGCTGGGCCGACCGCACCGAAGAGATCGCGTTCAACTCGTTCCCCGCCGCCTTAACGCCCGACATGAAGGCGCTGCACTATCTGACCGCGCCGAATCAGGCGCAGCTCGATCCCGGCAACAAGGCGCCCGGCATCGAAAACGGCGGCACGATGTTCTCCTACAGCCCGTTTGAGGTGTATCGGTGCTGCCAGCACAACGTTTCGCATGGCTGGCCCTACTACGCCGAAGAGCTGTGGCTCGCCACCGCCGACAAGGGGCTGGTCGCCTCCCTCTACGCCGCCAGTGACGTGACCGCGAAAGTCGGCGCGAGTGGCGCAAGCGTCACGGTGAAGGAGGAGACGGAATATCCGTTCAGGGACACCATCCGGTTCACCCTGGCGCTGGAGAAGCCGACCGCCTTCCCGCTCTACCTCCGCGTCCCGGCCTGGTGCCACAATCCGAGCGTCACGGTGAACGGCAAAGCGGTGAAGGACCAGGCGAAACCGGAATCGTACCTCGTCCTGAACTCCACCTGGAACGACGGCGATGTGGTGGAACTCCGCCTGCCGATGGCCCTCTCGGTGACCCGCTGGGAGAAGAACCACGACTCGGTGTCGCTCAACTACGGGCCGCTCACCTTTGCGCTGGGAATCGGCAGCCAGTGGACGAACTACGGCAAGTCCGAAAAGTGGCCGGAATGGGATGTGCGCCCCACCACCCCGTGGAACTACGGCCTCGTCCTCGATGAGAAGGACCCCGTGAAGTCGCTCGAACTGGTGAGGAAGGCCGGTCCCGTGGCGGATCAGCCGTTCACGCCGGAGACCGCGCCCCTCGCCCTCAAGGTGAAGGCGCGCCGCATCCCCGCGTGGAGCATGGACTCCCTCAACATGGTGGGCGAGTTGCAGGACAGCCCCGTGAAGTCGGACGAACCGGTTGAGACGCTGACCCTCATCCCGATGGGCGCGGCGCGGCTCCGCATCTCGCAGTTCCCCGTCATCGGCAACGGGCCGGACGCGCACGAGTGGAAGCCGACGATCAACCCGAAACTCATCCCCGCGACGGCGTCGCACTCCAATCCGAGCGACACCCTGACCGCCCTCAGCGACGAGGTGGAACCCACGAAGTCGTTCGATCTCTCGATCCCGCGCTTCACGTGGTGGGACCGTCTCGGTTCGGCGGAATGGGTTCAGTACAACTTCCCGAAGGAGCGGACTCTCTCCGAGGCGGCGATCTACTTCTTCGACGACGAGGCGGGAGGTGGCGGTTGCCGGGTCCCCGCGTCGTGGCGGCTGCTCTGGAAGGACGGCGACGAGTGGAAGCCGGTGGAGGCGTCGGGTGAGTATGAGACCGCGCGCGATCAGTTCAACAAGGTAACGTTCACGCCGGTGACGACGACCGGGCTGCGGCTGGAGGCCCAACTGAAGCCGAACTTCTCCGGCGGCATCCTTGAATGGAAGGTCGGCGGGTAGCGCGCGGTTCGCGGGGAAGGGGCGAGGGGCGCATGGCGGACACACCCAATCAGGAGTGGCGCATCCCGTCCGGTGCGTGAGCGCTAACGCTTGGCCAGGTGGCGGATGCGTCCCACTTCCGCCCTCATAACGTCCTGGCGATATACTGCCGTGCGGTCACGCCGTCACGACTTCAAGATCGGGTTTATCCTCTCCGGTGCGCCGTTCCTCGGAGACGCTGATCCGCACGTCATGCCCCAGCGCGTTGAGGAACTTCATGAGCCGCTCCATCGAATAGCCCTCGAAGTCTCCTCGGAGGAGGTCGGACACCTTGGGCTGACTGATCCCCATGACCTTCCCGGCCTGGGCCTGCGTGAGTCCCATCGCCCAGATCGCGCGGCTGATCCTGGAAACGAGATCGGCTTTTGCGAGATGCAATTTCGCGTCCGGCAGGCCGAGGTCCTCAAAGACGTTGCCGGAACTGACCGTGTGCTCTATCTTTTTGCTCATAAGAGTGTCCCTTTCCGCTCCCTCGCCCGCTCCTTCTCCAACTCCGCCGCCTGCTTCAGCCGAGACTTCACCCGGTCCAGCTCCTTCCTGGGCGTCCCGGTCCCCGACTTCGATTTCTTCTTGAAGGCATGGAGCACGTAGACCGCCGTTTCAAACCGCACGGTGTAAACGGCCCGGTACGTGTCGGTGTCGTGGTCTTCCACGATCTCCAACACACCCGCTCCGCCGAACCCCTGAGGAACTTTCGCGTCCGGATGCTTCACCCCCATCTGCGCCACACGGAGGGCGAAGCCGATTCGCTTCTTCACGGGCACGGGCATCTCCCTCAGGTATTCCTGTGAGGGGCCGACGAAAACGAGTTCCCGGTGGAGCGTCCTGTCCATATCCTGTTATCCTATATAGGGGATAATACAGCAAGGGAACGGGGCGGATTCGCGGGCCGCTATGCCGTCGTACTAACCGACTGCTTTACTGTCGCGCTGAAGCGTCGCCGTGGTGTACGGTCGCGGAGCTGGAGCCGCTTTCCAATCTGGAGGATCGGTTCGGCGGGATGAACATTAATGCGCTCGAACGGCTCTCGCTTCACGAGCGGAGGACACGCAACGCCGTGTCGCCCGCCGGTCATGATCCCGCGCCGTGATCTCCGATGCGTGAGGCGCTAACGCTCGGCCAGGGAGCGGATGCCGTCCCATTCGCGCCAGATGTCGGTCATCACTTCCAACTTCTGATCCGCATGATTCACATGGTTCAGCCGGAAGAAGAGGGCGTAGCGGGCGTTCGGCGAGGCGTTGGCGGCCACCGAGTGCGCCAGTTCGTAATGGACAAGGGCCACATCCCCGGCGCGCGCCGTCACCTGCGTCGGTTCGGGAAGCGGGATGGGCGGCATTCCTTTCAGCAGCGATTCCGGGCCATGTTCCCGGAAGTACGCCTCGTACTGATGATGGGTCCCCGGCCAGACGGTGAAGTTGCCGCAAAACGGTCCTGGCACGTCGCTGAGGAAGACGCCGACGAGCATCGTGAAGTTTTGGATGGTCCCTTCCTGAACGCCGTTGGTGGGGGAGTACATCCCGTCGAGGTGGGGGCGCGGCGGCGGGGGCGGGTCCTGAAGCGTGGGGAACCGCAGAGCGACCTGAGCGTCGCCAGCGGGCCGAATGTTCCCCGCGCCGAGCGCCGATTCGGCCAGTTCCCACGCCGGAGTGCGGTTCAGCAGGTCGGTGAGGACCGGCTCACGCTGCAACTCCGGGCAGTACGACTGCGCGCGGAAGCGCGTCATTTGCTCCACGGGCATTCCCTCGCCCACAGAGTGATTGATGGCGCGCAGGGCCGCGTCCACGCGCGCTTTTGGGAGGATACCTTCCAGTTTCACATAGCCGTCGCGGTAAATCGCCTGCTTTTGCGCGTGAGAGAGTTCCATCCGCCTCGCTCCTTTCCAGCAGGGCGCCGGGGATGTTTTGGCGCCGTACTCCCCCCTTCGCCGGGAGCGACGGCGTTCCTTGCCCCAACTTGAGAGCGTTGAAGCGTCGGCGCCGTACGCGAAACGGCCCCCGCAGAGGGTGCGCGGGAGCCGCAGGGCGATTAGAAGTAGTTGGCGGTGCGGAGGTACTCGTCTTCCGCCCCTTCGATGAGCAGTTTGTGCATCAGAATCACGTCGGCATCCGGCACATTCTCCACAGGGCCTACACACAGTCGCAGCACGGGCTTCCCCTGTTCGTAGACGCGGACGAGGCTCCGGTCGCGCGGGATGAGGTAGATGCGGCCCGGCGTGGAGGGGCTGGGCACGCGGAGGTACCCCTGGGTTTGCAGCAACCGCCACTCTTCCGGGGTGAGGTGGCTTTGAAGGAGGCGCTCGGCCTTCTCTTCCGCCGCCAGACGGTTCAGTCCGTGTCGGAGCGGCGTCCCCCCCAATCCCCCGATGAGCATGAAGAGGCCAATCGCAAGGACGACCCCGGCCAGTATCTCGCCGAGTTCAAACACGCTTGCCAGAAACATGAGGGCGGCCTGTTAGCCCCCGGCGATGCGCGGAACGAGGATGATCTCCTCGGCGTGGGGATCGAACTCCCGGATGCGTTCGGCGGGCTGGCCGGGGACCGTGCGAAACGCGAGCGCGCCGCGCGCCTGAGCATCCCGAAGGATTTGCTCCGCTTCGGCGAGGGCTTCCCGCGCGCCAGGGTCGCCGGTTTCGGCTTTCTCTTCGTCCCATGTGTGAACGGCGTCGCCCTGTGAACAGAGAACTCTCAGCACACCCATCTCTCCGCCTCCGCGTCCTGCGCTCGTGAACCATTCGCTGTATGAGGGACCTTGCGCTTTCAGGCGACAAAACCCCCTTATGCGAGTTTCCACACCTGTTTTACCCCGTCTGAACCCGCTCAAACGCGGGCGTCTCACTGATTTTAGCGCTCCCGCCACGTTCTCGTCGGAGGAGAAGTCGGCCTCATGCCAGGCGTCGCCGGGAAACGGGATGACGGGGGGGATCGGCTGAGGCCGATGAGACGGTATCGCCCTGACAGTCGCCGGACCAGCGCCTCGCCGAGGAAGCCGCTTACTCCGGTGATCAAAAGCGTCTCCGCGCTCCTCATCATGCCTCCCTTTGCGCTGCGTTGAGGAACTCCGGCGTCCCGTGACTTGATATACCCGTATCGTGCGAGAGGGACGCATCGCGCCAAAGGGAGCGCCTGCCGTTGTGAGCGCGAAAGGCATCCCATAACGGTTTCCGAACTGATCATAGATGCCCTACAGTCCTGTAACTCTTGTGAAGCCTCCTGGAAGACTCCCTTGACCCTCCTTCCGCGCCTTGTCCTTCCGCTGCTCGTCTCCGTTTCCGCCGTCACCGCCTCCTCCGGCCTCGCCGCGCCTCCCCTCCCGCCGGATCGCGACTATGTTACGGTTAGCCCGGAGGGGCGCCTGATGCGTCATGGCCAGCGGGTTCGTTTTTGGGGCGCGATTGGGAGCCTGCCGCCGCCCCGGAAGACGATCCACGGCGACCCGTATTTCCTGGCGCGGGAGACGGTTCGGCGCCTCAAAGTCCTCGGCTTCAATATGGTTCGGGACTGGGCGATGCAGCGCGAGACCGACCCCGCCGCGAAGAAAGGCGACCTCTCCGCCACCGATGACCACGACTTCTTCCTCGCGGAGTGCGTCCGGCAAGGCGTCTCGATTTGGGTTCCCGGACTCCTCGATGGCGGATTGCGCATGAACGAAGTGGAAGCCGCCGCTCGCGCTGTCCTGGATGCCTCCACCGAAGCCGATTGGACCGCTACGGTGAAAGGCATGGCTTCCATCAGCCGGAGCGACCCCAACCCGGAGACCCTCCGCTTCACAAGCCTCGCGGTGGTGTGGGACCCGCGCCTCGAAGCCGCCGCCCTGGGTCATGCTCGCCGCCTTACTGACCATGTGAACGTCTACACCGGCCTCCGCCAGGCCGACGACCCCGTGTTCGCCGTGTGGGAACTGACCAACGAACAATGGTGGATGTCTCATATGATGAGCGGCGGCTGGCAGAGCCTTCCGGCGTACTTCAAGCGGGAATTGCTGACCCAATGGACTGCCTACCTCACGGAGAAATATCAGACAGAGGAACGCCTGATCCAGGCGTGGGGATTCCTGTTTCCGGGGGAAAATTTGAGGCGAGGAACCATCCTCCTCGCTCCAATGGCGAACGCGACGAAGGCTGTGGAGTTGAACGACACCAATCCGGCGGCGCTGGCGGTCTTCCAGGGCATCGCCACGCCGATTGGACGCGACCAGTGCGCCCCAACCCGCACCAACGATGTGATCGAGTTCCTCCTCCACGCCCTCATTGCGCATAAGAAGCGGGCCGGCGCCGCCGTGAAGGCATGGGGGAAGAGTTGCCGCCTCTCCCCAATGGTGTTCGACACGGGGATTGGCCAGAGCATCCAGGCGCAGGCGATGCAGCAGGAAGCCGACGCGGTGGCGCACGCGAGCTACATGGAGGGCGCCGAGACCGACCGCCTCCCGCGCTCCGCTGAACGGTGGCCCTTCTACTCCGGCCTCGATAAGTTCCCTCAACTCGCGAAAGACGTGCCCTGGCTGGAGCACAATCGCCCCATCGGCAAACCCTTCTTCGTCTACGAAACGCAGTTCGGCTCGCCCTCCAAATATCGCGCGGAGTGGCCCCTGCGTATCGCGGCGGCGGGAGCCATCCAGGATTGGGACGCCGCCTGCTGGCACTATTTCAGCTTCAACACGTATGATTTTGAGAAGTCGGAGCCATACTCCGGGCTGCACCTCGCCTTTCCGGGTCCCGGCGCCTATCAGTACGACTACACCTCCGACGAAATTGAACAGGCGACCATGCGCGTGGCCGGAGCCATCCTCCGCAATGGATTAGCCGCGCCCGCCCCCAGGCCGACCCTCTTCACATACGGTCGCCCCGCCCTCCTGGACCCCCGCAGCATGGATTACGCCGGGGATTACGGCGGCCCCATGGGGCTAATGGATATGCTCGCCACCGCCTACACCAACGGATCACGCCTCCGCATTGACCCCAGGCAAACCGAATTCGTGAAGACCGACGGCCCCGTCACCCGATTCAACGGCGTGGAGCGGGCCAACGTGGTGAAAGCCAGCCCCAACGTCACGTTCGATGTCCACCGCAGCTCGCTCGTCTTCGATTCGCCGGGGGTAGCGAGCTACACCGGCTTCCTCGATCAACTCGGCGAGGACCATGTGACGTTCGCCAATGGAGTGACCCTCACCGCTCTCCGCCACACCGACCCGCCGGGAACACCGTATCCCAGCGGCCCGGAACGCTTCACATCCTTCACGCTCGCCAGCGAGGATGGCCAACCGCTCAGGACGTGTCGCAAGGCGGTCATCGCGCTCGTCTCCTCCTCGTTCAACACCGGGCTGTCCATCACCGAGAAGCCAGACGGAGGCATCGCATCTCAGTGGGGGGAGGCGCCCGTATTGGTCACGCGAGTCGCCGGACGGATCGCCGCGCCCGCACTCATCGGGATGCGGTACCGGATGATAGACTTCAACGAGAAAGTGTTGAAGCAAGGCGTCATCGGGAGCGATGGGACGCTCACCCTTCCCGACAACCTTCCGGTGTGGCTCACGGAGTTGACCCGCTAAGGCCTTCGTTCGCCGCGCATTCCTTCTCAGGAGGTCTCTCTTGAACCCTCATCTCCCGCTCACCGACGCGCAAATCCGCTCTTTCCTCGCGGAGGGCTTTTTGCACCTCTCCGGTTGCTTCACGGAGGCGGACGCCGAACCCCTTATCGCCGACGCCTTCGCCACCCTTGGCTACGACCGCTCCGATCCCGCCACCTGGACCGAGCCGCTTCGGTTCCTCTATCCCACCAGGGCCGTCCGGTTTCGAGATTTTGCGCCCACCGCGTGGAGCGCCGCCCTCCAACTGCTGGGGGGCGAAGACCGCCTTGCCGACCCCAACTTTGGCGTGGGGCAATGGGTTATCAACTTCCGGCGCGGCGCCGATGAGCCGTGGCGCGCGCCCGCCCCCGATCTTCCCGGTTGGCACGTGGATGGAAACTTCTTTCGTCACTTCCTCGACAGCCCCGAACAGGGCCTTCTCCTCATCCCCATCTTCTCCACCATCGCGCATCGCGGGGGAGGCACCTTCCTCGCCTGCGACTCTGTGCCGGTGGTGGCTCAACGCCTTGCCCGGAACCCCGAAGGTTTGCGTCTGGAGGAGTTCGGCTTTCCCGAACTTCTTAACCAATGCCGCGACTTCCGCGAAGTGACCGCCGACGCCGGGGATGTTTTGCTCATTCACCCGTTCATGCTGCACAACTTTTCGCAGAATCACTCCGGCAAGCCTCGTCTTATCACAAATCTGTGCGTCTCCCTCCGCGAGCCGATGCGCTTCCACCGCGATCAACTCTCGGAGTTGTCACCCGTGGAGCGGGGCGTTCTGGCCGGCTTGGGGGTGGAGCGGCAGGAGTTTCAAGCCACCGCTCCCCGCGAACGGCTCGATCCCAAAGGCATGGAGTAAGACTTTGCGGCGAGGGAATGGGTCCGCTTACGCGACCCCCGGCCCGCGATACTCGCGCCCAAACGGCAGGCTGAACGGCTCCTTGAAGGGGCGAAACGGAACCATCGCGGCGATCTCGTCCAGCCGCGCGAGGAGTTCGGGGGACAGGGGACCCGCTTCGGCGGCCTTCACGTTGGCTTCCACCTCCTCCACGCTGCGGGCGCCCATCAGCGTGAGCGAAACGTCCGGGTTGGAGAGGACAAAGCGGAGGGCTACTTCGGCAATGGGCAGGTCCCATTCGTCGAGCAGGGCGTACAGGCGGCGATACTGCTCCCGGCGCGGCGGGCTGAGCCACGGGGCGCCATGGTTCACCTCGTCGTCATAACGGCGGGCGAGCGCGCCCTGTTGCAGCGGCGACCCAACGAGGATACCCATCGCCTGCCGCTTCGCTTCGGGCAGTACGGCGATCTTCGCCTCGCGCCAGAGGAGGCTGTAGTTGAAGGCCGTCAGCACGATGTCGTACCAGCCGGTGGCGAGGATGCGCGGCATCTCATACGCGGTGGTGCCGCCCAGGCCGGTCCATGTGATGAGGCCCTCCTGCTTCAGCGTCTCCAGAAAGTCGCGCACCGGGCCGTGGAAGCTCGTCCAGTCGTCCCACCAGTCGTACTGGCCGGGGCGGTCGGGTTCGTGAACCATCAGCGCGTCGAGATGGTCGCGCTTCAGGAGGCGCAGGCTCTCCTCCACCGACCGACGCAGGTGATCGGTGTCCTTTGGGTTGAACGGCTGGGGGCGTCCACCGAGTTTGGTGGAGAGGAAGTACGGCCGCTTCACGTCTTCGAGGGCGACGCCGAGGACCGCCTCGCTGTCTGCGTAGGTGGGCGCGGTGTCCACCCAGTTGACACCGAGGTCGAGGGCGCGATGAACAGCGGCGCAGGCTTCCTCGATGCCGCGACCGCCCACCTGGGAGACGAAAAGCCCCCCCAGGCCGAGTTCGCTCACCTGCGCTCCCGTGCGGCCCAGCGTTCGCGTCTTCATCGTCGATCCCCTTCGTCAGCCCTCAAAGGTGATGGCGTACCCCTGCGGTCCCTCGTGCGCCGGGCCAGGCGTACCGGTGATGCTCAGCCCTTCCGCCGTCTGCTCGAACGCCACGTCGCCGTGTCCCAGGCGCCGGACGTCCGCCACCCGGCCCGCCTGCCCGCTCGCCATGGAACGGACCACGGCCTTCCCGTCTTCCGAAGCGAGCATTTGATACACGAATACCGTGTCCCCCTTCTTCGTGAAGCGGAAATCCTCCGGCGACCATTCCACCGCCGACTCCTCAAAGGCGCCTACTTTGGCAGTGGAAGACCCCTCCCCGGAGACGGTCCACGGGCGGCTGCCGAAGATGCCTTCGTCGTTCGACTTCATCCAGACGGCCATGCGGCGCAGGAGGAAGTCGCACTCGTCATCGAGAGAGCCGTCCGGCTTCTGCGGGATGTTGAGACACAGGTTGCCGTTCTTGCTCGTGATGTCCACCAGCGTGCCGAGGACCTGCTTCGGCGTTTTGTACACGTCGCGGACGTTGTAGAACCAGTCGCCGAGGGAGGTGTCGGTCTGCCACGGGTGTTCGGCGATCTCGTCGCGCTGGCCCCGCTCGATGTCGAGGACGCCGATGGTGTACACGTCCGGGTTGGTGTCTTTCTGGTTATAGACGGCCTGATTGGTCCCATGCAGGGCGGCGCTGGTGTTGTACAGGTGCGCGACGATGGACAGCCCCACGTTCCCAAACGGCACGCCGCCGTCGGAGTAGAGCAGGTCGGGCTGGAACTGGTCAATCACATCCTTGATGCGGTCGAACCAGTGACGGTGGAACGCCTCGTTGTCGGTGTACCAGAGCCATTTTCCATCCCTGTCGAGCGAATAGCCTTCGTTCTGGTAATACAGGTCCGCAAAATCGGGGTCGGTTCCGTCGTAAGGGACGCCCGCGTACGGACCGTGTTGATCGGCGCCTTTGTTGACGCCGAACCAGTTGAAGCTGGCGCCGAGGTGTTCGGTGAGGCCGAAGGGGAGGCCGTGCGCCTTCGCCGCGTCTCGCCACAACCTCACGATGTCCTTGCGAGGGCCGACGTTGACCGAGTTCCAGCGTTGATGCTTCGAGTTGAAGTTGTCGAAGTTGTCGTGGTGCATGGCCTGACCCACGAAGTACTTCGCGCCCGCGTCCACGAACAGCTGCATCAGTCCTTCAGGATCGAAATTCTCGGCTTTCCACTGGGTCACAATGTCCTTGTAGCCGAATTTGGACGGGTGGCCGTAGACGCGCCAGTGGCGCCGATACTGATCGTGGCCTTCCACATACATATGGCGCGCGTACCAGTCGCCATACATCGGCACGGACTGCGGCCCCCAGTGGGACCAGAAGGCGAGTTTGGCGTCGCGGAACCAGTCGGGGCACTCGAAGGTTCGCAGCGACTCGAAGGTCGGCTCAAATGGGCCTTCGGCGATGGGAAGGGAAGAGGAATCGCTCATGGGAGGACGGCTTTCTCGCGCGGGGAGGGGAGAGGGATTCAGGCGTGAAGGAAGAACATGGGGAGTGTGGCGACCGGCGAAGCGACGCCCGGAGACGCCGGTCACGCGCCTCGGCGAACAGCCCGCTTCCGGCGTCCCTCCCGCTTTCGGAAGAGGGAGAGCAGCTCCTCTTTCTCCATGCTCCCCGCACTTCCCCCTCCCGGTTCCATCGAGGATTTCATGCCTGACACCTACCGCGCCTTCCAGTCCGCCCTCGATGGCGTGGACCCCGCTCGCGTCCCCACGAAAACTCTTCCGTCCGGAGCCCGCATCCCGGTCATCGGACTGGGCACTTTCGGCAGCGACCGCGTCTCCCCCGAAGCGATGGCGGAGGCGACACTCGGCGCGGCGGAGGTCGGCTACCGGCACTTCGATTGCGCGGCGGTGTATCGCAACGAGCGCCTCATCGGGAAGGCCCTGCAAGCAGTCCTGGCGGGCGGCGTCTCCCGCGAGGAGTTGTGGGTCACGTCCAAGTTGTGGAACGACGGTCACGGCGAAGCCGACGTGATCCCCGCCTGCGAGAAGTCCCTGCACGACCTGGGGCTGGAGGTTCTCGATCTGTATCTCGTGCACTGGCCGTTCCCCAACTTCCACGCGCCGGGAGTGGATGTCGCCTCGCGGGACCCGAACGCGAAACCGTACCTCCACGACGCATTCATGAAGACATGGGGCCAGATGGAGAAACTACTGGAGCAGGGCAAGGTCCGCCACATCGGGACGAGCAACATGACCATTCCCAAGCTCGAACTGCTGCTGCGGGACGCCCATGTGAAGCCCGCCTGCAACGAGATGGAACTCCATCCCCACTTCCAGCAGCCGGAGCTGTTCCGGTATGTCGTGGATCACGGCATCCTTCCCATCGGCTACAGCCCCCTGGGGTCGCCGGGTCGCCCCGACCGGGATCGCACCCCCGACGACACCGTGGACATCGAGGACCCCGTGATTGTGGGCATCGCTGAGGCGCACGGCGTTCACCCGGCCACCGTCTGCATCAAATGGGCGGCGCAGCGCGGGCAGGTTCCGATCCCCATGTCGGCCCGGCGATCCAACTATCTTTCCAACCTGAAGGCCGTGACGGAAAACCCACTCACCGACGACGAAATGGTCGCCATCGCCGGGATTGATCACAACTGCCGCCTCATCAAGGGACAGGTCTTCCTCTGGAAGGACGATCAGACCTGGGAAGCCCTCTGGGATGTGAACGGCGAGATCACGCCTACTTAACGTCATCAGGACAGTATCTCTTCATCCCCCTCATTGCTCGATTAAGGAGACCTTGATGGCGATCACAGCGACTTCCATGAAAGGCGTCATCCTTCCCGGCAACAGCACGGTCGAGTTCCATGACGCCCCGGTTCCGCAGCCGGGCCACGGCCAGGTCCTCGTCCAGATGAAGGCCAGCTCGATCTGCGGCAGCGACATCCGCGCCATCTACCGCGCGCACCTCGGCAAGGGGCCAGAGGGGTATCAGCCCGGAACCATCGCCGGGCACGAGCCGTGCGGCATCATCGTTAAGACAGGTCCCGGCTGCAGGGAGTTTGCCGTCGGCGACCGCGTGGTGCTGTATCACATCAGCGGCTGCGGCGTCTGCGACGACTGCAAGGCTGGCTACATGATCTCGTGCCACAACGAGTTTCGCGCGGCGTACGGCTGGCAACGCGACGGGGGCCACGCGCCGTACCTGCTGGCGGAGGAGAACACCTGCGTCCCCCTCCCCGACAACCTTTCGTATGTGGACGGCGCGCTGGTGGCGTGCGGCTTCGGCACGGCGTGGGAAGCCCTCACGCGGATGAAGGTGAACGGCTGCGACCGCCTCCTCATCACCGGACTGGGGCCGGTCGGACTCGCGGCGGCGATGCTCGGTAAAGCCCTCGGCGTGAAGGAAGTCATCGGAGCGGACACCAGCGCGGGCCGCCGGGACCTGGCCGTGCGGCTGGGGCTGGTGGATCACGCGCTGGAAAGCGACGCCAACACCCTGAGCCGCATCCATGCCCTCACCGACGGCAAAGGCTGCGAGGTCGCTGTGGACTGCTCCGGCGCGGCTCCGGCGCGGCTGCTGGCGCTTCAGGGAACGCGGCAGTGGGGCCGGTGCGCCTTCGTGGGGGAGGGGAACGACGTCCACTTCGATGTGTCGCCGCTCCTCATTCACCCGCAGATTACGCTGTTCGGCAGCTGGGTCACGAGTCTCGGCCACATGAGCGATCTGCTGGAACGGCTCTCGCGATGGAACCTGCACCCGGAGACGACGGTGACGCATCGGTTCGCGCTGGACGACGCGGCGGAGGCGTACCGCATCGCCGACGAAGGGCAGTCCGGCAAAGTAGTCATCACCTTCGAGTGAGACGGGGCGAGACCTGATACTTAGGGAGTCGGCGAAGGCCGACTTTGTGTGGGGGTTGCCGCGACTTCAGTCGCCCGTCCGTATGAAAAGACCCTGCCTGGCGACCTGTCTATGGCTGGAACGGACGGCGGCGCTCCTCGCCATACCGCGACGCCTCGTCCAGGAACGCCTCGATGTTCTCAAAGGGTGTTCCGCTCACGATGCCGTTGCCCGCCGCGATGAGCATCCCGCCATCGGGCCGGTCAAACGTGTCCATCAGGGCGCGAACTTCGGCGCGAACCTCGTCAGGCGTCCCTTCCGGGAGGGTATGCTGCACATCGAACCCGGCGAGGAAGGTGAGTCGGTCGCCAAACGCCTCCGCCACCTCGCGCTCCCTCATCGTGTGCTTCTGAACGGGGTGAAACACGTCCAGCCCGGCGTCTATTAGGTCGGGCAGAAGCGGCGTGTTGTTGCCGCAACTGTGCAGCCAGAAGTGGAGGCCGCAGTCGTGGCACGTCTCCGCGATGCGGCGGTAGTACGGCTTGAGGAACTCGCGGAAGAGCTTCGGGCGCATCATCGGCTGCGTCTGGTGGCCGAGGTCGTCGCTCGTCCAGAAGCCATCGGGGCGCAGTTCGCGGGCGGCGCGGCGAATCCACCGTTCATACAGGGAGCAGAGGGCGTCGTGGAGGCGGTGAACCTCGGCGGGATGCTCGTAGTAGTCGGTGAGGATGTTCTCCATGCCGCGAAGGTTCCAGGGCATCTCAAAGAAGAGGTTCCAGAAGCCCCACAGGAAGTACCGTCCACTCTCCCTCACGGCGTCGGCCTGGAGTGTCATGGCGTCCATCGCGCCGGGGCGGTCGGGGTCGGGGACTCGCGTAAGAAAGTCGTCGAACAGCCCCCAGTCCGGCAGGAGGCCGCCGGAGTCGTGGGCGCGCACTTCATCGGCGGGTGGACGCCATGGGATATCCATCGCCGCCAGGTCGAGCGCGGGGAGCAGCAGCAGCGGCGCGTCGTTCGGGAAGCGGTCGAACTCGTGGAGGCGGTCGCCATACTCGTCCCACAGCCCTTCGCCCCACCAATGGGTCATCACCATGGGGATACGGCGCGGGTTGCGGCGCTCAATGGCGTTCACGACTTCCTGGCGGGGGAGTGGCTGGACGAGTTCCGGCATGCGAGGCGGCCTTTCGGAGGCGGGGGAGGCCCGCAATCGGGACCGATGGGCCTCACCGCGATTGTGGAGCGCCCTGCCCGGATTGCGAAGGGGACCCGGCATCCTCCGCTCCTGCGAAGACCGCATTCTCCCCCTGCTCCGAGGGCGGATCGGCGGCGGGCAACGTGACCCTCACGCGCGTGCCTTCGCCGGGGCGGCTGGCGATCTCAATCGCGCCGTCGTGCGCCTGCACGATGCCCTGGCAGATGGACAGCCCCAGCCCGGCGCCGCCTCCCCTCCGGGTGCGGGCGGTGTCCACGCGATAGAACCGATCAAAGACGCGCGGCAGGTGTTCAGGCGGGATGCCTTCGCCGGTGTCCTCCACGAGAACGCGAACCGCGTCTCCCTTCGGCTCAAGCGTCACGGTGATGCGACCTTCCGGAGGCGTGTGACGGACGGCGTTGGCGAGGAGATTGGAGAAGAGGCGGCTCAGGTGATGCGCATCGCCCCGAACCCACGCAGGATGATCGGTCGCTTCCAGGTGGACCGGCGGGGCGGCGGCGCGGGCGTGTTCGGCGATCACGGCGTCCAGGAGCGGCGCAAGCGGCAGCGTCTCCGGGCGAAGGGTGAGGCCGTCGGTGTCGGAGCGGGCGAGGAAGAGCAGGTCGTCCACGATGCGCTTCATCACGTTGGCGGCGGCGTCGGTCTCCTCCATCGCCTGGCGATACTCCTCCGGCGTGCAGTCGCTGGCGAGGGTAAGGCTGGTGTTCGCCTTGATGGTGGTGAGCGGCGTGCGGAGTTCGTGGGAGGCGTCGGCTGTGAAGCGGCGCTGGCGCTCGAAGGCGGCGGCGAGGTCCTGATTAGACGCTTCGAGGTCGCGGAAAGCCGCTTCCAGCCGCTCGGCCATCTGATTGAAGTGATTCGCCAGTTCCGAAAACTCATCGGCTCCGGTGATGGCGAGGCGATGAGACAGGTCGCGGGCGGCGAGTTGCGCGGTGGCGCGCGAGATCGCCTTCACGGGGCGAATGCTCCGCTCGGTGAGGAAGGCGCCGAAGAACCCGGCGACGATCAGCGACGGGAGGATGAGCAGCAGCAGCGTGCGGTCGAGGTTGCGGAGGAGTTGGCGCAGCTCGTCCAGGGGGCGGATGACCTGCGCGACCCATGCGATTTGGCCCCGGCGCTCCACCGGCGCGGAGATCAGCCGGACGGGCGTGTCGGCGAGGGTAATCGTCTCGATGACGGTTTCGCCCTTCGCCGAGCGCGCGAACGCCGCCTGATCCCAGGGCTTCGGCATGGAGAAGTCGTTGAGCGGCTTCATGGAAAGATCAAAGAGGCCCGGCGGCATGAAGGCGTCGCGGAGGCTTTGGCCGGAGTTGAGCGTGATGCGGAGGGCGAGTTCCGGCGTGGCGGGCCGCTTGATCCTCCACTGAGGCCGAGCGCCCGGCGGAGGGCCGGAAGGATGTTTACCGAGCGGTCGGTCTTTTCCCGCTTTACCGTCGGCGAGAGATTTCTGATCCGCCTGAGGAGGGTCCGGCGGAGGGCCGTCGTGGCGCCGCCTCTCAAGCGGGAGCGCCGCTTCCCGTTCCTTTTGAATGAGAAACCGGTTCGTCGCTTTTCGGTGGTCCGAGAGCGTGTGTTCGAGCTCCAGGTCCACTTGTTGGGTGAGCGTCGCCGTGGCGGCGTAGTGGAGCGTCGCCGCGAACCCGGCGAGGATGAGCGCCAAAACGCCGACGTTCCAGAGTGTGAGCCGGGTTCGCACTGAGGCGAAGGTCATGCGTCGTCTCCGGCGGGGTTGCGCAGCGAGTAGCCGAGGCCGTGAACGGTGTGGATCAGCTTCGGGAACGGCTCCGAATCGATCTTTCTCCGCAGCTGCTTGATGAAGGTCTCCACGTTATTGGAGTAACTGTCGTCGTCGTTCCAGACCTGATCGCGGATGTAATCGCGGGTGAGGACGCGACCCTCCTGCACGGCGAGCGCCTCCAGGAGCGCGAACTCGCGGGGCGTGAGGCTGATCTCCTGGCCGCCGCGCGTCACCCGATGCTGATCGCGGTCCAGCTCCAGGTCGGCGATGCGGACGACCGCCCCTTTGTGAACATAATCGCGGCGGAGGAGCGCCCGCACCCGCGCGAGGAGTTCCGGAAACTCGAACGGCTTGATGAGATAGTCGTCGGCGCCGATGTCGAGGCCGTCCACGCGGTCCTGCAGCGCGTCGCGGGCGGTGAGCATGAAGATGGGAGTGGAGAGGCCCCGCGCCCGCACGCGGCGGCACACCGTAAGGCCGTCCAGTTCCGGCAGCATAATGTCCAGCAGGATGAGGGAGTAGTCGGGATTGAGGGCGAGCGCGAGTCCCTCTCTACCGTCGTGCGCGAGGTCCACCTGGTAACGGGCGCGCTCGAGGCCGCGCTTCACGACGGTGGCAATGGGGATATCGTCTTCCACGATGAGAATTTTCATCAGCGGCTTCCTTTGGCGCCGGATTGGAGGTTTCTGTGGATAGTTTACCCGTCTTCATAAAATCCACATATGGGGCGGTTATGATGAGTTCAGGCACAAGCCTGGCGGCGGAGAGACGGAATCGAGCCAGACGGAAGTGGTTCCGGGTAGGGGCGCTTCGAGGCGGGCCTTCGGTAAGCCCGCCTGTTGAACCCGGTTCCGTTCCTCCGCCACACCTTTTTAGGGAGATCACAGATGAGCTTGCGATGGGGACTGGGCGCGGCGCTGGGGTGCGCCCTCACAATGTCAGCGGGGGCGGCGGCGCCTCCGGCGGGGGGACGGCCCGGCGGCATGACGGCCACTCCGCAAATGAAGGCGCAGTTTGAGAAGTGGGGAAAGTGGCGGGATGCGCACCAAAAGGCGTTCAATCTGCAACGCGAGTTGTCTGGCGTTGAACGGATGGATGGCGCTCCCGCCACGCGCCTGAGCAAGCCGCAGGCCACGACGCTGCTGGCGCTGTATCAGAAGTGGGGCGCCAAAGTCGCCATGAGCGAGGCGCAGGCCGCCGGAGTCTCCAAGCAACTGAACGGACTGCTGAACGCGAAGCAGCGCGTGGCCCTCTCCGCTCGACGCGGCCCCGGCGCTCCCGGAGAAGGGCGCGGAAGGCCTGGCATGGGCGGCCCGCCTCCCAACGGTGGCTCTCCGCCCAATGGCGGCCCCGGCGGTCCTCCGCCGCCGAACGGGCGCAGGGGTGGTCCGCCCATGATGGGACGCCCCGGCGGGCCGGGAGGCATGGCGATGGAGAACCCACCCGCCGCGTTCAACCCGTTCAACCCGTTCAACCCGAAGACGCTGCCGTTCGCTCCGATGCGCGCTCGCGCCGGGCAGGAGCAGGCGAAGTTCGTGGCAGGGCTGCGAGTGCGGGTGAAGTGATCCAGGTTCGGCGAGAGGGCGTGAGGCCGTGCCCGATGGAGGGCGTGGAACGCTTTGCTCCAGGAAGGCGATTGATTACTATCCCTCTCTCGACATCGCTTCCCACCTCCCCCCCGATGAAACCATTCCTTCCGGCGCTTTTAGTCGTCACCCGAACGCTTAGCCGATTCACGCTGCTACTCACCCTGGGCGGGCTGGTCGGCGTCGGCGCGCGGTATGGCGCGCTCGGTTGGATGTGGCGGAATCAGGTTATTTATCGGGCGCCGGTTCGGCAGCGAGCGATTGCGCTAACCTTCGATGACGGCCCTCATCCGGTGTACACCCCCGAAATCCTTCAGATTTTGCGCGACCATCATGCGGTGGCGACCTTTTTCGTCACTGGTCGTCACGCGCAACAGTATCCCGGCCTGATACGGAGCATCGTGGCGGAGGGGAGCGCCCTCGGCAATCATACCTACACTCATCCTCACGACTACCTCGCCGATTCCCCCGCCGCCATGCTGCGCGAGATGGACGCCTGCGAAGCCGTTCTGCGCCGCCTCACGGGAAAACCATCTCATCTGTTTCGTCCTCCCCTGGGGCGGGTGGATCGCGAGGTGCTGGAGACCACGCGCCTCCGTGGCTATGAAGTCGTTCTCTGGACCGTCTGCGGCGATCATCATGACGCGCCCACGCCTGAGTTGATGGCCCAACGGTTGATCGCGCATGCCGTGCCCGGCGCCATCCTGCTGCTTCACGATGGGACGTACGCCTCGCGGTGGAAGGATGTGGAGGCGACCCGGCTGGCGCTTCCCGCCCTGGCCCGGCGAGGGTATCGGTTTGTCACAGTTCCTCAGTTGCTCCGGATGAGCCAGGCTTCAGCGCCCCCTTCGGCGTAGGCGTTGGGGAAGCCGGTTCCCCGGTCGGCTTCTCGGTTTCGTCGCGCCACCGCTCCAGCCGCTCGCGCACGCGGGCTTCGTAGCCGTTGCCGGAGGGATGGTAGTAGGTCCGGCCTTCCAGCTCCTCCGGTAAATACGTCTGTACCACGTGATGGCCGGGGAAGTCGTGCGGGTACTGATACCCCTTGCCGTGACCGAGCCGTTTGGCGCCCCGATACGACGTATCCCGCAGATGAATGGGGACCGCGCCGGGGTTTTCCGCCGCGAGATCGGTCTTCACGCGCCCGATGGCGTCCACCACGGCGTTGCTCTTGGGGGCGCAGGCGATGTAGAGACACGCCTCTACCATAGGGATTTGGGCTTCCGGCAATCCAACGAACTCCAGCGCGTGCGCCGCCGCCGACGCCACCACGAGCGCCTGCGGGTCGGCGAGTCCCACATCCTCGGCGGCGTGCACGACCATGCGGCGGCAGAGGAAGCGCGGGTCCTCTCCAGCGGCGAGCATCCGTAGCAGCCAATAAACCGCCGCGTCGGGGTCCGAGCCGCGCATCGACTTGATGAAGGCGCTCACGAGGTCGTAATGCTGATCGCCGTCCTTGTCGTAGCGCAGGGAGCGGCGTTGGGCGGCCTGCTCTGCGAGGGCGAGGGTGATGTGCCGGTCGTTGCGGGAGGCGGCGTCGGCGCCCGCGACTTCAAGGGCGTTGAGGGCGGTGCGGGCGTCCCCGTTGGCGAGGTCGGCGAGATGACGCAGGGCGTCGTCGTCCACGGTGAGGTTAAACCGTCCGAGACCCCGCTCGGTGTTGGACAGGGCGCGGCGCAGGAGTTCTTCCACCTGTTCAGGGTTGAGCGGCTGGAACACGTAGAGGCGGCAGCGGGAGAGGAGCGGCGCGTTCACCTCGAAGTAGGGGTTCTCGGTGGTCGCGCCGATCAGGGTGATGGCGCCATCCTCCACTACGGGCAGGAAGCCGTCCTGCTGGGCCTTGTTGAACCGATGGATTTCATCCACGAAGAGGAGGGTGCGTCCGCCTCGCTTGCGACGTTCGCGGGCGCGGGTCATCACGGCGCGCATGTCGGCGACCCCGCTGGCGACGGCGGAAAAGTTCTCAAACGCCGAGCGGGTGAGGCCCGCCACAATCCCGGCCAGCGTACTTTTGCCGCAGCCAGGTGGTCCCCAGAAGAGGGCGCTCGTCAGCCGGTCCTCTTCGATGGCCCGGCGCAGGGGGGTCCCTGGCCCGACGAGATCATCCTGCCCGACAAACTCCTCCAGCGTGCGGGGGCGCAAGCGAGCGGCCAGCGGCGCGTCGTCCGGGGGCGGGGCGGGGGAGGGGTCGTCGTATTCCGGGAAGAGAGCGGACATAGGCTTTGAGGTCAACCGCTTACACGGAAAATCCCCTTTGGAAGCCCCAGGTTCAACCGCTTACACGGAGGACGCGGAGGACCACGGAGGGCCACTGAGAAACCCCGGAGAGGACCAGGGAACGGATCGGGGAGTTGGCGATGAAACCCCTTGTCAGGTCGAGCGACCACGTGAACTCTCCGTCGAGCGACTGCGTAAACTTCATCGTTCTTCGAGGACGGTTTAAGTCTGGCCAACTCCCCCCATTCGAGGTTCTCCGGGGTTTCTCAGTGGCCCTCCGTGGTCCTCCGCGTCCTCCGTGTAAGCGGTTACACCTAACCCTGGTGGAAAACCTGAATTTGGAGAAGCGAATCACTCCCTGGGGCTGTAGCGCCGGACCGCCTCGCTGAGTTTGGTGAACTTCGGCGTGAAGGAGTACCGCCGCATCTCCCGGTACGCCCGGTCGTACGTCCAGCCGTCACGCGTCACGCGGTAGATGCCGACCATCGCGCCGGTGCGATCCGAGCCGTGCTGGCAATGGACGAAGACCGGCAGCCCCCCCGATGTCCGCGCGGCGTCGGCGAGGGCGAGGAAGGTCTTCACCTGCGCGGCGGTGGGCGGCTCGGCGCTCATGGGGAGCTGAACGTAGCGCATACTGAGGGATTCGGCAAGGGCGTGTTCGCGGCGGGACGAGCGGGTGACGGCGCGGAGGTCCACCACGGTCTTCACGCCCTGGGCGGCGAGGCGACGAACCCCTGCGTCGCTCGGTTCGCCGCCGCGCCACAGGAACGGGTGGACGATGTGGAAGTTGGGCAGGTCCTTTGCGGAGACTTTGAAAGTCGGCGCAGGAGCGGCAGAGGGTGAAGCGGTTGACGGGGGAGGGGTTGACTGAACCGATGAGCCTGGGTCCGAAGAGGCGTCGGCGGAGGCCACGACGAGAGCGCTTGCGGGGAAGAGCAACAGGGCCGCCTGGAGGCTGAGGGCCATGCGCCGCAGAGCTGGCGAGGACACCCGCGCCAGGTTCAGCGTGGAGGGGACTGCGACCCTCATTCGCGGCTCACCATTGTGCCGACCCCCGCCTCGGTGAAGATTTCCATCAGCAGCACGTTCTCCTGTCGCCCGTCGAGGATGTGCGCGGCCTGCACGCCTTCGCTAAGGGCGCGGACGCACGACTCCAGTTTGGGAATCATCCCCTTGTCCACCTCGCCCCGCACAAGCATTCCGCGCACTTCCGCCAGGGTGATTTGCGAGATGAGGCTCGTTTTGTCCTCGAAGTCCCGGTAGAGGCCCTCCACGTCAGTGAGGAGGAGGAGCTTGGTGGCGCCCAGCGCGGCGGCGAGGTCGCCGGCTACCAGATCGGCGTTGATGTTGAGCGTTTCGCCCTCCTCGCTCACCGCCACCGAGGAGATCACCGGGATGTAGTCATTTTGCGTGAGGACGTGAACGATCTCCGGGTTGATCGCGGTCACGTCGCCGACAAAGCCCAGGTCCACCCCTTTGGAGGAGGGACGCTTCCGGGCAACGATCAGGTTGCCGTCCTTACCGGAGAGGCCGACTGCTTTGCCGCCGCACTGATGGATGAGGCTGACGATCCCCTTGTTAGTCTTCCCGGCCAGCACCATCTCGACGATTTCCATCGTTTCGGCGTCGGTGACGCGCTGCCCTTCCACGAACGTCGCCTGCTTGCCGAGGCGCTTCATCGCGTCGGTGATCTCCGGGCCGCCGCCATGCACGACGATGGGCCGGAAGCCGACGAAGTGGAGCAGCGTGATGTCGCGGAGGACGGCGGCCTTGAGGCGGTCGTCCACCATGGCGTTGCCGCCGTACTTGATGACCATCGTCTGGCCCCGGTACTCGCGGAGGTACGGCAGGGCTTCGGAAAGGACGGCGGCGCGGGCGGCGGGAGCGATGGAGTCGGGAGGAAACTCGGTCATGGCGAAAACCTGGTTGAAGGGAGAGAGGATTTTGACGATCTATGAATCAGTTCATTATGACGGAACCGGATTGAGTGGCGGAACCTGACCCTCTCGTCCGGTCGGCAGGAGGGGGAAACAGAGCGGGGTATGCAGGTTCCTGGTAGCCGAAAACAAGGATATTACTCACGAATCCCCTCAAAAATTGGTAATTTTTGTAGTGCATCTGCGGTTAGCAAGCGATATACTGGAGCGAGGGCAGCCGTCTCCACCAAAAATAAGAGTCCAGCAAGCCTGCTCCTTCTCAGTTTGAAATCCGCCGCGTTCCGGCGCGGTAGTCTGATATGCAGTACCAGGGAGATGAATATGCTTCAACGTTTTTCTTCTGCTGTCCCTCGGTTTTCGAGGGGGCTGTGTCGGCCACGGTGGGCGATGTACCTGCTCGCGGCCACGATGAGCGTGGTTCCAACCGGCGCTTCCTTCGGTCGCGCTTCCAACACCACTTCGCTGCTCCGGGAAATGGCCAAGAACAAATCCACGGTGGTCTTTGCAGTCTCCGGGCCTCAGGCTCAGGCGGCGGCGCAACTGCTCAAAACCGATCTCCTCGCGCTGACGGAAAACCACCGGACGCCGGACGAGGTGGAAATCCTCGATCTGGCCACGGCGAACAATCGGATCGTCACACCGGCGCCGACCACAGGGAAGAAGAAGCCACCCAAGCCCAAAGACAACAACTGGGTCGCGATCCTCGCCGGCAAGGAGATGACCGGGGAAATCCCTTCTGCGCTGGCCAGCCGACTGAGCGTCATTGCCTCGGAGGTGCAGGGGACGGTCAGCACGATTCGGGCCAACGCCTACAAATCGCCTTTGGGTGACACGGCGGTGCTGGGGGTGATGTACGCCCCGGACGGCGCGCGGCTGCTGAGGATGTGCCCGTTGATGAAACAAACCGCCTCGGATTTCAAACTCCTCGATCTGCGCCAGCAATTCATCACCAACAAGGCGCTGGTGTACAGCAACCCAGAAGAAAAAACCGCCTTGCTGAAATGGGGAGTTCTCGGGCAGAAGGGAGAGACCATCTGGAACCAGGTCGAGTGGCATGATCTGGCGGAACGAGCGACGGCGACGCCCGAACAGCTGGACGAGGCGACCGAAGTCTACTTTTCCGTACGAGATCGGGATAAGGAGAGCCTTCCGGAACCCGCTAAAACGCTTCTGGCCAGCCAGGGCCCCTCGGATAAGCCGAGCTGCGTGCGGGTGGCGACCGGAACCACTCCGGACAACCGGAAACTCCTGGCGGTCTGCGCGCCGTCCTCCCTGATTCTGCAATCGAAAATCCGCCGATTCCCCAATGCGGACCTGCTTTCTCAGGCGCCGCCTCAGCTGGATGTCGCTGACCTCCGCCAGTACAGCTCCATGACCGTTCTGGTCACGGGAAGCGTCGCTCTCAGCCCGGAAGATCGGCGGTACATCAAAACCGGGATGATCAAAAAACTTCGGGACATGAAGCTGGACATCACGGACGACTCCCTGACTTCCGCCTTACAGGAACAAGTGACGTTGGACCAGCTCACAGGCGCCTCCAATACGGGGGCGGCCTTACGTAAAAAAATCGGGGCCCGCTATGTATGGGTCGTGGATGTCGGGGATTTCAACGGCTCCACATCGTTTGGTCATCGGGAAGTGTGTCGCACCCCCGAACCCAGTGCCTTCTCCAAGATCATGCCGCTGCGGCCCACTCAGGGCAGAAAACAGAGTGACGGGGACTATCGTAACGACTTGCAGAGATACTATGACGATAAACAGTCTTACGAGGATGAAAAGGAGGAGTATACCAGAGCCTACACCCAAACGGCGGTCCAATGGGAAAGAAGTGTGAACTGCGCCCAAAGGGCGACCCTCAGGGGCCAGTTACAACTGGTGGATATCCGCCCGAATGAAAAAAACAGAACCTACGCCGTTATTTGGCAGAGCGCCTGCTCCGGCAGTGGAAGCAGCGACACCGTATTCAGGTCGGATGCTGTTACCGTGCAAGGGTTTGGCAACTCCGCCCAGTCCATGGATGTTCCTTCGAGCACAAGCCAGTGTGAAACCGGGGTGATGCGCCTGGCGGTGGATGACGGAGTCAAAGATGGGGCCGACAAATTACAGGAGGAGGCATGGCTGCCCGACCGCGCCGCGCCACGTCACGACGATCCAGTGCCTCCCCCTCCTCACCCCGATGATTCAGTAGTCGCTGCCGTTGATGTGCAGGCGCAATCCATCGTCGTGGCTCTGGGTGATGAAGTCAAAGCGAAAAAGGGTGGTTTGTTCGTCATTCCGATGGCCTACAAAGAGATCAAAGACCCCCGAACCGGCAAAGTCATCAAAAGGACCGTATCCGACAAAATCACTCTGCGAGTGACCCAGGTGGAAGGCGCCTCCGCCGATTGTGTGGCCGCTACTCCCGCGGACGCCCGACGGCTGGGCGAACTCAAGGAGGGTATGAAGGCGCTCTGGCGGCCTTCCAAACCTACAAATGAGATCAAGACGACTCCGGTCGAGCCGAAAAAACTCCCAGCGCCCCCCAGGAAACGAGGTCGTCGTGGTTAGAAATTCCCTGCATCGCCCCCTCACCGGGGCGCTTCTGGCGCTGGCCGCTCTCCTCATGGCCGTATTTCCCCCCGTCAGTCGCGCCGCCGCCCCCGCCGCGCGACGCTGGAAGATCATGGTCGTCATCCCCGAACGGCATCTGGAGCGGCCTCACATCCCCGATCCCGCCTGCGAAACCGCCGTACGCCGCGCCCTCATTGACGCCGAATACAAGGTTGTGGACCCCGAACGGTACGCCGCCTTGAGAGACAGCGCCCTCATGGATCGGATCAACGCCGGAGGCGCCACCGCTCGCAAAGATGCCCAGGCCCTGGGGCGAAAGTTTGGCGCGGACCTCCTCATCGTGGGGGAAGCGTTTAGCCAGGAGGTCTCCCGGAGGACGGTGGAGACCGATGTGGGTGTCGTCACGAGCATCACCTGCCGGGCGCGGGTGGAGTTAAAGGGCTATCGCACCGACACCGCCGAGATCGTGTACTCCGACTCGATTCAAAAGAGCGGCTCCCCTGACCTCACTGTGGAACTGTCCAGCAAAATCTGCCTGGAGCAGGCTGGCGACGATATTAGCGAAGGGATCATCAAGAAGCTCGGCGATCTCTCCCGCTCCACGACTCGCTCGGTCGAGTACGAAATCCGCAACCTCAGTAGCGCCACCCAAAGCCAGGCCATCCAGGCGATTATGGCCAAACTGCCCGGCGTGCAAGAGGTAAACGAAGAAGGCTACGATGCCCACACGCTGACCGGGGAGATGGTCGTCTCGCTTAGCGCGGCAAAAACCCTCGCTTCGGCGCTGGAGTCGCACCCGTCCATGGCGCGCTTCCACCTGAAAACTCTCGCCTCCTCCAACTCCAAAATCATCGCCACCGTGAAATAACCGGCGGCGGCCACCCATGATCGCGGGAGAGGCTGGAACGCTGCGGCGCCACATGAACCGCGAACGGCTTCAGGGGCGGGGGGAGGAGTCATCCTTCCCCCGTAATAATTCCTGATGCGCCTTCACCATCAATTGCCGGGAACCGTCTCCGCGACGCACGGGAGGAGTTCAGCGGCTCAGAAGCGTTTTCGGAGCAGCAAGGCGTTCGAGGAGGGTCGCCAGTCCACGCGGCTCGGCGAGGAGGCGGCTCAGCCCCGTCAACGCCGGGTTCGGGAGCGCTGCGTCGCTGTCGGAGGCGCTCATCATCTGCGACAGGAAGCCTTTGCGCTCGACCTCCTTCAGGCGGGGTTCACCCTTTATGCCCGCCCGCTTTCCCGCGTACAGCGCCGCTTCGCGCAGGCCGCCCAGCTCGTCCACCAGGCCGACCGCCTTCGCCTGCCGCCCGGTCAGCACCCGCCCATCGGCCACTTTGAGGACCGCCGCGCGAGGCAGGTGGCGCCCGGTGGCGACGGCGGTGACAAACTGATCGTACACATCCATCACCATCGCCTGCATGAGCGCGCGTTCCTCTGGCGTCATCGCGCGGGCGAAGTTGCCCATGTCCTTGTAACGGCCGCTCTTCACCACCTTCAAGTCCACGCCCAGCTTTTTGAACAGCCCGGCGGCTTCGGGAAACTCCATGATGACGCCGATGCTGCCGGTCATGGCGCTGGGATTGGCGAAGATGCGGTCGCACCCGGCGGCGATATAGTATCCTCCCGACGCGGCGACATCGGCCATGCTGGCGATGATCGGCTTGTGGCTCTCGCGGCGGAGGCGGACGATCTCGTTGTACACCTCCTGGCTTCCGGCGGCGCTCCCTCCGGGGCTGTTGATTCGCAGTACGATGGCCTTCACGTCGGGGTCGCGGAAGGCGTCGGTGAGTTGTTTGATGAGGGTTTCCGCGCCGGTTCCGCCCGCCTGAAGCAGGCCGCCGCCGGTCGCGCCTCCGCTGATCACGCCGGTCACGCGGATGAGCGCGACCTGAGGGCCGCCGCTTCCGCCGCCGCGCATGAGTCCCACAATCCCGGCGCCGAGGAGCAGTAGGAAGAGGAGCAGCCATGGGCCGCAGCCGAGGAGCAGAAGCCAAAAGTAAGGCGACCGAGCCGGGCGAGCCGGAGGAGGCGAAGGCGGCCCGGCGGGCTGAGCGGGCGGGGGCACGGCGGAGGACAAAGGCGCCGGTTCGGAAGGGGCGGCCTGAGGCGTTTCAGGAGAGGAGGGTTCGGAGTCCATGAGGGTAGGGGTAGGCTGGCTAGGGAAACCGGGGAATTGAGAGAGGTGAGTCGGTAGAAGCAAACGGTCGGAAGGCGCGGTCGGGCGCGGTCGTCCGCCTTGACGGAGCGGGAACGACTCCCTACAATTGCCTCGGCATGCCGCCTTCCCGCCGGTGTTGGGCGCTGAAGTCGGGCGCGGCCTCAGCCGAAGTGGCGGAATGGCAGACGCAACGGTCTCAAAAACCGTCGGGGGAAACCCCGTGTGGGTTCGACTCCCATCTTCGGCACTGGCTCCGAAAGTTATGTGCGCGCCACGCCCCTGGCTTCCAACCATGATCCGAGTGAAGCGCTCGCCACTCCCCAGGGCGTTCCGCGCGGCCCTCTCCTCTTCGCCTTCTGTCTCCCTTCCTCCTCCGTCAGACCCTCCTATGACCGTCCAGCAAACCCCGCGCCGCTCCTTCTTCTCCAAAAACCTCGGCGCCGCCGAGCGCATGCTCTGGGCCTTCCTCGGTCTGGTCCTCATGACCGTCGGCTTTGAAGGCTTCAACGCCATCGCCCTCAACTCCGGCTGGACCGGCGTGATCATCGTCCTGATCGGCTTCCTCGTCTTCCTTCAGGCGCCCATGTCATGGTCGCTCACGAACGCGATTAAGGGCCGCTCCACCTTTGAATCCGATCACGCGGATTGAACCCCTTTGTGTCGTCCTCTTCACCCGCCTCCGGTTTCACTTATCGCGTCACCGATGGCTGGATTCGGGACCTCGCCGCCCAGCCGACTCCCCACGACCCGTGGCCCTGCGTCCGGTGGGATGAAGCCCTGCTGGAGGATCAACTCTGCTTCCTCGACGCGCAGGCGAAGGCGGGCGTGAACCTCAACTGCGCCTGGGGACACTTTGTCGCCCGCGACTGACTGGCCCTCGCCGCGCTTCAGCGTCACGATTGTACACGAATAGCGCCGCCGCACGGTGAGGGGTGTCGGCGACCTCCCGACTCGCCTGAAGGGGTCGATAGGCGAACTGAAACGCCTCGACGCCTGATTCAGCGTATCCCCACGCCTGGCGCCAAGGAATCATGATAACGGCATCGTGACAGACGCTCTCCTGAAACGCCGCCCGCCTACTCCCCAAAGTCGAAACCGGTCTGGAGGACGGCCTGCTGACCCGATTTGATCCCTTTCGGCCTGGGGATGATCCGGTCAAACTCGTCGCCCAGCGCGGGCTTCAGCCGGGACGCGAACTTGTACAACTTCTCGGCCAGCGCCGCTCGGTCCTCATCCCCGGCGTACTTCTCCACCGACTCCAGCAGCCCGTCCGCCTTGCGGTAGACTCGAACATAATCTCCCACCTTCACATGGGGAAGCAGGGCGCGCCAGCGGTCCCGAAGCGTCTCCCCAAAGGTCCGGGTCGTGACGCGCTCCCGCCGCGCGAACTCCTCCGGGCGCAGGTCTCCCGCCATGATGCGGCTCAACTCCGCTCGGTAGAGGGCGCCCAGCCCCTCCATGTCTTCCGCGACGAGGCGATCCATCGCCGCTTCAATGAACGCCCGGCCAAAACGTTCATCCGACCGCGACCGCAGCGCCGAACCCCGGTAGATGACATGCCCCCCATGGGAGACGAGGGCGTAATTTTTCATCTTCAGCGACACCATCGCGGCGTACGAGCCTTCATACGCCAGTCGGATGCCGTTCGGCAGAGTCGCCGCCACCGCCTCCACCAGCGCCTGAATGGTCGCCTCGTCCTGGGCCGATTCGGGGGGCTGGAAGTACACCCCGTCGGTGTCCACCTCGATGACGCGCCCGCCGCGCCGCTCCAGTTCGTCGGAGATGCCGCGCACGATGACCTGCCCGCCCTGCGTGATCGCTTCGGCGGCGTCGTAATCGTTGAAGGCGAACACGCTGGCGCACAGGTAGCCGTAAAAACTGTTGATGAGGACTTTGAACGACCCCTGCACGCCGTCCCAGTACGCCGCTTCGCCGGGGGCCGAGGTTTTCACCCGCGCCTTCGCCTCCAGCCGCCGCCGCGTCAGCTCGCCGAGCATGGGGAGGAAAACGCCCAGGTGATCCGCCTTCGGGCCAATCCGGCGGGTGAGCATGAGACTGGGGTACAGGCTCTCCACGTCCACCTTGGCGACCGGTTTCACCACGCCGGTGAGGCGGCACTCCGTCCAGCCGCCCGTCACGCCCCGCCCCGGCTGACTTTGGGGGATCGCCGCGCCGCGCCGCAGGTACTCCCGCACCATCAGCGACTCGACCTTCTCGCCGGTGCCGCCCGCCGCCGCCCGTTCATACGTCTCCGGGACCATCTGCGTCACGTAGAAGTCGGTCGCGCCCACAATTTGCAGGATGCGGCCTGTCTCGCGCACGTCCTGAAGCGCGTATTCGGCGACCCGCTCGGCATCCTCCGCCATGGCCTCGGACATCGCGGCGCGGTCCACCAGGATGCGCTCCGCCTCCGAGACGCCGAGCGCACGGGCGACCTCCTTCAGGCTGTAACTCTCCCATAAGCCACGCGGCGCGTCGAACCGTTGCGCGGCGAAGAGGCTGTCGAGGAGCTGTCGCCCCGCGATGCGCGCCGGGATGAAGGGCCGCGAGATGCCGCCGATGGCGCAGGTCCGCTCCGAGCCGAACTGAAGCGGCGACCCGTCCCGCCCCAGGTCGAGCGGCTGGCCCAGCCGTTTGGCGCGTGCGGCGAGGTAGGGAAGATCGAAGCCGAACAGGTTGTGGCCTTCGATCACGTCGGGATCGCGCTCGCGCAGGGTGGCGACGAATCTCGTGATCAGTTCCTCTTCCGTCCCCTGAAGCGCCGCCTCCCAGCCGCGATTGTCGCGCATGGCGATGAGGAGGACCTGGGCGTCGTCGGCGTCGGGGTTGAGGCCCGTCGTCTCGATGTCGAATTGCAGGCGAAGCGCGTCATCGTAAACCATCCCGTGGAAGAACGTGACGCCGCTCGCCACGAGGAACTGCTTCTCCGCCGAGCCGTAGCCGAAGACCGACAGGGCGCGGCCCCGAAGTTCACGGCGGGCGTCCAGCATCGCCGAGCGGGTGGGGAAGTTGGCGAGGAATCGCAGGCCGTCGCCCTCCAGTTCGCGCCACGTCGCCCCGGCGAAGTCGTGCGGGTTGGCGGCGAGCAGCCACGGGGAGAAGGGCCGCTCCTCCGTGACAATGCCCGCTTCCGTGCGGCGATACAGGGTGGCGGACGTGTCGCCCGCTTCCACCGCAACAACGCCCGGAGTGGCATCCGCGCCGAACAGCAGCGCGTGCGGGTCCAGCGTCGGTTCGGAGGGCGGAGCGGTGGAGGGGAGATCAGTCATGCCCCCATTATAACCGTGGCCGTCCGTTGTGAAACCGTCTTGGCGCTGCGTTGCGGCGGGGAGTCAGGCCGGTGTCTGAGGCCGCAGCCGCAGCCCTTCAAGATGGCGGCGGTACTCCGGGAGGGTGTTCAGGTGGACGGCGCGGACCTCTCGCCACAGGGGGCCATATGAATCGACGGCGCGCCCTCCCACGATCAGGGCCGTCTCTTCAGGGAGATAGCGCCGAAGCCGGAGGAGTTCGTTGCGGGTTTCCGAGTTGTCGGGAGGGTAGACGAGGCTCAGGGCGACGATGCGCGCGTCCGTGGAGCGGGCCGCCGCCGCGATCTCTTCCGCCGGAAGGTTGGGTCCCAG
>JBBRGS010000024.1:0-29358 GCA_038240635.1 Armatimonadota bacterium
ATGGACGCCTCTTCCCACTCGCCGCCGCACGCCAACGCGAACTGTTTCACCTGTCCCGGCGCCCCCAGCACGATCAGCACGTCGCCCTCCGCCACCTCCTCGTCGGGTCCCACCGCCATGATCGCCTCCCCGCGCCGCAGCCCCACCACGATCACCCCAAATCGCTTCCGAAACCGCGCGTCCACGATCCGCTGCCCAATGAACCCGCTCCCCGCGCTGATCCGCATCTCCGCCCACTCCAGGTTCACCTCCGGATTGTAGAGGGCCGCTTCCAGAAACTCGATCACGTTGGGACTGATCACCGCCGCCGCCATCCGCCGCCCGCCAATCCTATACGGCGACACCACCCGATCCGCTCCCGCCCGACGCAACTTCGGCTCATTCTCCAGATAGACCGACCGCGCCACGATGTCGAGCCGGGGATTGAGGCCCCGCGCCGTGAGCGTGATGAACACGTTGTCCGCGTCCGAAGGCGCCACCGTGATGAGGCCCGCCGCGCGATCCACGCCCGCCTCCCGCAACGTGGAATCCTCCCGCGCATCCCCCTTCACCCAGGCGAGGGCCGTCTCGGCCAGCTCCTCAGCCACCTCGTCGGAGGGGTCCACCACCACAAACGGCAGCCCCTTGAGGCCCAGTTCGTTGGCGACATGGCGGCCCATGCGCCCATACCCGCAGATGATGTAATGCCCGCTCAGGGCGTCAATGCGTCGTCGCATACGTCGGTGACTGACCGTTCCGCCCAACTCCTCGCTCAGGAGGGTTTGGAACAACGCCTGAAGCGCCCACGCGCTCGTCGTGACACCGCAGAGGATGAGAGCCAGCGTAAAAATCTTCCCGCCCGGCGTGGGTGGGGAGAGTTCCCGGTAGCCCACCGTCGCCAGCGTGATGATCGTCATGTAGAGGCTGTCGAGAGGATTCAATCCCTCAATCAGATGGTACCCTCCCGTGCCGATGATGACCAGCATCAGCAGAATGAGGAGGGCGACCCGGAGGCGCAAAAACGGGTTGCGGAGGGAGTATCGCTCTCCTCGGCGGGCGAAGGGTCCGGCTTCGTACGGGGGGGCCTGCACAGGAGTTTGAACGCAAACCGTTTCGGGTAATCAAAAAAGAAGCCAGGTTCAGGCCGCATCAGGGCGGATCGCCTCCCTCCCGCTGATCGGACGGGCGCCAGGAGACAGTTCGTCAGCGGGAGACCGGGAACAGGTGAAGCCGACCCCACGTTGAAAGAGGAGTGAAGGGGCAACCCCCCCCGATCCTTCCGATGAGCGCCGGGGCGAACAGGGCCAACGGAGCGGCTAATCGGGGTCGCACTCGCCACAGGGGCGAATCGCGCACACCTCTCCAAACAGGGACCATTTCCGCGCCCACTGCGCCACCCCTTCCACCAACTGGCAAAGTTCATCACCCTTGGCGGTCAGGCTGTACTCCACCCAGGGCGGGATGGTGTTGATCACGTCGCGCCGCACCAGCCCCTCCTCCTCCAGCTCCTTCAGGCGCTCGGAGAGGGTGCGGGCGTTCGCGTTACCGATGCGCTCCTGGAGGTGACAAAAGCGTCGGGTGCCCGCCGCCAGTTCATAAATGATATGGATCGTCCACTTCTTCTCCAGCATCCGGATCGCGCGGCTGACCGGGCACCACCGCGCCCGCAGGGAGGCGTGGCTATCCACCACCGGCTCCTCCGGCCCCGGCGCCCGCTCCGTGACGACCTCTGCTTCGGAAGACCGCTCCGTGACGACCTCCGGGGGCGCGGCGTCCAGCGGCGCCCGCTCCTTCTCTCTCCGCTTTTCCCGGTCCACATCCACCGTCGCGTCCACAGCGCTCCCCCGTACCCGCCACAAATCAGACTTCGCGCCCACTCTTTGTCGCCACCGGGAGCGCTCAGGGCCACTCAACGGCCCATAAGGGACGCTTCCTCTCATGGAGGGAGGGGCGGCAAAAAAAGTCCGGGCGGAGGGAATGTCGCCCCCTGCTTACAGGCGACAGGGCCATTGTACCAAATGCCTTCACCCGGCCCCAACTCTCTGAGTATCCATTATAACGCTTGAAAAAGTAAAGTGCCTCCGCTATACTAGGTCAGACGCCGCACACTCTACCATACGCGAGACTGCGACCGCCCCCAAAGGGTCTTCCCCCCCCCTGGGACCCCCGCCGGTCGCGCCTTTCGGCGTTCCGCCCCGAATCCTCGCATCGACCGCCTTACGCAAGGAGATCCCCGTGCCGACTCCTCGCTCCTCTCCTCGCTCCTCTCCTCGCTCCTCCGAAGTGGAACACGAACGATCCGAGTCCGCGCTCGTGGATGACGCGATGGCCGCATGGATGCGGCAGGCCACCCGCCTTCCCCTCCTCAGTCCCAAGGCCGAACGCGCCCTCCTCGAACGCTGGGCCACCGGCGACACCCTCGCCCGCGAGCGCCTCGTCGAAGCCAACCTCCGCCTCGTCTTCAGCGTCGCCCGCAAGTACATCCGCCCTGGCGTCTCCCTCTCCGACCTCGTTCAGGAAGGCACCATCGGACTCATCCGCGCCATCGATAAGTTTGACGCCTCCCGAAACGTACGCCTCAGCACCTACGCCGTCTGGTGGATTCGGCACTCCATTGAACGGTTTATCCTCGATAAAGGCTCCGTCATCCGCCTCCCCGCCCACATCGCCGGGCAGGTGCAGAAAATCTCCAAGGCGACCGACCGACTCCGCCGCGAAGGCGGCAAGGACCCCTCCCCCAAGGAGATCGCCGCCGCCACCGGCCTCACCGAACTCGTGGTGGAAAACGCTTCCACCCTCGACCGGCAGCCCCTCTCCCTTGATCAACTCGTCTCCGAAGAGCAGGAAACCCGCCTCAGCGAACTCGTCGCCGACACCGAAGTCCCCACCGCCGACGACGTGATCGAGCGCGTCTCCCTCCAGCAGGACGTGCATACCGCGCTGCTGGACCTGGAGCCGCGCGAACGGGAGATCATGATCCTCCGGTTCGGCCTGGACGGTCAGCCGCCGCGCACCCTGCGGGAAGTGGGAGGACACGTCGGCCTCACGAGCGAACGGGTCCGACAGATTGAGCGCGTCGCCGCCGCGAAACTCCGCCGCCGGGGAATGCCCGCCGCCGCTGTCGCCTAGGTGGGGAATGCCCGCCGTCGCCTGGGTGGGGAATGCGCCCGCCTGATCCGCGCAAAAGGCGCAGCGAACGTCCCGAAAAGGCGCAGCGGGAACGCTGAATGACCTCCTAAGTACCGCTCCACAGAATAAAGGACAGGAGATCAGGCAGCAGGTCGTAAAGGAGGCTCACATTTGGCAAGGATCTTCTCGAACGACTTTTCAGTCCAGGCGAAGGCATGATCCTCCTCATTCCAGTCCCGGATGAACGCCTCCAGCCGTTCAGTCAGGTGTTCCCGGCTCGCAAAGTCGATGATCCTCAGACGCTTGCGGACCAGGATGGAAAACCACTGCTCGATCTGATTCATCCAGGAGCAATGAACCGGAGGGTGAACGAAAATGAACCGGGGGCGCTTCTCCAGCCAGGCCAGAACCTGCTTTCCCGTGTGCATCCGTACGTTGTCCAGCGCCAGATAAACGTGGGTGACGCTCTCCGGCAGGTCATCATCGATCTGCTGCAGCAACTCCAGGAACTCCACCTGACGCTTGCGCGGGGCGATGACGCTCCAGACGTGACCGCTCCGGGTGTCCAGAGCCGCCAGCAGGTTCAATGCCCCGCACCTTCGGTATTCGTGCTCCACCTGAGTGGGGTGATCCGGACGGCACGGGCGTGTCTGGGCCGTCCGGGGACGCGGCTGAAGGCTCGTGTGTTCATCCGTGCTGATCACCCGCTCGTGAGGCCCCAGCGGTCGGGTGTAGAGGTCCGCGATCCGCTTCACCTTCCCGGCAAAGGCGGCGTCGCGGGGCACACGGGGAGACAGCCACATCCGTTTCCGCCACGGCTTCAGCCGGTGAGTGGCCAGGTGACGTCGCACCGTCTCCCCACTGATCGAGGGAACGATCCCCTCCTTCATCAGTTGACGGGCGATCTCCCGACAGTCCCACAACGAGAGCGAACGGCCGCACGTATCGGGCCGCTCACAGGCGATTTTGACTGTATGGAGCGTTACTACAGGGGGGGAAAGCGGGCTTCCGCCCGCGCCCTGGCAAGTCCGATAAGCCCTCGATCCGCTTCTCCAGGAAACGTTGGACCCACTTGCGCCCGTGCTTCTCAGTCAGTCCGGCGGCTCCGGCGGCATGGGAGATCGGGTTCCCGTCGGCCACCTTCAGGATCATGGTGGCTCGGCGAACCCGGCCCACAGGGGTGCAGGTCGACCGTACCCAGTGTTCCAACTGATGACGTTCCTCCGGGGTCAATACCACGACCAGACTTGTCTTCCGCCCTCTCATCGGTTCCTCCCAAAGCCTTTCAGGACCCTCTCAAATCACACCTCCTTTTCAACTTTCTCATTTCAAGTCCTTTATTGTGTGGAGCAGTACTTAGAGCCAAAACAACCTTGCACTGTAAGCCTTATGCTTGAATTATACCACACATAAACGCCCGCGCAATAGGTAATTAGTACTGGGTGGCCAGAGATACTCAGTACTTTTGTACTGGTTCCTGGAGCCTCCGTTCGTCTGGGCGCTGGGAACGGGGTTATCCGCCAGGGCGACCCGACCGAATAAAGGGCCACGACTGGTTTCCTTCCTGTCTCAGGAGATAAACTCGATCAGCGCCAGAAAGTCTTCCTCGCATCATGAATGTTTTGGCGCCGCTTGTCGTCACGAGGGACGTGTTTAACGCAAACGCCCCCCGGCGAGGGAAGGCCGGAGGGCGGGGAAGGCGCCGGAAACGGAGGAAACGCCGGGGGATTACGGGGCCGGCAGATGAACAGCCTGGTGGAGGATGTGGACCGCATCCCGGACGGTGACGCGCGGGAGCGGGGGCTCGGTTTCGGCGCCCTGCAGCGTCTCGGCAGACGGGGCGGTGACGGCAGGGCCGGGGGACACTCCACTGTCTCCATTGAGCCTTCACTCAGGAATTATCACAAACAGCGCTCCGAATAAACGATATATCTTTCCTGGACGGAGGAGAACACCGAAAACGTCTCACTCTGTCGCTCGGAGGAGACCCCTGCTGTTCTCCTGAAATTCTCCCCCGAGTCCCTCCACTTCTCTCTGCTGTGGTTACTCCGTGGCCCTCTGCGTTCTCCGTGTATGTGGTTGACCTTGGAAACCCACAAATCGGCCATGACTCAAATACCCTCGGAGGGACTCGAACCCCCGACTCAGGGCTTAGGACGCCCCAGCTCTATCCATCTGAGCTACGAGGGCGCAGACGTAAGCGGCGCCGTACGACTATTATAACACGCGGCTGGCCCCGAAGCCGACTTGTAACCGGCGCCGGACAGCGTGAATCGCCGCGTTCCGATAGCCAGACCGGGGCTTCACGTCGGGGCGCCCAGGCTCACGCCGCACGCTGCGGACCGCGCTAAGTAGGCCGGGTGACGACCTGCACCACGTCCCCTGCCTTCAGGCCGGATTTCACCTCCGTGAACGCCCCGTCGCTCAGGCCAATCTCCACGGTCGTCGGCGCCCAGTCGTTCCCGTTTTTCACCTTCACCTGAGGCTGCCCGGCGGCGTCCCGACCAATGGCGCCATTGGGGACCGCGAGGACGTTTTTCACTTCGCCGAGTTTGATGTTGGCTGTGCCGGCCATTCCTGGCTTCACCATGCCTTTGGTGTTCACAAAGGTGAGAGTCATCGTGTTGGTCGGCAGCTGGGTCGCGGGATCGGCCTGTTTGGAGATGTGGGCGACTTTCCCGGCGAACGTCTGGTTCGGCAGGGCGGTGAAGGTCAGCGTGACCGAGGTCCCTTCTTTCACGTACGGCTGCTGATCCGGCGCGAGGGGCGCGTGCGCCTTGATGTCGCTCAGGTCCACAATCGTGGCGATGACCGCTTTGGCGTCCTCCCCAATCATCTGGCCCGGCTTCGGCGTAAAGGTGAGGACTTCGCCGGTGATCGGCGCGTGAACCTGTAACTCCTTACGGGTAGCCTGCGCGCCCCGGAACCCCTGGCGGGCCTGCGCGAGACGCTGTTTATAGGGGGCGAGGGCGGCGTCGCGGGCGGCGGTTGCGCGGATGAGGGCCTGTTCCGCCGTAAGACGCTCGGTGACGGCCTGCTGAAGCGCGCCGGAGACATCGCCGGAAGCGTCGGCGCTCATACCCGTGGCGGCGTTCTCTCCGCCGGAAGCGTCGGCGCCGTTATCGGGGTTGGTGGCGGTGGCGACCGCTTTCGCGGCGGCGTTGCGGGCGGCCTTCTCGGCGATGCGGGCCTGATCCACCTGCTTCTTCGCCACGGCGACGTTGGCCTCATACTGCTTTTGGGCGTTGGCGAGCGCAGTTTCGGCCTGCTTCACGGCGGCCCGATTGTCGCTGTAGGCGGCTTGTGCGCCGGATGCGGCCAGTTCCAGCAGCGTGTCGCCCTTCTTCACGCGGTCCCCCACGCCGGTGTACACTTTGGCGACCGGGGCGGAGTACGGGGCGGTCACGTCCGCGCGGTCGGTGGGAGGCACATCGGCGTTCGTACGAAGCGCAAGGATTCCGGCGATGTCGCGGCGGCCGACGGAAGCGGATTCGGTTTCCGGGGCGCGGTTGCACCCCCAGGCGCCCAGGAGGACGAAGGCGGTGACGATGCCAAGCGAGGCGGCGCGATGGCGAAAACCGGGAGGTGTGGCGGGCGGAGGCGTGGAGGATAAGGCGCACATGAGAGGTCTTCCCTTCTGCTCTGTCGGGAGCATGGGAGTCTTACCCCGATTGACGCGTGGTTATACCCCCAGACAAGCCCTCGCGCGCGGTCATAGAGGAAGCGTGGGGCGCTCTGGAGAGAGGAGCGGACGACTTGCCACTGATTGCGGGACGATGAGCGCCTACTGAGCGGGGCGAATCTCGAACGTGTGCGGCTTCGGTTCCCGCAGGGCGTTGATCTCTCCTTCCAGCGAGGCGATCCGTCGGTCGAGATCGGCGAGTCGGTCGCGGGTCTCCGGCGAGGTGGCGGTTCCGGCCAGCATGGCAGGGAGCTGAACATTGCGCCAGCGGTCGAAGTACGCGTTGTTCTTCTCGTACACCTTGCCGAGCAGGGCGGTCGCCTGGGCGGCCATGGGGGTGTCGGCGTCGGTCATATTCCAGCCCTGGGCGAGCTGGCCGCTGGAGATGGTGGTGACTTTCGCGCCGTCCACCAGCACGTCGTACGGGCCTTCCTTCAGGCCGGTGACACGGAGGCGATACTGCGACAGGTCGTCCAGGATGGGCGCGAGAGGCAGGACCTGCGACGCTTCGCCGGGGAGCGGCATGGGGAGAACGCGGTCATCGCGGGTAAAAGTGAGGGCGCCGTCGTGGCGTTCCAGGCGGCTGACCTGAGCGCCTTTGGCCGTGGCGCGGGGACGGGCCTTGCTCGCGTCCACCGTCACGTCGGAGACCAATGGATCGGCGCCGAGACCTTTGAGGATCGCCCACGCCATGACGAGGTGCCCCGCCGGGCCGGGGTGCACCGAGTCGCCGATGAGGTTGAAGGAGGGGTTGCGCGCGACCCCTTTCTCCACCACGGCCACGAAAGGACGAAACTGATCGGCGTACAGCGTGCGGTCCTTATCGGCGATGGCGCGCACAGCGTCGGAGTACTGCTCCAGCAGGCGATTATACGAAGAACCCGCTCGTTCACCCGCTTGGTTGCGTTGTTCGGGGGAGGGCGTGAGGAGAGCGACCCGCGCTCCCGCCTTCTTCAACTGGCGGACCAGCTCCTCGGTGGCGCGGCGATACACCGGGAGGACCGCTTCGCCCCCGCGCGCGTCGTTCATCCCAAAGTCTATCGTCACAAAGGTCGGCTTGAGGGGCAGCACGTCGCGCTGGAGGCCATGCGTGACCATGCGGACGGTCTCGGCGTCCCGCTCGGCTCCCGACAGGCCGAAGAGGCGGCTGTCGTTCATCTCGGTCCCCTGCATTCGCTGCCGGAGCCAGGCGGTGTCGCCTCCCCAGCCGGTGTTGCGGAAGGTGAAGCGAACGTTGGGGTATCGGGTGAGGAGATACCCTTCAATGAAGGTGGTGTAGAGCCGTTGCTCGGTGATGCTGTCGCCGAGGAAGACGACGGTTTCACGCGGGCGGAGGGACAATCCCCCCTTTGCGGCGGCGGGAAGAGGGGCGAGGATTAAGAGGCTCAGCAGGACGCCAGGAATGGCCAGTGCGGATCTGATCAGGGCGCGTCGGGACATGGGATATCGGAGGGTGGAGCGTCGAGTCATGAAGAAGAGTCTCCAAACGGGTTTCCATCAGGCGATGGACGAAATGAGAACGTCAGGCGTTCCGGCGTCTCCCTCATGTTCCGGGTGAAGCCGACGTTCTCCTGTTTGCCGGCCCTCCCACAATGCTGTAGGTGAGTAGTTTCAGGAGATTATGAACGGGAGGAGGTAAAGAAAGCGGGGTAGCATGCGGAAGACCCCTTGAGACACCACTCACAAGGAGGCCTTCCACCTGCACGTTCATGCTAACGCGATCACCACCCCGAAACAACGGCAGGCCCTGCAAGCGTCGGAGGAGCGCTGCGGTCAACTCGCCCGGCGGTATCCCGTCTCCAAAGCGACCGTTCACACGTGGAAAAGTCGTTCCGGGACTACTGATGAAAGCTGCCGTCCGCACTCGCTCCATTACACCCTCACCTCCGAGGAGGAAGCGTTCATTCTGGGGGTTCGGGCGCTCGGCCTGCCTCTGGATGAGACGTTCGACGCTTGCGTTTCGGTCCTGCCGCACGTTCGACGTTCCACGGTGTATCGTACGCTGCGTCGTCACGGAATGAACCGGCTGAAGGGAACCCAAAGAGCGCAGGGCCGGGGTGTTGAGGGAGTATGCCCCCGACTCTGCGCACATCGACCTGTTCTACCTGCCGACGCTGGAGGGGACGAAACGGTACTGCTTTTTGGCGGTGGATCGGGCCACTCGCCGGGTGTTTGTGGCGGTTTACGAACACAAAGATGCCGCCAGTGCGGCGGACTTCCTGGCAAATTGTCTGGCGTTCTTCCCGTTTCGTATCGAGAAGGTCCTCACCGACAATGGGCGGGAGTTCACGCTGGAGGGGTTTCGTAACCGCTTTGGCCCGGCGAAGACGGCCCATCCCTTCGAGGCGCTCTGTCAAAAGGAGAAGATCGAACACCGCCGAACCAGGCCCTGCACGCCTCAGACGAATGGCCTGGCGGAGCGAATGAACGGGCTGACCAAAGAGAACACCCCGAAGAAGCGTCGCTACGACACCTCCCAGGAGAGGATCGCCGACCTCAGGGGCTGGATGTGGCGGTTCGACTTTGATCGCCCGAACCGCCAACTCGGAGGCAGGACCCCTTACCAGGTCGTCTGTGACTGCCGCCAAAAAGAACCCAGCCGCTTCCTCAGGGAGCCTTCCAGCCTGCTCGCTTACCGGACCAACCGTTCACAACCTCATGAAACTTGACACCTAATCCCTTAAAGGGGAGACGCGGGTATTAGGTATTGTTGTCAGGAAGGGATGATATCACCCACAACGCCAGTTCGGCCACGGATTCATCCTGACGGTCTCGTTGATCGAATGACAAATAATAGTTCCGGCAAGCGGAGCCAACAAAACAAAAGGGCGAGTAATGGGGATCGAACCCATGACCTCCAGGGCCACAACCTGGCACTCTAACCGACTGAGCTACACCCGCCACGGGATAAGGGAAGAGCGCCACCGACGCCGCGCGGCCTTCCACCGCAGTCATCTTAACACACGGAATCGGGCGGGTCAAACGAATCCCCGTCGCAGGGTATGGTTCAGGGATTTGCACACGGTCAAAGACCAGGAGCAAACGTTAACACGAAAAGGCCGCCACGGAACCCTCCCGAAGCGGCCTCACTTCTCACACTCTTCACACTCTGCCAGAGGGCCTGGCGCCCGCTACGCTTCCCAGGGCAGGCCCGGCTTCCCGAAGTGTCCGTAGTTCGTCGTCTCCCGATAGATCGGACGCAGCAGGTCCAGCCGCTCAATGATTGCGCGAGGCCGGAAGTCGAACGTCCTCACGAACGCCGCCGCCGCCCGCTCGTCGCCCGTGCCAAACGTGTCCACCTTCACGCTCACCGGCTGCGCCATGCCAATCGCGTAGGCCACCTGCACCTCCGCCTTGTCCGCCAGCCCTTGCTGAACCACCTGGCGCGCCACCAGCCGGCTGAAGTAGGCGCTGCTCCGGTCCACCTTGCTGGGGTCTTTGCCGCTGAACGCCCCGCCGCCGTGCCGTCCGTAGCCGCCGTAACTGTCCACGATGATCTTGCGTCCGGTCACGCCGCAGTCCGCCGAGGGACCGCCATGCACAAAGCTGCCGGTCGGGTTGGCGTACACCGTCACGTCGTCGTTCCACCAGTCGCCCAGGGCGCGCGGGCCGAGGATGTCGTGGACGTAGGCGATGATCGCCTCGCGGGAGGCGTCGGCGGTGTGCTGGGTGGAGACGAGGATGTCGGAGACGCGGATGGGGCGGTTGCCCTCGTAGACGACGGAGACCTGGCTCTTGGCGTCGGGCCGCAGCCAGTCGTATTGGCCACTGCGGCGATCCTCGGCGATGCCGCGAGTCAGGCGGTGCGCGAGGAGGATGGGCAGCGGCATGAGTTCGGGCGTCTCGTTCGTCGCGTAGCCGAACATGATGCCCTGGTCGCCCGCGCCCTGATCGCCGGAGAGGCTGGTGTCGGCGGTCACGCCCTGGGAGATTTCCGGCGACTGTTTGGTGAGGAACTGACTCACCGTCACGCCGTCCGCGTTGAACAGGTCATCGGGATGGATGTAGCCGATGTCGCGGATTGCCTGGCGGGCGACGGCTTCGTGGTCCACGGCGCCGCTGGAGGTGATTTCTCCGGCGAGGATCACCTGATCGGCCTTGCAGAGGACTTCGCAGGCGACGCGGCTGTCTTTGTCCTGGGCGATGTAGGCGTCGAGGATGGAATCGGCGATGGTGTCGCACACCTTATCGGGATGGCCTTCGGAGACCGATTCGGAGGAGAAGGTCCAGGTGTACGCGGTGGAAGGGGTGGAGGAGACCAGGGGGGCGCCGGTCGTGACAGGCTGTTGGGGAGCCGAGGTCATGGTGTCGGTTGAGCTCAAGGGGCGCGCTACCTTTCCAGGAAAGAGAGGAGTAGAACCCGGCGCGTCCGTGAAGCGCCGTCGCTGGAAAGGAGGCGATAGCCGGTGGGGGGCCACAAAAATACCCCCGCACGCCGGGGGCGTGCGACCCGGTTTCCCCGGAATCCTGCGCCGCTTTCCATGAGGGCAAAGCGAACGCCTGGACGGCGGGGCCTATCTCCTCCGAGAGGACGGGCACCTTGGCGGTCGCCACCAGGTTGCCGGACGCCGCAGGGGGCGCCACTCACGATAGAAAAACCATGCGCTCTGGAATGGAACATTGGACCGGCCTCTGCGAGAGGCGGACACACAATAAACCGTTCCGCCGTGAGTATAGCATCCCGATAACGACGCGGCAAGAGGCAATCGGGAAAAGGGTGCGGTTCAAAGTTTTGCGGGCGGCGGGAGTCGGGCGACTGAAGTCGCAGCAACCGACACACAAAGTCGGCCTTTGCCGACTCCCGCCCCAGCGAATGAGATCGTCTCTTTGCGACCTGCGCCAAAGCCTTTCATTCAGGAGCGACCCCGGCCTGGGCAATGTCCCCTAACCCGCTAAGGCGGATTACGTGTGATTGTTGCTGCGACTTCAGTCGCCCGAACCTCTGAGGCGCCTCACTCTGTCCCTCGGTGAGGGCGCTCCAACGCTTCCGCAAAACTTTGAACAACACCCTCGGGAAAACCGTGATTGTCCCTGAGCCGCGATTCCTCCCCTCCGCCTGACAGGGCCGGCGGTCGCTTCCTCATCCCATTGCGAGGCCGCCTCACCTTCTCTTTAGAAGACGAACCCAATCCGTGAGGGAAACCTGTCGCGCTCGTCGAACGGAAAAGCGAATGCACTCATGCTTCCTTCCCCGCCATGTGGAGATGTGACCGTGACCCTGCCGCTGGAACTTAAGCCTGACGCCCTCCTCGGAACGCTGGAGGTGGAAGACCGCGAGACCGCCCTGCCCGGCGGCGCCGCTTACTGCGCCCTGGCCGAGGGAGACGGCCTCGCCTTCACGTTTCCGGCGGGCGCCCTCGCCGACGCGCGCTTCCTCACCAGCGATATGCTCCTGGAGGGGCGGCGCCTCGGCGTCTTCCGAATCACTCTTCAGGAAGGCGACGACGGTCCCGCCTTTTACATGGATTACGGCCTCCTCAACCAGTGTTCCGCCCGGATGCGCCTGCCGCTCGAAGCCGTGGACCAGAACCGGTGGCAGTTCCCCCGCGAAGGCGCCTGGCTCAAGCCGATGGCGGGCGGGCAGCGGGTGGACCTCGCGCGCGTCACCCGCATGACCCTGCGCGTCCTCCGCCTCGGCGATGAACCGGCGCGCTGGAGCATGACGCCGATCCAGGCCGTGGCGGAGGCGCCGCCGCTCCTCGATGAACCGCTGCTGCCGAACGGCCCCCTCCTCGATGCGCTCGGCCAGAACGCCCTGTACGACTGGCCAGGGAAGTCGCGCGACCTCGACGAGGTGAAAGAGCGCCTCCACGCGCAACTCGCCGCCGCGCCCGCCCAACGCTGGCCCGCCTCGTTCTCCCGCTGGGGTGGACGCGCCGACCGCACCGTAGAGGCGACCGGCTTCTTCCGCACCCACTACGACGGAACGCGATGGTGGCTGGTGGACCCCGACGGCTGCCTCTTCTGGTCCGCCGGAATGGATTGCGTGCGCGTGGACACCGACGCCGCCTGCTCCGGCCTCAACGCCGCCCTTGCGTGGAAGCCGGACACCGGCCCCGCCGCCTACACCGGCATCCACGGGCTGGAACACGTCAACTACCTCGCGGCCAACTTCTCCCGTACGTTCGGCGACGACTGGCACGACCGCTGGGCCGAGATTTCCCTCGCGGAGCTGCGGCGCGTCGGCGTGAATACCGTCGCCAACTGGTCGGAGTGGACGATTGCGAAAGCGGCGGGCTTCCCGTACGTCCGCCCCCTGGAGTACCACTCGAAGCGGGCGCCGCTCGTCTTCCGCGAGTTTCCCGACGTGTTCCATCCCGGCTTTGAGGCCGATTGCGCGGAGTACGCCGAGCAGCTCCGGGAGACGGCGGACGATCCCGCGTTCCTCGGCTACTTCCTCATGAATGAGCCGACCTGGGGATTTGCGGCGGTCTCTCCGGCGGAGGGGATGCTGTTCAACACGACAGGTGGCCCTGCCCGCGCCGCCCTCGCCGACTTCCTCCGGGAACGGCACGCCTCCGACGCCGCCCTCGCCGACGCCTGGGGACTTCCCGCCACCTTCGCCGCGCTCTCCGAAGGCGAGTGGGCGACTCCGCTCACTCCCGCCGCCCGCGCCGACATGGAGGCGTTCAGCGCGACGATGACCGAGCGCCTCTTCGATGGGATGACCGACGCCTGCCACAAGGTGGACCCGAACCACCTCAACCTGGGCGCGCGCTACTACACCGTCCCGCCCGCGTGGGCCTTGAAGGCGATGTCCCGCTTCGACGTGTTCAGCATGAACTGCTACGAGGAGCGCGTGAACCCGGAAACCGTCTCCCGCATCGTCGAGTTGCTGGACCGCCCGGTGATGGTCGGCGAGTGGCACTTCGGCGCGCTGGACGTAGGCCTGCCGGGCAGCGGCATCGGCCACGTGAAGGATCAGGCCGCGCGCGGGGCCGCCTACCGCGTGTACCTGGAGGACGCGGCGGCGCAACCGGGCTGCGTCGGGGTGCATTACTTCACGCTGTACGATGAGTCGGCGCTGGGCCGCTTCGACGGGGAGAACTGGAACATCGGCTTCCTGGACGTGTGCAACCGGCCGTACGCGGCCCTGTGCGACGCCGCGCGGGCCAGCCACGAGCGGATGTACACCGTCGCCGCCGGGGAAGCCGCGCCGTATGACGACGCGCCGGAGTACCTGCCCAAACTGTTCCTGTAGGCGGGTGAGCAGAGCCGTCCGATTGAAGGCGAAGAGGCCGGGCCGTCCTGGGCCTGCACCCCAGGACGCTCAATCTTTCTCAACCTGACGGGGATTCGCCTTCTGCAAGAGGAAATTCCATGGAGAAACCCTGTGGAAAGGCATCCCGGAAGAGGTAGGGCGACTTTGGAAAGCAATCCTGATCACAGGAACTGAATGGGTTGACAAAATGCCCAATCTGACATATACTGATTTCCAGGAGGGGCTGCGCGCATGGCCCCACTAAAGCCCCTCGTATGGATCTGCAATGAAGTCTCCTCCCCTCCTCTCAGCGTCAGAGGCCTTGAGAAAGTCGCGACTCTCCTCCGCCGCCTGCAAATGGGGGAGTTGCTGGATAGGCCCGATGCGCACCCCATGCAAAACTCCATTGGAAAGGATTGCTACGAACTGATCTTCAGGGACAGTAACAGCAGTTGGCGCATCATTTATCGAATCGACCCGGACCTCATCCTCCTGTTAGACATGTTTCAGAAGACGACTCAGAAAACACCGAAAGTCGTTATTAAACGTTGCAGGGGACGTCTTCTGACCTTTGACGAAAGCCCAGGCTCTGCCCGGCGAACCCGCTGAACCCTTTGCCCGTCCGTCTCCCTCTGACCTGTCCTGATTCCCACTTCCCCCTAAAATCGGCATCCACCGGAGGGCTGCTGTTCCGCGCGGACCCTCCGCCCTCCTCTCCCCCTGAGCGCCCCCCATGCCTTCGTCGCCTCGTGCCGTTCACGCGCCGCCTTCCACTCTCTCTCCCGCGCGCCAAAAGCGACTTGAACGCGCGGGCTACCAGGTCGGATCCGCCGCCGATTTCCTGAACCTCTCGTCTACGACCCTCACCCTCATAGACCTCAAGTTATCGCTGGCTCATCTGTTGAAACAACTCCGCCGCGCTCACGAATGGACCCAGGCGGAAGTGGCCGAACGCATCGGCAGCAGCCAGTCCCGCGTCGCTAAAATGGAAGCGGCCGACCCTTCCGTCTCCTTCGACCTCATGTTCCGCGCGGCGCTGGCTCTGGGCGCCTCCCGTGAAGAACTGGGGCTGGCCATGCAGGGAGAAGAAACCTCGGAAGAACGGGACTCCCGACCGGGATGGCCAGTACCCGTGAACTCGACGCCGCTGGCGGAACCCGTCCCTGGGTTCTACAACAGCAAGCCGGACTTCTAACTCGTCCTGTAGTGGATTGAGGATTGGAACCTCGGCGAGAGGGTCATAACAGACTGAAGATGATCCCGAAGGCGGAGACCCTCGTATGCCTGAAGTCGCTTACGATTATGAAGTGGAGGCCCCTCGCGTGGAAGCGGTCCTGCGCGCGGTGTTTCCTCAGGACACCATCGAGACCCGTCCCGGATACAACGGCCGGGTTCATGTAGTGGTGGTCTCCAATCAATTCAATGGCCGCCGGGAGGTCGAAAAACAGCAAATCCTTTGGGATATCCTGCGGGACCGGCTCGGCGAGGAGGTGCAGGTCGTCTCCCTCGCGCTGCCGTATGGAACCGACGAACTCTGACAGAATGCGTTGAAACCGGGGCCTTCCCCCGGAGACGCGAGGAGAACTCATCATGCAATACACACGACTGGGCCGCACCGCGCTCAAGGTCAGCCGTCTCTGCCTCGGCACCATGAATTTCGGTCCGAGGACTACGGAGGCGGACAGCTACGCCATCATGGACCATGCGCTCGAACTGGGCATCAACTTCTTCGACACCGCCAACGTCTACGGCGGCCAAAAGGGAGAAGGCGTCACCGAGCAGATCATCGGTCGCTGGCTCGCCCAGGGTGGAGGCCGACGCGAGAAGGTCGTCCTCGCCACCAAGGTGTATGGCGACATGGGCGACTGGCCCAACGAAAGCCGCCTCTCCGCGCTTCACATCCGCAGCGCCTGCGAAGCCAGCCTCCGCCGCCTCCAAACCGACCACATTGACCTGTATCAGATGCACCACATCCACCGCGACGCTCCCTGGGAGGAAGTCTGGCAGGCGATGGAGCTGCTGGTTCAGCAGGGGAAGGTTCTCTACGTCGGGTCGTCCAACTTCGCAGGCTGGCACATCGCGCAGGCGAACGAGGCGGCCAAAGCGCGCCATTTCCTCGGCCTCGTCTCCGAGCAGAGCCTCTACAACCTGAACGCCCGTATGGTGGAACTCGATCTCATCCCCGCCTGCGAGGCGTACGGCCTCGGCCTCATCCCGTGGAGTCCCCTCGGCGGAGGACTCCTCGGCGGCGTGCTGGACGGCCTCTCCGACGGGCGGCGCGGCGGCATGCAGGGGGCGGTGGACGCGAACCGCGACAAACTGGAACGGTGGGAAGGGCTGTGTAAGGAGATGGGCGAGCAGCCCGCCGACGTGGCCCTCGCGTGGCTGCTGAGTAACCCCGTCGTCACCGCGCCGATCATCGGGCCGCGCACGATGGAGCAACTCGACGGCAGCCTGCGGGCGCTGGAGGTGGAGATCACCGACGAGACGAAGAAACGGCTGGACGACATATTCCCCGGCTACCGTCACGCCCCGGAAGGGTATGCCTGGTAGCGCCGAACGTCACCTTCTTCGTCGCGCAGAAGATGAGGCGCGCCTTACTCTCAGGGCGCGCCTCATCCGCCTCCCGGTCTCGCGCCCCTTAAAGGCTCAACGAACACTTTCCTATGCGCCTCCTCCCCATGATCGCCTGCGGCCTCCTTCTCTCCTTCGCCAGAGCGACTTGTGGCGCGTCCGCCCCGTCGCCTCCCGAAAGCCTTCCCGCCTCACCCAACCCAGGAACCGCCGCCGTGAACCAACTCTATCAGGACCTGTACACCCGCGCCGAGGGCGACCGCATCACCTTCGGCAACCTCAAACTTCAACTCACCTTCGACGCCACAACGGGTGACTGGCTCTCCTTCGCCGCCGTTGGCCTGCCGGGCAGTCTCCTCCAGCCCACTCGCCCCACTCCCGCCGCCGACGCCCGCGTGAACGGCGCATGGCTCGTGGAGATGCGCGGCGCCGTCCTCCTCCGCTCCGAGGCGAGCGTGAGCGCAGATCGGAAGTCGGGCGCACTGAGGCTTGTCCTGGGCATCCCGGCGTCGCGGGGCGCGGGGCCGCCGTTCACCCACGAGTTGGCCGTCAACTACACGCTGTATCCTGGCGAAGCGCGCCTCGACCGCGCGGCCCGGCTCCTGCGCCTCCCCTCACCGAACGCATCTGAAACACCAACGGTGGAGCGGCTGGAGGAGTTCCGCTTCACGCTGCCCGGCGTCGCGCCCGGCGACCCCGCCGACTGCGTGGTGGACGTTCCGGGGCCGTGGTTCCCCACCAACTTTGTCGCGCCCGACACGCCTTACGCCGCGATGACCGGCAAAAACATCGGCTTCCACGGCGCGCCCGATGGGGGATTCGGCTTCGTCTCCCTCCGCAACACGAAGCGGGATGTGACCCTCGCGGCGTGGATGGATACAGGCGGCGGCGAAACCAACTACTCGATCTTCCTGTATCCCGAAGGCGAACGACTCGCCCTCGCCTTCACCGACCGCCGCGCCTACCGCATGGCCCCCGGATTCGCCGCCGAGTCCGATACCCAGCGCACGGAACTGGTCGCCGGGCCGCTGGAGAATGCCCTCCACCAGTACCGGGCCATGGCCGAAGCCACTATGCCGCTCGACCCCCACACGCCGGACTGGGCGCGGGACATCACCCTCCTCGAAGTCTTTCCCAACTACTACAAGGGCGGCTTTAAGGAGATCACTGAGCGGCTGCCTCACTACCGTGACATCGGCTTCAACACGATCTACCTCATGCCCCACTGGACCGGCGGGTACAGCCCCCTCGATCTGTATGAGGTGGACCCCCGCTTCGGCTCGGCGGACGACCTGAAGGCGATGGTCGCCACGGCGCACCGGCTCGGCATGCGCGTCCTGTTCGACATGGTGATCCACGGCTTCAACGAGAAGTCGCCCATCCCGAAACAGCGGCCCGACCTGTTCATCCACGATGAAGCGGGCAATATTATCAAGCACCCCACATGGGGCAGCCTCTCCACCGACTGGGCCAGCCCCGCCTATCAACAGTATATGGCCGACCTCGCGGTCCACGACACCCAGACCTACGGCATCGACGGGTACCGCGTGGACGCCGCGAGCTACAAAGGCCCTGGCTGGGACCCCAACAGCCCCTCGCCCGCCTATCGCAGCGGCGCGGCGTCGGCGGAACTCCTCGTCAAGATGATCGCCGCCATGCGAAAGGTGAACCCGAACGCCGTCCTCCTCAGCGAAGTGTTCGGTCCCGTCTTCTACACCGCGTCCAACCTGGGGCACGACAATCAGACCGAAGCCGTGCAGCAGTGGGTGGAAAAGATGGAGCGCGGCGAGGTGAACGCGGCCCAGTACCGCGATCACATGGCGAACGTGTACGACCTCCTGCCGCGCGGCGCGAACCGGGTCTTCTTCGCGCGCAATCATGACACGTCATGGTTCTACCACTTCAACGGGTACAGCCCGCGCTTCATGGCGATGGACGCGATCCACGCGCTCTGCGCCATCCCGGAGGTCTTCGCAGGGGACCCCGACAACGGCCCGAACCCGGACGATGATCCGGCCACCTGGGCGTACTATCGCAAACTCTTCATGGCGCGCAAGGAGTTTCCTGAACTCGCGCATGGTGAGCGCCTCTTTCGCGCCGTAGCGTGCGATAACCCGATGGTCTTCACCGCGCTGCGCCGCCTGAACGGCCACCAAAGCCTTGTCGTCGTCTCCCTGAGCGATAAAGCCGAAACAGCGACCCTCACGCTGGCGGGAAGCGCCGCCCTTGCTCAGGCCGCGAAGGAGAAGCGCGCGATCCCCCTGCGCGACCTCATCCATGACGGCGCCGTGAACGCGGATCCGCTGGAGGCCGAGGGGCTGCGCGTCACGCTGGCGCCGTATCAGGTTCTCGCCGGACGACTGTAGCGCTTCAGGGGCGGCGGCTTATCGCCCTGCAAGCGATCTCCAAGCGTCTCACGAGCGGTTGTCTCACGCCGTACGGTAGTGAAGAAGCGATGATCAGAGATCACCGCGATCTGACCGTATTCTGTGACAAAGATGACAACACCGGGAATGGAGGCGGATTCGGCATTGCACATGGTGAAGGCGGCTGGAATCTATGGAAGACCTAATGGAGACCCATTCTCCGGGGTCACTCCATGCGCGCTTTTCCGAAGAGGCCTTCACCCCCATGCCGCTCAAACAGTTTGTTCAGGCGCCGCTGAAACGTCTCGCCCTCTCCGCACTGCCGAGAACGTCGCTCCCCGAAGCCATGTTTCGCCACAAGGCCCTCCGCCGTGTCGCAGTCTTCGCCTACCATCGGATTTTGCCTCTTCCCGGCCCGGAGTTTCCGTTCGACGAGGAACTCATCAGCTCGTCGCCGGAACAGTTTGAGCGGGAAGTCCGGTTCCTTCAGCGCAACGCCGACGTGCTGAGCCTCCGCGAGATGCTGGCCGCCCTGCGCGCGCCGAAGTCGCTCCCGCAGCGGCCCGTCCTCATCACCTTCGATGATGGCTACATGGACAATTACGAAACGGCGTTCCCCATCCTCAAAAGCCTGGGCCTCCCCGCCACCTTCTTTCTGGCCTCCGCCCTGGTGGGACGCCGGGTGGCCCCGTGGTGGGACGCCATCGCATGCTGCGTCAAGCGCTCCACCGTGGAGGAGATCGCATCACCCTTTGGAGGCGCCGACGCCCCGTATCGCCTGGACCCCCGGAATCGGAAAGCGTCCGCGAAGCGTTTCCTGGAACGGGTTAAGGAATCGCCGTGGACGGTGGCGATGGCGGCGGTGGAGCGGCTGAAACTCGCCACCGGCGTCGTCCCGGAAGCCTTTCTGACCGCCGACCCGTTCCTGTCGTGGGATCAGGCGCGGGAGATGGCCGCCGCCGGTATGGAGATTGGAGGCCACACGCGGACCCATCCGCTACTCACGCGGCTGGACCCCGGCAGCCTGTATTCCGAGACCACCGGCTGCTTCGAGGAGATCACGCGGGAGATGGGCCGTGCGCCGGTGGCCTTCGCCTATCCCGTCGGCTCGGCGCGGGCAATGTCGGCGGAGACCGACGACGCGGTGAAGGCGGCGGGGTTCCAGCTCTGGTTCTCCCACGTCCATTCGCTGGGAAGCGTGCTGCCGAGTGTCTCGCTCCCCCTGCCGCGCCTGCACGCCGAGTATGGCGACAACATGGCGGCGTTCCGCATGGGGCTGGCACGCTCGCCATTGCTTCATGCTCCGACGTACCACGCGCTGGCCTGATGGACCGCCGACCGGCGCATCCCCTCGCCTGACGGATCACGACTGCCCCGCCGTTTCGGGCGCGCCCTCTATTCCCAGACGCGCGCCCTCTATTCCCAGACGCGCGCCCGGACCAGCGACCGCAGCCATTCCACCGGAGCGAGTTCGCCCCGTCGGAGCAGGCCGAGCGATACGCGCAGGTCGCGGCGGCGACTGATCCACCCCATTCCGCGCCGATAGTCGCCGATGGGAGGCATCGGCAGTCCCGCCGCCTGAAGATACCCCAGGTGCAGCAGGTTGATTCCGGCGGCGGCGGGCAGGAGAACCTGCGTGTAGATGCGCGGATTCACCTCGATGACGCGCGGCGCGCCCGATGCATCGGGGCGGAATTCCATCTCAAAGAGGCCCATCAGGCCCATCGCGCCGCAAAGCTGTTTCGCGAGCGCCGTCATGCGCGCATCCGGGGGCAGGGTCTCCACGGCGGTGCCCGCTCCCCAGGGCGCCTGTCGGATTTTGCGCGCCAGGACCGAGCCGATCAGCCGGCCGCCTTCGCCCGCGACCGCCGCCAGCGACCACTGGACCGATTCGCCCAGCGATAAGTCGGTTTGCAGCGCCACATCGAGGCCCTGATCGTGACACCGCCGCGCCAGCGTTTCCACTTCCTGAGGAGTGTGTGCGCGGAACAGTTTCACGCCGGACGATTCTTCCAGCCGAAAGGTGAGGCTCGGCTTCACGATGCACGGGAGCGGCGCCTGTTCCCCCGCGCCCTCGAGCGACTCTCCCACGCGATAGACGCGGGACGGCGGGATACTCACGCCGTGCGCCTCCGCCCATAACGCAAATTTCACCTTGTCAATCAGCGTCTCCACGATGTGCGGCGCCGGGCAGGCGAGCGTATACGCCTCGGCCAGCTGCTCGTGGTGCGCGGCGACGGCGAGCAATCCCCGATCCGAAGCCGGAAACAGGATCGGTCGGGCCGCAGAGTCGTCCGTGTCGGCCAGCGCGATCAGGCGGTCGGCCCAGGCGGTATCGGCGGCGCCAGGACTGTAATCGGGGCAGAGGTCGAACGCCGACAGCCCCTCGACGCGGCGGGGCAGCGGAGCGTCATGGATCATGGCGACAGGGACGGCCTCGCGCCGCAGCGCCCGCACCGCCCCGAAGTTGTGGCCCAGGATCACCGCGCGGGGCGCCGCCGGGGCCGGAGCAGGGATAAGGGAAGAGGGAGAAGGTGTCGTCATCAGGGAGAGGGGGCGCGGCGTTGAAGGGAGGCGGGCGATCAGGCGGTGGGAACCGGGGCGGCCTGAGGCGCGGGCTGCCGGGCGGTCAGCAGCCAGTAGTCGGAGGGGGCGGAACGCCGAGGCAGACGGGAGTGGAGCGCGCCTTCCAGGCGGTTGAGAAGCGCATTGCACCGAGGGAGGAGATGATTCAGGCCCCTTCGCAGGCGCATTCCGCTGGCCCAGCCGAGAGGACGCACCTTGACCGCCTCAAACCCGGCGGCGACCAGTTCTTCCTCAAATTGGCGGGCTGTAAAGGAAGTATAGGGGATTCCACTGTCGTATCGGCCTTCGGTGGGCAGGTGGCGGATGTGAAAATGCCAGACATTATACGCCGACAGGGCGAGAACTCCCTGCGGCGCAAGGCACCGTCGAAACTCCGAATAGACCCGCGCGCGCAGTTCGGGAGAGAGATGCTGCACCACGAGGCTGCACGCGATCCCGGCGAGGGACTGATCGGCGAGAGGCAGCGCGGTGAGGTCACCATGCAGGGGCAGCGTGCGAGGCAGGGTCTTTTCCGCCAATACGCGCAGGCTGGCCTGGCTGAGATCGAGGGCCAGCAGGTCCCGATGGGGAGAAGCGAGAGCCTCGGTGATAAATCCCGTGCCGCACCCGGCGTCGAGGAATGGCCCTTCGGGAGCATGGCGGAGCGCGGCGTGGATGAGGTGGCCCGCCAAATCCCAAAAAGGTCGCCCTTTGTGAAGCAATTGGGCGTCTTCATACTCGCGGGCTTCGCGGTCTCGCGCGGCGATCTGTTCGGAAGTCTCCAGCGGTTCGCGCGCGTCGGGGAGGAATGACAGACCCCAGGGCGCGCGGGGATATTCGACTTCGCAACGGGAACAGCGCCAGCCCTCGACGACGGAATCGAGCGTCGCGCGGCATCGGGGGCAGACCCAGCGGTCGTACAGAACACTCTGCATCGCATCTCCATGAGTGGGGTTCATTCGTTTTGATGTGCGAGGGGAAGGGCGCCGCGTGCATGGGTTCGGTCGCGTCCATGTGACAGAGTTGTGAACCCCCGCGGGAGGGTAAGGTTTGGACACGCGACTCGCCGGGTACACTCTATCGGAAGATTGTTGTCGTCCCGCCGGAAAGGGAGCTCCCATGATTGGCGTTGCGCTGCCTCTGTTGTTTATTGTGTCTTTACTCCTGGCTCTCACTGTGGTCGTCGGGCGCGCCACTCCCACCCTCTGACGTCTCACGCTCAAACCTCGCACGCCCGACCTCCGTCCCCACTTTCGGGCCGGACAGGAAGAGGGACGCTCTCATCGGTGATGAGGCGATAGGCGGCGTTATGGGACGCGCGCTGAACCGACTATGATATATCGTGTTCATCGGCGCCGCCCTCGCGCGACTTCAGCGGCATCCCCTGCCTGACCTGAGCGTATTCCCGCGCGAAACCGCAGCGTCCGCCCATTCTTTTTCCGCCTCAACTCGTGTGCGCCCCCAGGGAGGTCTCATGGCGCTGTCCCTTTCCGTTCGACGTGATGAACCGGAAACCGTTTCCGGCGATGCCCTGTTTCAATTCCTGTTTGAAGGCGAAACCGATCTCCCTGCCGCGCTCAGCGGCGCCGACACTCGTTTGAATGGCGCGATTTCCGAACTCCTGTCCAGCGGAGAGGCGAAAGGCAAACTCCACGAGGCGACCACGCTTCACACGTCCGGGGCGCTACCCACCCGACGGCTGCTCCTGCTCGGCGCAGGCAAGCGTGATGACCTGACGCCGGATCGGGTCTCCCGGCTCTTCGGGCAGGCCGTGCGCATCGCCAACCGCAAAGGCTGGACCACTCTCATCGCGGGAATCTCCACGCTGTCGGCGTTGCCCGACGCCGGTTCCGAACTCCTGCGCGCGGCGGTGTCCGGCGCTCTGGTGGGTATGGGGCGCGGCGACCTGTACAAGACCCAGGAGGTGAAACCCGACGCGCTGGAGACGCTGATTCTCTCCGGGCCGAATTCCGACGCCTGGCAGGCCGACGTGGACGCGGGCGTGACCCTGGGCGAAGCGATCAACTTCGCGCGGGAACTGGTGACGCGGCCCGCCGCCGACCTCACTCCCACGATTCTGGCCGAACGCGCTCGCGCTCTCGGCGAGGAGATGGGCTTTGAGACCACCATCCTCGATAAAGCCGCGCTCGAAGAGATGGGCGCGGGCGCGCTCCTCGCCGTGGCGCGGGGAAGCGTGCAGGAGCCGAGGATGATCCGCCTGCGCTACGGCGCCTTCCCTGGCAAGCCGACGCTCGGCATCGTGGGCAAAGGCATCACCTTCGACAGCGGCGGTCTCTGCATCAAAAACGCCGACAATATGCTCGATATGAAGACCGACATGTCCGGCGCGGCGGCGACCCTGGGCGCCATGAAGGTCATCGGCGCCCTGCGCCCGGAGGTGAACGTCGTCGCCGTCTGCCCCATCACTGAAAACATGACCGGCGCCGCCGCCTACAAGCCTGGCGACGTGGTGACGGCGCTCAACGGCAAGACCATCGAAATCCTCAATACCGACGCCGAAGGCCGCGTCGTCCTCGCCGACGCCCTGACGTACGCGCAACAGTCCGGCGCCACTCATCTGGTGGACCTGGCGACCCTCACCGGGGCGTGCGTCATCGCGCTGGGGCACAGCTGCACCGGCGTCATGGGCGGCCCGCAGGAGTGGGTGGAGCGGGTGATCGCGGCGGGCAACGCTTCCGGCGAACCGATGTGGCAGCTGCCCCTGATGGACGAATACAAGGAGCAGATCAAGAGCGACATCGCCGATGTGGAGAACTCCGGGGGCCGACCCGCCGGGGCGCAAACCGGCGCGCTGCTCCTCCGCGAGTTCGTGGACGACGCCATTCCGTGGGCGCACCTCGACATCGCCGGAACCGCGTCGGCGTCGGCGGACACGAAGTATCGCGCGAAGGGCGCCACCGGTGTTGGGGTCCGCTCCCTCGTGCGCCTCGCCGAGACGATGGCGACGGACTCGCCCGAATAACGCGAGCGAAGCAGGGTCCTGTCCACCTTCTGCGGCGGCGGCTCTGCGACGATTGGGTAAGGGGGACCGTTCTTCGCTCCGATAATGGAGGAAACTCTCCCTTACGCCCGCCCGGATTGGAGCCTCATGCCTCCCACTACCCCCCGTGATCGCCAACGCGCGCCCGCCCCGCGTCGCTCCCGGAGCGCCCCGGCTCCTGCGCCTCGCCGACCCGCCCCCCGGCCCCCGGCTTCCCCGCATCGCCGGTACGATCTGATCGCGGTAGGACTGATGGCGCTGAGCGCGCTCATCCTGGTGTCGCTGATCCGTCGTGGCGCGGGGGGGCCGCTGGGCGACGGATTGGTGTCGGGGTTACGGTACCTCCTCGGCTCCGGCGCGTGGGCGTCGCCGGCGCTGCTCGGCGCGCTGGGGGTTGGCTACGCGCTGGACCGCCGGAGTCGCCCGCCGCTCGATGTGCTGTCGGGGACGACGCTGCTCTTCCTCACCTTTCTCGCGGCGGCGCACCTCTATGGAGGGGCGGGCGCCTCGGCGGAAGAGTCGGTGGCGTTCCTGGCGAGGCGTGGCGGCGTCATGGGGGCGCTGCTGGGCAACGCGATGCTGGGGCGCCTCGGCGATGTGGGGTCATACATCCTCCTCGCCGCAACGACGGTGGCCGGTCTGCTGCTGGTGACGGATCGGCCGCTCGCGCGCACCCTCGCGCGCTTCTCGCAGCGGGGCGTGGAGAGAGCCAGGCGTGGCGTGGAAACCGCTCAGCGTGCGAAGACGCGAGTGGACGATTGGCGCGCCCGCTCCGCCGAAGAGATTGAGGAGCGACGACGACGACGCAACGAACGCGAACCGGCCTCGCCGACCCAGGGCAAACTCGCCTGGCCGCCCCGCCTCTCATGGGGAGACTCGCCCGCCGACGATACGACGCCGGGACCGGCGGATGAACTGGACAACGAAGCGGAGGAGGAAATCGCGCCGTCCCCGGAGCTGAAGCCGAAGTCGAGAACGGTGGGGCGAAAGTCGGCTCTGAACCCGTTCCTCTCCCTCCCGGTGGACGCTGACAAGGGCGCGGATGAAGAGACGGCGGATCACGACTCTGCGGAGGATGACCCGCCGGGCGCTCAGCTGCCTCGCTATGATGACCCCTTCGCGCTGGACGATGAGGACACCGACCTGACGCCTCCCCTGCTGCCGGTGAAGCCGCTTCCCCTCGCCGCCGAACCCCTCGCAGCGAAACTGTCCGCGCCGGAACCCACTGCGCCCGCTAAACCCGCACGCCATGAGCCAGCGTGCTCTTCAGAACGTCCCAGGCCCTCCTCGCGCATCATCGGCACGGGGGACGAGGCGTATGTCCTGCCCTCCCTCGACCTGCTGACCCCGCCGGGGCCGCCCTTCCGCCTCTCCCAGGCCGACCGGGAAACGAATATCCGAATCCTCGAAGACACGCTGGCGGACTTCAAGATCGAGGCGAAGGTCGTCGAAATCTGTCACGGCCCCACCGTCACCCGCTACGAAATCCAGCTCGCGCCGGGCACCTACGTCCGCAAGATCGTCAGCCTGGCCGACAACATCGCCATGTCGCTGGCGGCCATCGCCGTGCGCGTGGAGGCGCCCATCCCCGGCAAGTCCGCCATTGGGGTGGAGGTGCCGAATCGTCAGCCCGCGCCCGTGGGCCTGCGCCAGATCATCGAGACGCCGGAGTTCATGGAGGCCGCGTCGCCGCTCACCATCGCGCTGGGGGCGGACGTGGCGAACCAGCCGAAGTACGCCGACATCACCAGAATGCCACACCTGCTCGTCGGCGGCTCCACCAACTCCGGCAAGAGCGTCTGCCTCAACACGCTGATTTGCAGCCTGCTGTTCCGGTGCACGCCGGAGGACCTCAAACTCCTCCTGATTGACCCCAAGCGTGTGGAACTGAGCCTGTACGACGGCATCCCGCACCTCGTCTATCCCGTGGTGAAGGACGTGCGGCAGGCGGGCGGCGTGCTGCGCTGGGCCATCAAGGAGATGGACCGCCGCTATAACCTACTGGTGGAGGTGGGCGCCCGCAACATTGACAGCTACAACAAGAAGCGGCCCGAAGGCGAGCGGAAACTGCCCTACCTCGTCATCGTGATTGACGAGCTGGCCGACCTGATGATGCAGCAGGGGCCGGAGGTCGAAGGCTCCATTTGCCGCCTGGCCCAACTCGCCCGCGCCGTGGGAATCCATCTTATCATCGCCACCCAGCGGCCCAGCGTGGATGTCATCACCGGCACGATCAAGGCGAACATCTCGTCACGCATCGCGTTCGCGGTAGCGAGCGGCGTGGACAGCAAGACGATCCTCGACCACACCGGCGCGGAACGCCTCGTGGGAAAAGGCGATATGCTCTTCCTGCCGATTGACGCGCCGAAAGCCGTCCGCATCCAGGGGGCGTACATCAGCGAGAACGAGATCGAGGCGCTGGTGGATCACCTGAAGGCGCAGGGCGCTCCCGATTACGAGGCGGAGATCGTGACGGTGGAAGGCCCGGCGATGGGCAAGGACAACGAGAGCGACGATGAACTGTTTGAGAACGCGGTGCGGATGGTGGTCACCACGGGGCACGCCTCCACGAGCATGCTGCAACGGAAGTTCAACGTGGGGTATGGCCGGGCGGCGCGGCTGATTGATATGATGGAGCAGAAGGGCATCGTGGGTCCGATGAACAACGCGAAGCCGCGCGACATCCTGATGCCGAAAGAGGCGATCAACGCGCTGTTCACGGGCGCCGGCAAAGCGAGCGCGATGGACTTTGGGGAGGATGAGGCCCCCTGATTATCCCTGTCGGCTTTAGCGGTAGCGAACGCCGTTTTCAGAGACGACCAGCAGATGCCCCGCCAGATCGTAATTCAGAAGGTGAGGTAATTGCTGACGCGCAAACTCCAAAAGGTAGCGGCGACCCGTGCTTTTGAGGCGGAACAGAATGATCCCCTGGTGGCGGGAAGGGGGATAAGCGCGAAGGACCGCAATGCCGACATCCAGCGTTATGAAAACCCGTCCTTCGCGTCGAACATGGTCGAGCAGGGCGGCGTCCGGTGTTCCGGCCAGCCCTTCCTCCGTGACCGTGTCGGCTTCGTGACCGTGTCGGCTTTGTGACCGTGTCGGCTTTGTGACCGTGTCGGCTTCGTGACCGTGTCGGCTTCATGGCCGAGGTCGCGTAGTTCCACCGCGATCTCAGAGGGAAGGTTTTCGTCAATCTAAAAAGTCAAAGCGTTAACACCGGCAGCAGGCTCTCTTCACGGGCGAGTTCCGCCGCGTAGGCGAGCGCGGCATCGATATGGTCGGGCGTCAGAGAAGGAAAACTCCTCAGAATCTCATCGCTAGTCGCGCCTTCAGCCAAGCTGTCCAGAACATTGGTGATCAGCGTCCGGGAGCCGGTGGCGCAGATACGACCGCCGCAGATTCGCGGATCGCTGCTGAAATAGCGTCTCCACTCTCTCATCGAACAACCTCCACGGTTCGCGTTAACACGACATCGCCCCTCCATTATACTCTCTCGGCGGGATGCGACAGGTGACGGCCGTTCCACCGCCTGCGAGAGGCGCATATAAGGACGGCGCAGAGGAGAGTACGCGACACTAGAGCGCCTCCTCGGACGCCTGGTTGTCGAGCGCCGCCGTCCGGTTCGCCAGCGCCCCGATCATTCGGGAGACTTCCACGGACAGACGGGTCGCTTTCTCATGAGGCAGGCTTATCAAATGAGGATTCATGAAAGACTTCGTGGAGATGTAGACTCCCCGATCCAGGTCCCGAATATAAATCAATCCTACGATTCGCAACATCGTTTCCCCGCCATTCCGGGTTGGACGCCGCCACCATCCCCGGTATCCTCATCAGTGGGAGGAGGCGGCTGGGCGCTTCCCCCGAACCCGGCTTCTGCGCGACCGCTCCGAATCCCTCCACGCCGCAAACCGTTGAGACGGATGGGAACCGCCGGAAGCGCCCAGGCATCCCAGATGCCGTCGGTGCCCGCCGACCCGCGCCCCACTGACCCGCGTCTCACCGGTAGCCCCACGCGACTCCCTCTCCGTCCTCCCCTCCTCATTCCCCCACAGGCGACCTCATGAGACTTCGCGCTCCGTTCCGCCTTATCGCCATCCGTCTCCTCCCGCTTCTTCTCGCCGCCACGTTCGGGGTCGCGCCCGCGTTCGGCGCCGGATTCGGCTTCATCCGTCAGCGGCCCGACATGGTCTCCGCCGTCGCGCGACCCAGCCACACCATGGTCCGCCCCGGCGACACCTTCACCGTGCAGTTCCGGTTCCGTATCAAAGCGGGCGCCTGGTTCTACGGCCCCAAACCGGGCGGCAAAATCGTGCCCGCCCAACCGGCCACCCTCAAAACGCCCGCCGGAACCCTCTTCACTTTCGGGGCGCCCAGGTGGCCAAAAACCGTCGTCCACACCACCGATCTCGGCGGCGAGACCGATCATCACAACGTCTGGATGGGGACGCAAACCATCCTGATCCCCGTAAGAGCGAACAAAAACGCCCCAAAGAAGCCGTACCCCATGACGGTGACGCTTGAAGGGCAGGTCTGCACGACCAGCGTCTGCATCCCGACGCAGACCCCCGCGACGTTCACCGTCACCGTGGGCGGCGCGCTCGTCCCGAACAAGGCGAAGTTCCCGCCGTTTCCCACCGCCGCCGTTTCGGAAGGAGGAGGGGACGACTCCGGCACGCCGAGGGCCGCGCTGACGCCCTCCGCCGAGGGGATCGCGCCGTCCGCCTCCCCGAACGCGCCGGGCGCTGATCCGCCGAACGCGCTCGCCGATAAGTCGAACGCGCCGGGCGCATGTAAGTCAAACGCGCTCGCCGCCTTCGATGTGAGGAAGCACGCCCAGGCCGACGCGCCGAAAACCTCATGG
>JBBRGS010000025.1:0-28370 GCA_038240635.1 Armatimonadota bacterium
CGAGTATCGGGCGGCGGGGAAGTCGGCCCGGCTGCTCGGCGGCAAAGTCATCACCGGCTTTGCGCCGGTCACGGACCCCGCGACGCTTGCCCGCCTCACCCCGGACGCGAAGAAGCATGTCCTCGTCTTCGACCTGCGGAAAAACGGCGTCACCGACTTCGGGGAGCTCACTTCGCGCGGCTTCAGTCGGCCTTCGCGCCCGGCGCACCTGGAGCTGTTCGCCTTCGGGCAGCCGATGACCCTCGCCCGCTGGCCCAATCGGGGACGCTTCAACCACATCACCGGCGTCACGAAGCCCGAAAAGGACGAATGGGGCGCGGAACAGGGCGCCCTCACCGGCGGCTTCAACTATGAAGGCGACTCCCCCCGTCGCTGGAAGCCAAGCGAGGATGTCTGGGTTCATGGCTACTGGGCTTACGACTGGGCCAACAGCTACGAGCGCGTCAGCCGCCTGGACGCGGACAAGCGTGTTGTGGAGACTGCGCCGCCTCATGGGGTCTACAACTTCAAGGTGGGGCAGCGCTTCTACTTCCTCAACGTGCTGGAGGAGCTCGACGAGCCGGGCGAATATTACGTGGACCGCGCCACGGGCCTCCTCTACTTCTGGCCCCCGGCGCCCCTGAAGGCCGATTCGGCGGTGGTGTCCGTCCTATCGCAGCCGTTGGTGACGTTGAACGAGGCGAAGGATGTAACCCTGCGCGGCTTCACGCTGGAGGCGACGCGCGGGAACGGCGTGGAGATCAACGGCGGCGATCATGTCCGCATCGCCGGGTGCGTCGTCCGCAACATCGGGGACTGGGGCGTCGTGGTGAACGGCGGGACCCATCACACCATCGCCGACTGCGATGTGAGCGCCACCGGCGACGGCGGTGTCCAGATCAGTGGTGGCGACCGAAAGACGCTCTCGCCCGCGAACCATCAGGTTCTGAATAATCACATTCATCATTACGGGCGCTGGTCGCGGTCGTATCAGGCGGGGGTGAACGCCAGCGGAGTCGGTATCCGGGTGGCGCACAACCTCATCCACGACGCGCCGCACAACGGCATCCTGTACGGCGGCAACGAAATCACCCTGGAGTACAACGAAATCCACTCCGTCTGCCTCGAAACCGGCGACGCGGGAGCCATCTACACGGGCCGCGACTACACCTACCGGGGCAATCAGATCCGTTATAACTTCATCCATCACATTGGCGGCCTGGGTATGGGCACGATGGGCATCTACATGGATGATAACGTGAGCGGCCACCTCATTCAGGGCAACGTGCTCTGGGAAACCACCCGCGCAGTCTTCCTCGGCGGCGGGCGCGACTTTACAGTGGACAACAACCTTTTCGTGGACTGCCGCCCCTCAGTGGCGCTGGACGGGCGCGGCCTCGATAAAAACCCGGTGTGGCACAACCAGATTTACCAGACGATGAAGGGGGAGCTGGAGGCCATGAACTGGCGGAAACCGCCTTACTCCACCCGCTACCCCGAACTCGCCACGCTGGTCCCGTACCTGGAGAAAGAGGACGGGGTGCCGCCGGAGAATAACGTCGTGACGAACAACCTGTCGAGCGGCGGGGAGTGGCTCGACATCACCTGGCACGCAAAGCCCGAAAATGTGACCGCGAAGAACAACTGGGTGGGCGCGGACCCCGGCTTTGTGAATCGCGCCATGGGCGACTTCCGCCTGAAGCCGAACTCCCCGGCCCTGTCAAGCGGTTACCAACCCATCCCGTTTGAGAAGATTGGCCCGCAGCGCGACGCCGACCGCCCGGTGGTCCCAAAGCGCTCTCTCGTGTGGGGCCGCCTGACGGCGAGCCGTCCGCTTATGGCCACTGGCGGCGAGGTCACGCTCACGCTCACCAACCTGGGTTCAGCGGTGGCGACGGGGCGGGTGACGCTCCTGGTTTCGCCGGAGGGCGCAGGCGCTGTGGAAGGGTCGCCAACGCTCGCATACTCCCTGAAGCCGGAGGAGACGGTGCGGCGTTCGTTCCCCGTGCGGCCCGCGGCGGGCGTCACCCACCTGGAAGTGGCCGAGGTGCGCGCGGGGGAATACTCCTCCCGTAGCCACGTCGAACTCGACCTCCCCAAATAGAGCCCTCCTCCCATCGCTTCATTCGCCGGAGGATCAGGCACAGGTCACTTCCCACGGCGCCCAACCGAGCCTTTACGACACGGCTGCAAGGAGAACCCCTTATGGCGGTAACACAGCAGCAGGAAACCCGCGAACTCCTCCCGGCGAGCGACCGGGCGATTTTGCGGGACCTGGCGTCGCGGGTCGCCGAAATCGCCGCGCTGCCCGTGATGGCCGAGCGCCGCGAGATGTGGAAGCGTCACAATCGCCTGGAGCGGGTGCGCCCGATGCTCCTCGTCTTCCCGGAGGGCGCGTGGGCGGAACTGATGCCGGTTCACTCCATGACGTGCGAGAGCCGATTTGCGCGCCGGATCGAGTGGCAGCTCCGCAGCCGCATCTACGCCCATGAAAACTTCCGCGACGACAGCGTGGTGGAAGCCGAATGGGTGGTGCAAAAGGCGATCTCGACCACCGGCTGGGGCCTTCAGCAGCAGCAGATCGAGAGCTCCGAGGCGCGCGGCTCATGGGCCTTCGATCCCGTGATCAACGACCCGTCTGACCTGAAGCGGCTCCATTTCCCCGAAGTCCTCCACGATGAGCAGACCACGCAGCGCGGCGTGGAACTGGCCGAGGACCTGTTCGGCGACATTCTCGCCATCCGGCTGAAGGGAATCGCGCACCTCTCCTTCCACCTCATGGCCGACTACTCCAAATTGCGCGGCCTGGAGCAGACCGTCACCGACATGGTGGACAACCCCGGCTGGCTCCACGACGCGATGGCCTTCTTTGAGGAGGGCCATCGGCGCTGGGTGGAGCAACTGGAACGACTGAACCTCCTGAGCCTCAATAACGACTCCACCTACCAGTCGTCCGGCGGCGTCGGCTACACCGATGAGCTGCCGCAGCCCGGCTTCGATCCCGACCACGTGCGCCCCTGCGACATGTGGGCATCGGCGGAGTCGCAGGAGATGACGATGGTGTCGCCGCGCATGCACGAGGAGTTCGCCATGCAATACGAGGCGCGCCTCCTTGAACCGTTCGGGCTGACCGGCTACGGCTGCTGCGAGGACCTCACCCGCAAGCTCGACTCAGCGCTGGCCTTGCCTCACCTCCGCCGCCTCTCCATCTCCCCGTTCGCGGACGTGGAGCGGTGCGCGGAGACGTTGGAGCGCCGGGCGATCTACTCGTGGAAGCCGAACCCGGCGTTCCTTGTGGGCGAGTTTGACGAGGCGAAACTGCGCGGCTACCTCCGCCATGCGGTGGAGGCGACTCGCGGCAACGTCGTGGAGATGATCCTGAAGGACACGCACACCTGCGAAGGCCATCCCGAACGGTTCATGCGCTGGACGGAAATCGCGCGGGAGCTGGCTCTCGCCGGGTAAATCCTTCGCTGGTCATGGCTTCGTCGCCCCTGCCCTCGCCAATTCAGAAACTGATCCCCCCTATGAAACTCACCCTCGCCCTGTCCCTCACGCTCGCGGCTGCCCTGCTCATGGGAGCCGCCCTGTTCGCCGCCCCCTCTCCCACGCCCATGACTCCCAAAACTCCCGCCGCCGCGCGACCCGCTGATCCCAAACAATCGCTTGAACGCACGTCCTTCCAGGAGGCGGCGCCGTGGACTCCCGGCGTTCAACTTCGCTCCGATGTAGCGATGGCGTACGGCATCAACGCCTCCCTCCCGGAGCGCATCGCCAAATGGAAAGCGGAGGGGTATATCGTACACCTGATGACCGGCGTCAGCTGGGGCGAGTATCAGGATTACCTGTACGGCCGCTTCGACGGGCAAAACCATGTGGATGAAGCCCAGATGGACCGGAACGGGAACGTCATTTCTCACGGCGGGGATGTCTATTACATGTCGCCGGGCGTCAACTTCGGCAAGTTCCTCAGCCAGGGCGTGCGGCGCGCCATAGACGCGGGGGCGGAGGCGATCCACCTCGAAGAGCCGGAGTTCTGGGTGCGCGGCGGGTACGGCGCGGGCTTTCAGCGCGAGTGGAAAGCGTACTACCACGAGGACTGGGTTCCCCCGCACACGTCACCCGATGCCCAGTGGCGCTCTTCCAAACTGAAATACTACCTGTACCAGCGCGCCCTGAAGCAGGTCTTCGATTACGTGAAGGCGTACAACCTGGAGCATCATCGCAACATCAAATGCTACGTCCCCACGCACAGCCTGCCCAACTACGCGCACTGGCGCATCGTCAGCCCCGAATCGAGCCTGATGACCGTCGGCGCCGACGGGTACATCGCCCAGGTCTGGACCGGCACGGCGCGCACCGCCAACGTCTACCAGGGCCTCCTGAAGCAGCGGACCTTCGAGACGGCGTTCCTGGAGTATGGCGCGATGATGAACATCGTCCGTGCCAGCAAGGGGACCGTCTGGTTCCTCAACGACCCGATTGAGGACAACCCGAATCACACATGGAGCGACTACCAGACAAACTGGGAAAGCACCCTCACCGCATCGCTCCTCTGGCCGCAGGTCTGGCGCTATGAGGTGATGCCGTGGCCCAACCGCATCTTCCACGGCAAATACCCCAACGACGCCGGAGAGCGCCTGCCAATCCCTCCCGACTACGCCACCGAACTGATGACGGTGATCAACGCGCTGAACGACATGAAGCAGTCCAAAGTGGAGTGGACCTCCGGCACGCAAGGCGTCGGCGTAGTGGTGAGCGACACGATGATGTTCCAGCGTGGCGATCCCCAGTCGTCCGACGAGCATCTCGGCTCCTTCTACGGCCTCGCGTTGCCGCTGGTGAAGCGGGGCATCCCGGTAGAGCCGGTGCAGCTGGAGAACGCGACTCTGGCGGGCGCCCTGAAGCCGTATCGCGTCCTCCTGATGACCTACGAAGGCATGAAGCCGATGACGCCTGAGGTCCACGCGGCGCTGGCGGCCTGGGTGAAGGCAGGCGGCGCGCTCGTCTTCGTGGGCGACGACTCCGACCCGTACACCACCGTGCGCGACTGGTGGAACACGGCCCCGCACGCCTTCGCCTCCCCCCGAATCGCCCTCCTCGACGCGCTGGGCCTCCCGGCGGACACCCCGGCGGGCCTGCGAAAAGTCGGGCGCGGCGTCCTGCTCACCTCCGCCGACAGCCCCGCCGCGCTCACTTACCGAGCCGACGGCGCCGATACCCTCCGTCACTACGTTCGGCAGGCGTGCGAGGCCGTCAAACTCCCGTATCGCGAAACGAACGCCTTCATCCTGCGACGCGGGCCGTACGTGGTGGCGACCGGGCTGGACGAGTCGCTGCCGGGAGAACCGCCCACCCTCAAAGGCCGCTTCCTCGACCTGTTTGACCCCAACCTTTCAATCCTGGACCAGGTGACGGCGGCGCCGGGCAGTCGTCGCTTCCTCCTCGATCTGGACCGGGTGAAGCGGAAGGTCCCTACTGTGCTGGCGGGAGCGTGTAAAATCCTGGGGGAACGGCGCACGGCTCGCGGGCTTCGTTTCTACGCCGAGGCGCCCGATGACACCGAGGCCGCCGTCCGCATCCGCCTCGCCGCCGAACCCGCGCGCGTCACCATGGATGACGCTCCCCTGCCCGACTCGGCGCGCGTCTGGGACGAGGCGTCTGGCACGCTGCTCCTCCGCTTCCCCAACTCCGCGCAGGGCCACTGGATCAACGTGGAAGCCGCGCACTAACTCCCTTGTTTGATGTTCCTGTCTCTTCAGGAGGAATCCATGAAGGTCCTCATCCTCGGCGGCACCGGCCTCATCAGCACCGCCATTACGCGCCAGCTCCTCGAACGCGGCGACGACGTGACCCTCTACAACCGGGGCCGGACCGAGGTCCGCGTCCCCTCCGGCGCCACGACTCTCCACGGCGATCGGAAGGAGTACGCCGCCTTCGAGGCTCAAATGGCGGACGCCGGGCCGTTCGATGCCGTGATTGACATGATCGGGTTTGTGCCGGAGGACGCGGAAAGCCTCATCCGCGCCTTCAGGGGCCGAGTGAACCAGGTCATCTTTTGCAGTACGGTGGACGTGTACACCAAACCGGCGGCGCGTTACCCCTACACTGAGGCCGCCGAGCGGAAACCTCAAAGCGACTACGGCCGCAACAAGGTCCTGTGCGAAGACGCGCTAATGGAGGCCGACGCGCGCGGTGACTTCCACGTGACGATCATCCGGCCCGCGTCCACGTATGGCGAAGGCGGGACGCTGGTGCACACCTTCGGGTGGCGGACGGAGACCTTTGACCGGCTGAGGCAGGGGCTGCCGGTAGTGGTTCACGGCGATGGGACGGCGTTGTGGGTGGTGTGTCACGTGGACGATGAGGCGGTCGCTTTCGTGAATGCGCTGGGCGCCGAAGTCGCTTTCGGCAAGGCGTACCACGCGACGGGCGAGGAGTGGCTGACGTGGAACCGCTACCACGAGTTGATCTGCGAGAGCATGGGATGGCCCGCGCCGACCCTCGTTCACATCCCCTCGGACCTGCTGAATCGGATCGCGACGGAACGATTCGGTGTCATCGAATCCAATTTCCAGTACAACAATATTTATGACAACCGCGCCGCCTGCGAGGACCTCGGCTTCCGGTACACCATACCGTTCATCGAAGGCGCCCGTCGCACCCTCAACTGGATGGAGGAAAACAGCCGGATCGCGCCCGCCTCCGCCGATCCGTTCCACGACTGCCTGCTCGCCGAGTGGGAACGCCTGAGCGCCGGCGCTTCCGAGGCTGTCCGCTCCGGGTAGTCGTTCATCCCTTTTGTTAACGTCAGGAGACGATCATGAATAACGGAAAACCGCTTCCTCGTCGCGCCATGCTGGGTTTACTCGCGGGCGCCGCCGGGACTGTGGCCGCAAGCCGCGTCCTCGCCGCCGACTCCGCCGCCCCGGCCCCGGAAATCGAGAACACCAGCAAACCTCTGGCTTCCCCGCCCAAACCGAGCCGCCTGAAGCAGTCGGTCTGCAAATGGTGTTACGGTGGCATCTCGCTGGAGGACCTGGCCCAGGCCGCGCCGGGGCTGGGGCTGCAATCCATCGAGCTGCTCGGCGAAGGCGACTGGCCCACGCTGAAGAAGCACGGCCTCACCTGCGCCATGGCGAACGGCCCCAGCGGCATCGGCGACGGCTGGAACCGCCCCGAAGACCACGATAAACTCGTGAAGGAGACCGAGCGGCTGCTCCCCCTCGTCGCGGCGGCGGGCCTGCCCAACATGATCGTCTTCTCCGGCAACCGACGCGGCATCTCCGACGCCGACGGGCTGGAGAATTGCGCCAAAGGGCTGAAGCGCGTCACCTCGCTCGCGGAACAGCTCGGCGTCACCCTCTGCATGGAACTGCTGAACAGCAAGCGCGATCATCACGATTATCAGTGCGACCACACCGCCTGGGGGGTGGAACTCGCCAAACGTATCGGCTCTGACCGCTTCAAACTGCTCTATGACATCTATCACATGCAGATCATGGAAGGCGACGTGATCGCCACCATTCAGGAAAACATCAAGTACCTGGGCCACTTCCATACCGGCGGCGTGCCCGGCCGCAACGAGATCAACGACTCGCAGGAGCTCAATTACCGCCGGATCGCGCAGGCCATCGCCGACGCGGGGTTCACCGGCTTCATCGCACAGGAATTCATTCCCAAAAAGGACCCGCTCCCCTCCCTGGGCGAAGGCGTCCGCATCTGCTCGGTGTGATCCGCGCGCGAACGACGTGAGGCGTCCGAAAAGGGATGTTATATTGCGAAGGGGCGCCTTCCCTCCCTGGCGACAGGTGGAAGGCGCCCTTCTGCTGTTGCGCTAGCCTTTGTGCGGCGACAGCCCGAACACGTCCTCCGCCGCTTCCATCAGCGCTTCCGACAGCGTCGGGTGCGGGTGGATGCTGTGCGCCAGTTCCTCCACCGTCGCCTCACTCTGCATGGCGACCACCGCTTCGGCGATCATGTCCGTCGCGTGCGGACCCACCAGGTGGACGCCGAGGATTTCGCCATACTTCTGGTCGGCGATCACCTTGGCGAATCCCACGCGGTTGCCCATGGCGAGCGATTTCCCCAGGGTGCGGTAAGGAAATTTCCCCACGCGCACGTTGTAGCCCCGTTCGCGCGCCTCCACTTCCGTGAGGCCGACGCAAGCGACCTCCGGCTCGGTGAAGATGGGGCCAGGGATCGCGTTGTACTGCATGCGCTCGTCGCCGCCCATGGCGTTTTCCGCCGCCACGATGCCTTCGCGGCTCGCCTTGTGGGCCAGCATCGGCTGGCAGGCGCAGTCGCCGATGGCGTACACGCCGGGCAGGTTCGTCTCCATCCGGTCGTTCACCTTGATGTAGCCCCGGTCGAGGGTCAGGCCGACCTCCTCCAGTCCCTGATTTTTGGTGTTGGGCCAGCGGCTGGTGGCCACCAACAGGACCTCGCCCTTCACGCTGATGTCCCCTTTTTCGCCGCTGGCGACGACCTCTCGCCCCCCCTCCACGTCGCGCACTTCCTTCGCGGCGGCGTTCAGGTGGAACCGCACGCCCTCCTTCTCCATCGAGCGCTGGAGCTCGGCGGCCACTTCCTCGTCAATGTTGGAGCCGATCTTGCCGAGCATCTCCACAATCGCCACCTGCACCCCGCAGGCGTTCCAGAAGTACCCCATCTCCAGGCCGACCGCGCCCGCCCCGATGATGACAACACTCTTCGGCAGCGGCGACAGCGAGATCGCCTCGTTGCTGGTGATGTAATTCTCCCCCAGGCCGGGGATCGGCGGACGCGCCACCACGGACCCCAGCGCGAGGATGACGTTGCGCGCTCGAATCTTCCGCTCGCCCACCTGCACGATGTTGTCGGCGAGAAGGCGTCCTGTGCCTTTCACGTACTCAATTTTGTTCTTCTTGAAGAGGAACTCCACCCCCGTGCGGAGCTGCGTCACGATCTGATCCTTGCGCTTCATCACGGCGGGGATGTCCAGCGTCGGCGTTTCCACCTTGATGCCGAACTTCGAGGCGTGCTTCATCTCCGAGAAGAGGCTGGCGGTCGCCAGCAGGGCCTTGGTGGGGATGCAGCCCCAGTTGAGGCAGGTGCCCCCGGCGTTGTCGCGCTCGATCACAATCACTTTGCCGCCTCGCTGAGCGGCGCGAATGGCGGCCACATACCCGCCAGGGCCGCCGCCAATCACCACGACGTCGGCGTCAAAATCTCCACTGGACTGCAAGAGGGCCTGCACCTCCTGTTGCACCTCGTCCCGCTCCATGACGGCGGGGGAAGGGTCAACGGGCACAAGGGGACGTTCCAAAGTAGCGGTAGTCAATAACGGAGGCGCGGAGGAGGTGGGTTCCGTCGGCGCATGGTCAGGCGGTAGGTTGATGGGAGTTCCTCCTTTGCCAGGGAAATGCGGGATGTGTTCCTTGTTCCTTATTCCGGGGCAACACGCCAATCGTGTCTTGTTATTGTGTGCGGAAGCGCGGATTCGCGGCAAGAACGCTCTCCCGTCGCTTGCACGACCGTGCGCCATCGCGTAATTTGAGGGAGGACGACGAGTTGGGGGACGGGAGAGGCGGAATGGTAAGGTCGCTGCGACGAGCGCTGAAGGCCGGGCTGATGAAAATCTCGCCCATGTGGGGTGTTGTCTACCGCATCCGCGACCGGGATCGCCGCCTTTACCTCACCTTTGACGACGGGGTCCACCCGAACACGCCGCGACTGCTCGACCTCCTCCGGGACGCGAACGCCACCGCCACCTTCTTTATTTTGGGCAGCACCGTCGCCGAGCGGCCCGACCTCGTGCGCCGCATGATCGCCGAGGGACACGCCGTGGCGGGGCACACGCACACCCATTGCGACCTCGTGAAAGCCGACGCCGCCACCCTCGCCCGCGAGCTGGATGCGAGCCAGGCCGCCCTGGAAGCCGCTTCGGAACGCCGCGTCATGGCCCTCCGCCCGCCCTGGGGACGCTTTGGCTGGCGGGAATGGCGCGCGGCCCGCCGTCGCGGCCTGCGGCTCATCCTCTGGTCGGTGGACAGTCAGGAGTGGAAACTCTCCACCGCCGAGGCCCTGCTGCATCGCCTGAAGCCGTACCCCTTCGCGCCCGGCGATATCCTCCTCCTCCACGACGATTACGCCCGCACCCTCGCCGCGTTGCCGGAACTCCTCGCGCATCTCAGGGCCCAGGGCTGGGAACTGCGCGCGCTGCCCGGCCTCAACCCCCCGCTTCTGAACGCCTCACCTGTGACTCCGGCGAGGCCCACTTGAGCCTGCTGACCCGCCTGACGGATCCCGCCGCGTGGTTCACCGCTGAAACCGCGTGGCGCGCCGCCCTCACCTCCCGCCGCGCTCCCTCTCCACCCCAGGGAGGCGCGGACCTCTTCCTTTGCGTGGTGGACCACTTTGAGCCGAGTCACGGCCAGCCCTCGCGGGAGGTGGCTCTTGCGCGCCTCGACGACTGGCTCGTCCACTACCCAAAAATCGCCTCACAGCATCGGGACAGCGAAGGGCGACATCCGCCGCACGGCTTCTTCTATCCCTGGGATGAGTACGACGAAACCGAGTTCGCCCGGCTGGCTGACCTCTGCGCCGACGGCTGGGGTGAGATCGAACTCCACCTGCACCACAGGGACGACACGCCTGGCACGCTGCGCGCCCAACTCCGTGACGCTGTGACGGAGTATCGCCGCTTCGGAGCGCTTTCGGCGTGGCCGGACGGGCGTCCCGCGTGGGGGTTCATCCACGGCGACTGGGCCTTGAACAACTCCCGCGCCACACCGAAGCGCAACTTCTGCGGCGTGAACGACGAAATCGCCGTGCTGAAGGAGGAAGGTTGCTACGCCGACCTCACCTTCCCCGCGTGGCGCCACACCGCCCAGCCTCGCCAGGTGAATGACTTCTACTTCGCGCATGGGACAGTTCATCATCCCAAGGGGCACGACCGGGGCCGCTCAGCGTGCGTGGGCGGCGACACGGAGGACGGCCTGCTGCTGCTACAGGGGCCGCTCGTCCCGTGGACCCGCAAGGGCGGCCTCCTCCCCCGCATCGGCGTGGACGACGGCGACCTCGCCGCCACAAACCGCTATCATCCCGCGCGACTCGACCGCTGGATTCGGGCCGGCATCGGCGTGAAGGGGCGGCCCGACCGTATCTTCGTGAAGCTGCACAGCCACGGCGCGCCCGACGCCAACCGGAACGCCCTCCTCGGCGAGGACCTGGACGCCCTCTTCTCCGACGCCGAAGCCCGCTACAACGACGGCCAGCGGTGGCGCCTCCATTATGTCACCGCCCGCGAACTGTACAACCTCGTCGTGGCGACGATGCGCGGGGATGACGGCGACCTTACCGTCGCGAGAGACTTCATCCTGCTCCCGCCGCCCCATCGCGTGGCTCGCTTTAGCGCATGAGGCAGTGCCGCCCCACCGTTTGCAGCAGGGTGTCCGGGTCAATCGGTTTCTGAAGGCAGCCGACCATCCGCACCGTTTCCGGCGTTTCGCCCACCTCCGCAGCGCCGGTCACGAGCAGTGTGGGGATGTCGGCCAGCGCGGGGTCGCCGCCCTGCCGCCGCATGAACTCCCAGCCGTCCATCACGGGCATCATCAGGTCCAGCAGGATGATGCATGGGTTTGGGGCGTCTTTCAGCGTTTCCAGCGCCTCCCAGCCGTTGACCGCCGAGGTGACTGGATACCCCTGCGCCTCCAAAATCATCCGCAGTGTGTCGCGGGAGTCGTCGTTGTCTTCCACCAGCAGCACATAGCGCCCTCGTTGGGCTACCGTCATAACGGATTCTCCTTTCCGGCGGGCAGCCGAATCGTAAAGCGCGACCCGCAAGCGGCGCCGTCGCTGTGCGCGAACACCTCTCCCCGTTGCAGCCCGACCAACCCCTTCACGAGCGCCAGTCCCAGACCGAGGCCGCCAAGGCTGCGATTGCGGGAATGGTCGAGCTGGCCAAAGGTATCAAAAATGCGGGGCAGCAACTCCGGCTCGATCCCGATGCCGGTGTCCGTTATGGAGAGTTCCGCGAAGCCTTTTTCGGGCGCCGCACGGACTTCCACTGTAATGACGCCGCCTTCGTCGGTGAATTTCACGGCGTTTTGAAGGAGATTGGCGATGGCCTGGGTGAGGCGCAGCGTATCCCCTGTGACATGGACCGGCGCTTCGGGGATACGTAAGTCGAGGTGGAGGCCCGCTTTCTGGATGCTCGCGCGATGGTCCTCCACGACATTTTGCGCCAGGCGCGCCAGGTCCAGAGGCGCGAGCTGAAGAATCACCTTGTCCCGCGCGATGCGGGAGACATCGAGTAAATCTTCCACCAGCCGGGTCATCTGCTTCACCTGGCGGTCCATCAGGGGCAGCACGCGCTCCAGGGTGGCCGGCTGCGTATCGGATCGTTCCAGCAGATACAGCGCGTTGGTGAGGGCGTTGAGCGGGTTGCGGAGTTCGTGGCCCAGCATGGCGAGGAACTGGTCCTTGCGGCGGTCGGCTTCCATCAGCGAGTCGGCCTGCCGAATCAGCGTTTCTTCCATCCGCTTGGCGTCGGTGACATCCATCCCCAGGCCGATCATCCCCACCGCAGCCCCCGATTCATCCCGGAGGACCTGCCCCCGCGCCGCGACCCAGCGCCATACTCCATCCGACCCCATCATGCGGACTTCAGCGCGAAAGTCCTGATTCTGCCTCATCGCGCCGACGACCGCCTTTCGGAATCGGTAGCGGTCTTCGGGATGAATGAGGGCGTGAAACGCCTGCCATGTTCCGGCGAAGGTTCCGGGGATCAGGCCGACGATCTCTTCCAGTTCCCTGCTCCAGCGCAGGGCGCCAGAGTGAAGGTCATACTCCCAGGCGCCCATCCTCCCCGCTTCCAGGGCGAGGCGGAGCTGGGCTTCCCGGCGCTGAAGGTCTTCCAGCATACGGACGCGCTCGGTCAGGTCCGTCAGCACGCCGCCCACCCCGTAAAGGGCGCCGGATGCCGTTCGCACGGGATACCAGGAGACTTCCCAGCGCTGTTCCGTGTCGGAGGGACTCAGCCACTGACCGTACATCGGATAGTTGAGGACCGGTTCGCCGGTTTCCAGGACACCCCGAAGCAGGGGTTCCACCACGACGGCCAGGTCGGGCATCACTTCTCGCAGGGTTTTCCCAATATGGGCCTCCGGCGACAACCCTTTCATAGCGGCGGCGAGATTATTGACGCGGGAGTAGCGCAGCTGGCGATCCCAAAAGGCCATGGGGACCGGCGAACTTTGAAAAAAGGCGTCGAGGAGAGCGAGATGTTTTTCGTTGGTCTGAGCGTACTCCAGCGCTCGTTCCTGAGCCGCCTGTTTCTGATGATTAAGGGAACTGATGAGCAGCCCCACCCCGGAAATCAGGATCAGATTGACCCAATCCGACGCGCCCTGAAGAGCGGTGGAGTGGAGCGCCAGCAGCCGGTCGTAGCCGAAAACCACCAGCGCGGTGGCGAACAGGCTGGGTCCCAGGCCCGCATAGGCCGCGACAATCACCACGGCCGCGATAAGCAGCGCCAGGGGAGTGTGCTGGAGAACGCCCCAGCCGAGACTCGTCAGGGCGAGAGCGACACTCACCACGGTCAGGGCAAGGAGATATCTTTGCCACAGTTTGATAGAGATTTGCGGCATTCACGGCGCTCAGGGAAAGCGACGAGGCCCTGCGGCCTGTCGGGGAGTAAGGAGCGGGAAGAACTTTCACAGGGGGATCGATCCATCCGCCCCGACCCCAATTCGCCCTTCAGGGACGGTTAACCTTTAACGTGGCGGTTTCCTGGTCAAAAGCGGATCACGCGCGCCCTCTCCCCTGCGGTCAACCCCTTTGATTCCGCCGGGATGATGATGAAGCCATTCGCCTCCACCAGTCCGCTCAACTGATGGCTGCCCTGCGCCAACACCGGACAGGCCGTCCAGCGATCCTCGTTCCACTCCAGGCGCGCCCGCGCGTACTCGGCGCGACCGGGGCGGTGCGGCAGGTCCACGAGGAGAACCGCGCCCGACTCCTCACGGAAGACCTGGGAGAAACCCGCCATATGGCGGAGGGCCGGGCGCGCGAACAGCTCAAAGGTCAGCATGGCGCTCACAGGGTTGCCGGGCAGCCCGAACAGGGGAACGCCTTGCACGGTTCCGTAGGCGAACGGCTTCCCCGGCTTCACCGCGACCCGCCAGAACGCGACCTGCCCCAGCTCGCCGAGGATTTCCTTCATGTAATCGTAATCGCCGACGGAGACCCCGCCGGTGGTCACGAGGGCGTCAGCGCCGTTGGAGGCGGCCATGAGGATGTCGCGCAGAGCCTCCGGGGTATCGGGAGCGTGCAGCAGGGCGTGGAGTTCACAGCCGGCTTCTTCCACCTGCGCCGCCACGCCGTACCGATTGCTGTTGCGGATGTGGCCGGGCGAAAGCGGCGCTCCCGGCTCAACGAGTTCGTCGCCGGTCGTCACCACGGCCACGCGAGGCCGACGGGTCACGGCTACCTCTCCCACGCCGACCGCCGCCAGCAACGCCAGCGCCGCCGCATCGAGCGCGCGCCCAGGCGACAAAATCTCCTGCCCCGCCGCGACATCTTCCCCCGCTCGGCGAATGTGCTGCCCCGGTCGCGCGGGAGAGTTCACGAGAACCGTATCCCCCTCCGCCCTGGTCTCCTCCACCATCACCACGGCGTTGGCGCCTGCGGGGACGGGCGCGCCGGTCATGATCCGCACCGCCTCGCCGGGCCGAACCGTGAAGCTGGACGCCTGACCCGCCGGGAGATCGCCCAGAACACGCAGGAGCGCCGGAGCGTCCGAGGAGGCTCCCAGGGTGTCCTCCGCCACGACCGCGTATCCATCCATCGCGGAGTTGTCGAAGGGAGGGGTGGCGTTGAGGGCGACGAGGGGCGCCGAGAGAGCCATGCCGCGCGCCTCAAGGAGGGGCAGCGTTACCGCCTCCAGGGGGGCGCAACCGGCGAGAACAGCGGATTGGGCGTCTTCCACACTCAGCATGATGTTATTGTAGAAACTTGCGCCCGATTACGCATCACGACGTTTATAAGTCGTCGCATTAAGCGCACAATCCGGATCAGGAACCCGAAGATCGTCCCTCTTCAGAGAGGGGCTGGTTTAGAGGGGGCCAAACTCCGTGTGCGCGATTTTGCGGCGCAGGTTGTTCATCCCGTGTCGCAGGAGGGATCGCGCCGTGGCTTCGCAGATACCGAGCATCACGGAGATATCCTCAAAGGTGCGGGATTCGTAATAGCGCCACACCACCACCTGCCTTTGCCGCAACGGCAGCTGAGCAATGGCGGCGGAGATCGCCTGAAGCAATTCCTCCTTCATCAGCTCGCGGTTCCAGACGGTGGTTGGGTCGGCTCCGGCGGGCATGTCGCTCGCCTCGATACCCATCTCCAGCCGCTGCTCCAGGCTCACTTCGTGACTTTGCCGCCGCCACTGCCCCCTTGCGAAGGTGAACACCGACGTGATCAGTTTGCTAACGAGGTACGCCCGGATCGGGATGCCGCGCGAGGCGTCGTACTCGTCGAGCAACGCTGAAAATCGGCAGTAGATTTCGCCTTCCAGGTCCTGCCGCTGCTCATGCGTGTCACCGTATTGCCGGATCAGGCGCCGCACGAGGGGCTGAAATTCCTCATACAGCCGGGCGCGATCGGTGTCGGTGAGGAGCTCCGGGCAATCTTCGATACCGGAGGCGGAAAAGGAGGAGGGGGGAGTGATTTTCATAGTGTCGTCCATGGGCTTCCTGCCTGTGGAGGAGGAAGCGTCAGTGAGTCGCACAGACATAGAGGTCATGACAGGCATAGCGGGGTCCGGAGTTCTCCCAGGCGGGGGAAGTTGGAGACGACAGAAGCGGGAAGAGTGTGGGCGAGGAGAAGGGAGTCAGTCCTTCGTCATCGGCCCCATTTTCACCACTTCAAAGTCATTGCCGGTAAGACGCTTGAGGGTATTCAGTTCGTCATCGTTCCAGCGGGTATCAGGCGTTCCTGAAACAAACCAGTTGCCCCCATTATCGGCGAGGATCATGCCGTAGGTTTTCAGGGCCTTCAGGATGACCTGCGCGGAGGGAGGAAAATCGGAGGTGTCGTAGGACGATTTGAGGCGCACGCGCAGGCCCATAGGCGGCAGGAAGGGGTCCTTGCTCTTGCTGGCGAAGTGCCGCGCGGGGGGGACATACGCCTTTTGCGTTCGCTTGACGGTAAAGCGCAGGGCGTGCGGGATTTCCTTGCGTTCCACGACTTCGTCGTAGCGCACGAGGCCGGGGAAGATGGGGAGGCCCGCCGCGTCCGCAGAGGTCCACCCGTCGGGCCGTTGCTTGTTGGAATTGAGATCGAAGAAGGCGCCGGAGCCGGCCTTGTAGCCGCCGCCCACACGCTCGGCGCTAAAGAGCTCATACAGTTTCCAATTGTCGCGGTCCACCACCAGGATGTGCCGGTCGCCATCGTCGCCGGCGCCGCCTTCGATGGGGGCTTCGAGGGGAATTGGGTAGGGGCCGGGATCGCTTTCGTCGTCGTACTCGAAGGTGACGGGGACTTTTGGCTGAGCGCCTGTCACGACCACGTACGGGATCCCAAACGGCTTGCCTTCCCAGTTGCCGCCAAAATCGGGATGGAATTTCGTAAAGCCGCCCATGCTGGCGATGTACAGGTCCGACTGGGGATCCACCGGCAGGGTGTCCACGCGCTGGTTCCAGGGATTATCGGCGGGTAAGACGCGCTTGCCATGCAGGGAGGCGTTCACCCCGAGGCTGGGCGTCGCGGGAAGGGGGGCCACGTGCGGCTCGGAGGACGTTCCGCCGGGGGGGGAGGCTTCGGCGACCTGGCGGCGGAGCGGGGCGGAGGAGCGAGGAGCCGCGGACGGCGCTCCATGACTTCTGCGGACGCTCCCTTTACCGGAGGACGAGGCGGGGCGAGAGGAGCCTGTTGCAACGGCGTTGGCCGCCGGCTTAACCGCCTTGACCGTCTTCGCGGGAGGAGGCGCTGGCGCCTGATGAACGGTCGGAGGAGCGCCGACCAGCCAGGCCGTCAAAACAGCGGTAGGTACCGTGATCCCGGCAATCAGTCCGTATGACATCATCATCCTGCTCCTCATCCCGTGAGTTGTGATCAGCGGGACCGCGCTCCTCCAGGATGTCTTCCTGAAGCCTTCAGGGGCGTTCAGGCCGCGTGGAGGGGGCAGCGTCTTCACGAATCATCCTACCATACTTCCCGCGAAGTTCCTGAGAGAAAGCCCCGGTTGTCAGGACTGTGACAGGCCCCGCCGCTCGCGGTTGCACAAACAGTGAGCGAGCGGCAGGCGTCAGGAAGGCGGGAGGAACAGGGTCAGGAAGGCGGGAGGAGTGGCATGAAAGGAGACCTATCGCCCCAGGGAGCGCTTGCGGACCATGCCGAGGCGATACCGGATTTCCGGGTCGTTCGGATCGAGGATTTGCGCCTGCCGAAGCGCGGAGAGCGCTTCGGACCAGCGGCCCATGTTGCCGTAGACGATGCCCAGGTTGTAGTAGACGGTGGCTCGGTTGGACGGATTGAGAGCGAGGGCTTTGCGATGCGCCGCCGCCGCCTCTTCCCACTGGTTCATGTGGCCGTACGCCACGCCCAGGTTGTTCTGAGCGTCGGGGTTGTTCGGCCTGAGCCGGACCGCCTGTTTGAACGCATCCAACTCCGATTTATATTCGTTCAGGGTTTCATAGGCGACCCCCATATTGAGGTAGGAATCGGCGTCGTTCGGGTTGAGTTTGAGGGCCATTTTGTAGGCGACAATCGCCTCGCGGTGACGACCCAGGTTCGTGTTCGCCACGCCGACGTTGTACAGCGCCATCGCGTTGGCCGGGTTGATGTGAACCGAGCGGCGCAGGGCCGGAAGGGCTTCCGCATACTTCTTTTGCGCCATGTAAGACATACCCAGGTTGTTATAGACGAGCGGGTTGTCGGGGCTGAGCGCGATGGCTTTCTTATACGCCTCCACTTCCTCCGGGAACTTTCGCATGCGGCTCCAGGCGAGACCCATGTTCAGATACGCTTCCGGGATGTCCGACTTGATCTGAAGCGCCTTTCGATAGGCGGAGACGGCGTCCTGAAATCGTCCGGCGTCCATATACGCAATGCCGAGATTGTACTGGGGCTGCCAGTCTTTCGCATTCTCGTCCGCTTCCCGCTCGTAGTCCGCGAGGGTCTTCTTCACGGGGACTTCCGACGTGGAAGGGTTCACATCGGAAGTGGACGGATTCGTATCCGAGGTGGCAGGATTTACATCGGAGGTAGAGGGGTTCACGTTCGACGGAGGCGCCGCTTCGGCGGGCGCGGAAGTGTCGGCGGAACCGGTATCGGAGGCGGGGGGCGGCGCCTTCATATCGTCCGCATCGGCGGCGGGGGCCGCAGGCGGCGCTTCCTGCGTGACCGGAGGGACCTTCTCCACGGTCGCGTCCGCCGCCCGGCCGGGCTGGGGAGCGGAAAGGGACCATGCGCCGGTTAAACCAATGAGGAGCAACCATACAGCCATTCGCGGTTTCATAGGAGTGCCTTTATTCTTTCGCAGTGAGAGAGTATCGCCGGAGATGTAGGACGCGGGCGCTCGCCACCAAAGGACGAAAACGCCTCACCCGCCTACACTATAGAAGGGCGAGGAGGAGCTAAGCAAACGTGCCGTCTCCCGCCGCGCCCACAAGATGCACGCAAGACCTGACAAGGGTTGAAGCGGTTCCGCAGGACGGTGAGGCGTCACCTGAGAGGCGGTTACAGGCAGCGCACGCCGTACACTTCCAGCATATCGGCGACGCGGGAAATAGGCAGCCCCACGACGTTGGAATAATCCCCGGCGATGCCCTCGATCAGGAGCGCGCCCCGGCCCTGAATGGCGTAGGCCCCCGCCTTGTCCATCGGCTCGCCGGTGTCCAGGTAGGCATGCAGCGTCTCCAGCGAGAAGGTTTTCATGCGGACGGCGGTCTCCACATGGTCTTCGCTGCGGCCCACGATCACCCCGTCTCGGCAGTGCAGCAGGGCGATCCCGGTGTAGACGTGGTGCGTTCGCCCCCGCAGGCGGTGGAGCATCTCCGCCGCGTCGGTCACGTCCTTCGGCTTGCCGAAAATCTGGTGCTCCAGCGCCACCACCGTGTCCGCGCCCAAAATGAGGCCGTCGCGGACCCGTTCGGCGACCTCCTCGGCCTTGGCCATGGCGAGGACGCGCGTCGTGGCGGCGGGCTGGCCCGGTGGCAGGCCCATCGCGGCTTCATCCACCAGACTGGGGACCGTCTGGAAGGGGATGCCCAGCAGCCGGATCAGTTCCTGGCGACGTGGGGATGCGGATGCGAGCGTGAGGAGAGGCATGGAAAGGGGAGAGAATGGCGAGAGTTGACAGATGTCTGACTCCCTTATTGTACCGTATCGGGCGACCGGCGAGTCCGGGCAGCCGGACGTTGAGTTGCGGGGTGGCGATCTGGCTGCTGGGAGTTCAGCCGCTTCTCGCCGCTGCGGGCGCGCCGATCTCCCGCCCGGTGACCGGCCCTGTCGGCGCCCGGCGCTCCCTTCATACTTCGACGGCTTCCTCCGGCGCCCGGAACAGGTTGACGCCTCGCTCCCGCCCCCCAACGCTCAGCGCCACCTGGTGGCGTCAGCCCTCCCCGATGGCGCAGGTGGACACCTTCGCCGAGGCGCGCTCGTACGCCGCCGCCTCCGTCCTGCACGGGGCCGCCGCCGATCCCACGTGGGGACTGCTCGCCAGCCAGCTGCGCTATACGGAGATGAAGCGGGAACTCCTCGCCCTGCGCCGCGCGAAACTCCCCGCGATCACCTGGATCGAAGGCTACGGCGACTGCACGACGTACCTCGCCGCATTGGCCGTCGGGCCGACCGGGGCGCTCCTCCGCGACCCCGCCGACGCCACTCTCCCGAAAGTCCTCCTGAACCACTGGGGCTGGGGTGAATTGCCGAAAATCCCGCCTCACCGCGTGGTCTGGATGGGGCCGCAGTCGTACTTCAATGAGGAGGCCTGGGCGCGGCCCTGGACCCGCGTGCATTCGCGCTACGGCGCTCCCCTGCCCCGCTATCCCGATGGCCGTCCCGCGACGGGCTACCGGGGCGACCGCGCGAATCCCGCCCACGCCCGGCTGTTCGACGCGGGAGGCGCCAAGGACCTCAATGGACGACTGCGCCCCGTCTGGAGCGTGAACACCGCCGCGATCACCCTCCTCGCGCCGCCGAACTCCCCCTGGCGTGAAGGCGCCGTCCGCATCACGGTGGGCCTGGAGGAGGTGGACGGCCCGCCTCCAGGTTCGCCGGGGAGCGCCGCCTGGGCCACGCACGCGAGCATCCACAAGGACGCCGCAGCCCCCTTCTGGCTCGATTACGCCCGCGCCTCCGTTCGTCATCTGCTCGACCTGGGAATGAACGGCGTCTGGTGCGACAACTTCTCCGCGTGGGACAACTTCGGCTATCCGCCGCTGGAGAAGGCGTTCGGCGACTGGTCGGTGGCGCGCTTCCGCCCCGAAGCCGCACGGGCGGGGTTAACGCGCCCCGGCGTCTCGTATGACATTCGCGCCGATTTGAAGGCTCGGTTCCGCCGACATTTCCCCGGCCATGACCCCGACAACCTGACCGATCCCGCCTGGCATGATCGGTACTGGCTCGACGATCCCGCGTGGAGAGCGTTTCGGACGTTCAAGCGGTGGGTGGGCGCGGAGTCGCTCACCTCCCTCTCCCGGATCGTTCATCGGGAGGCGCGCGCCGCCCATCGGCCCGACTTCGCGCTCATGGGCAACGATGTCCCCCTCTACGCGCTGGGATGGGTTCAGCCCGGAGTCCTCGACCGCGTGAACACCGAGCTCACCCCTGGCTGGCACATGGGGACCGGAAGCGCCGGAACCGGCCTCCTCCCCGAAGGCCGCCTGGGGCCGGTCTATCGGCTGATGACGGAACACGCGCGCTCGTCCTACGCCACCGCCTGGCTGTATCTTGAAGGGCCGTACGCCCCGTACCGCGAGCGGACAGCGGTCTTTCGCGCGTCGGCGGCGGAAGCCATGCTGGGCCGGACCACGCTGCTCGGCTACGCTTCCTCCGGGCGCGCGGCGGGAACTCCGGTCGAGCACGCGCGCTGGAACCGCTTCGTGCGCCGCGCCACTCCCGCGTGGGCCGGGCGCGCTCCCGCCCCGGAGGCCGCCATCCTCTGGTCGCCCGCCAGCCAACTCGCCTTCATGACGCCGGGCGGGTACGCCGACATGGACGCCCAGCCGCACCCGTTCGGCTACTTCGGCTGGGGGACGTTCTTCGAGGAAGCGCACCTCCCGTACCGCGCCCTGCCGGAGTTCGCCGTAAGCGCCGCTGCCCTCGCCCAGTTGCGGCTGATCGTGCTGCCGAGGGTGACATGCATGACCGACGACATGGTGAAGACGCTGCGGCGCTGGGTTCGACGCGGCGGTACCCTGATCGTCGCCGGGGAGTGCGGAACTCGCTTCGGGGAGGACCGCGCCGTCGCCCGACGCCCTGCCCCCCTCTTCCCTATCCAGGGGACACAGGCCGAAACGCGCGTCGGCAAGGGCCGCATCCTCACGATGCGGGAAGACCCTGGCATGGCGTACTACCTGCGGCGCGCCGAGAGAAAGAGCCTCTACGCTGGCATGGCCGCCCTGCTGAAGGGATTCGTACCGACGGTTCGCCTCGTCGCGCCGCGCACGGTGGGGATGTCGGTCTATCGCGGCCCCGGAGGCGAGTGGCAGGTGGATGTGGCGACACTTGATCTCGACCCGGCTCGCACGACGCTCCGCCCCGCCCACGACCTGCGGCTCAGCGTTCCCGCTCCGGACGGCCTGCGAAACTGGCGCGTTACGGCCCTCTCGTCGGAGGAGTCTGCGCTTCGACTCAAAAGCAGTTACATGGAGGGGCGCATCACGTTGCGAATCCCGGTCCTGAGCGGCTACGCGACGGTTCGCCTCACGCCGAAGAAGCCTGTCCGATCTGTGGACTAAGCGGGTGCGGCGCCCTCCTCCGCATCGGGCAATCGGTTAACTGACCTCGAACTCCTTATTGAAAGGTGGAATGTGGACCCCAAACTGCTGATCAACGCCATTGGCAAATGGATACATCTCGCTTCGGCGGGCGTTCTGGTTGGATCTCTGCTTTACCTGCGTTTCCTCCTGATACCTCACCTCGACACGCTGCCGCAGGCTGTGCGCGAAGCCGTCTGGCCCGGCGCGTACCGGAAGACGCTGCGCTGGGCGCTGTACGCCTTGTTCCTCCTGCTGTTCACCGGCATTGACAACATCATGAAGGCGCGCAAGACGATTCTGTGGCTGAAGGCTCCCATGCTGTCGGCGTACTGGAGCGTCTTCTGGTTCAAAATGGCGGCCTTTGCGGCGGTGTTTCTCCTGGTCCATATGATGGTGATCGGCGGCCCGGCGTTTAAGCGGGTTCAGCAGGCGCATCGCGGGTGGCTGACCGGCCTCGTGGTCCTGTCTCTCGCCATTCTGTTCTTTTCCGGCCTGCTCACCCTCATGCGGTTGTCTCAAATCCCGGTACGCTGATTGGCGCCATCCGATTGAGGGGAACCCATCGGTGTCGGCAGGCGCCGTAGCGATGTGATTGATTCCGGCGCCCGACGCGCCGTCTCTGCGCTCGATGCGCGGGGATGTTTCTTTATTCTGTTGAGGAGACCCCTGATGACCTTCCTGAACTCCACCGCTTCCCGCCGGTCTTCCCGATGGGTAGGCGCAGGCGTGACCGCTTTTCTGGTGACGGGAGTCGTGACCGCGCAGGCGGCGGCGATTCCGGCGGCGAAACCTCGCACAGTGGCGGCCCCCGCCCCGGCGGCAATCCCTGGCAAGGGAGCGTCCACCGCTCCTGCGGGACTTGGCTACCTGCCGCCGAAGCCGCTGGTGATCGCCGCCGTGCAGGTCTCCGCCGCGAACAACTTTCTGGAGATGATCAGCGGCGGGACGAAGGCGAAGGACGACGCGAGTGATGCCCTCGCCGGGATGCTGCAACTCATGAAGGACCAGATTGACGGGCCGCTGGCGGTGGGCCTCTACGCCGACGCCGAGGGGAAGCCGTCCACGGTGATCATGGCGGCGCACCTTCAACAGAGCGGCCTCACCCGCGAACTGCTCGGCGGTATCGCGGCAATGGGCGGCGACGAGAAGAACGGCCCCAAAAAGACGGCGTACCAGGGCCAGACCCTCATCACGATGGACCTGCCCAAAGGGGGGCCCAATCCACTCCAGGTGGCGATGCAGCCGACCTTCACTGTCACCGACACCGATTACCTCGTGCTGGGCACGACTCTCGACGCCGCGAAGCAGTCGCTGGACACCGGCCTGAAGGCGTCCGGCGGCGGGTTGGCGGCGCGCTCCGATGTGGTCACGGCGCTGAAGAACTATCCGCCGACGTCCGCCACGGATGTCTGGCTCATGCTGCCGAAGTTGCCAGGCAATCTGTCGGTGGGCAAAACCACAATGCCGAACTGGATGAGCGGGCTGCCCCTGGGCGCGACGGTGATGGGCCTGCGTTTCACGCCGCTGGGGGTGCGGTTTGACGGCCTGGCCGCCATTGAGCGCGTGAAGACCGCGGCTCACCCTGTCACGCCGTAATGCAGAGAAGGCGGCGCCCCGGCCGGGAGCGGCTTCTCACTCGTTGAGCGCCTGCGGCCCCAGGTAGACCCACTGCCGCAGCTGGCGCGCCTTGGGCCGGGGGTAGCGCACCAGCCACGCCGACAGCCGCTCCGCCGCGCCGAGCAGCGCCAGCCCCACTCGCCGCGACTCCTCCTCGGTGAGGCTCTGCGCTTTCGCCCAGCGTTCGGCGGCGGCGTCGAGCGCTTCCCTGGCGGCGGGGGACAGGTCGTTGTTCACGGTGTCCACCATGCGGTCGTGGAAGTCATGCACGTCCTGAAGGTCCACCATCGCGGGGTCCCATCGGCGGTAAAGGAGCGTGGCGACCACGAGCGCGCCCATATACGCCTGCGCCCCCGCCGCCGTGGAGGCGAGCGCCCGCCTCACCCCGGCTTCCGGCATCCGCTGCGACAGGGTGGCCCAGCCGACCATCTCCTCCATCGCGTCACGGGCTTCCACAATGAGCAGGGCGCGCCGCTCCTCCGGTTTTCGCGCGGGGGAAGGGAGCCAGAAGATGTACTCCGCGCGGGTTCCGGGCGTTGTGCCGACACGCGGGTGAAGCAGGCCCTCCAGCAGCAGCGATTGTTCCTTGTCGAAGCGTTCGCGGAGGTGGGCGATTCGGAGGGCGCGCTGCCGGATCGCTTCGATGTACTCCATCCCGGCGCGCACCAGCGACAACAGCGACCGTTCGGCGAGCAGGCGGGACATCACCGTGGGGATGCCATTCCCCAGCCGCGCCAGGCCGAAGTGGAGGTAGCAGTGCATGCGGCCCGACGCCTGCTCCAGCGCCTCCGGGGAGAAGGAGCCGCCCGCGTCCACAACTTCGCGGTGGATCATCGCCTCCAGTTCCTCCTGGATTTCGAGGAGCCGTTCCGGTGAGAGGGTGGCCGTGGCCAGGCTCGTCACGTCCGCGTGGGCGAGGGCGTTCAGCCGCCGCTCTTCCTCTTCCGGGGTTAACTCGGTCGCAGCCTCGGAGGGGACGGTAGGCGCGGCGGAGCCGTCGGCGGCGATCAGGTCACTGTCGGGGGCTTCATACTTCTCGAAGTCGGGGATCGGTTCTGGCTCGATGAAATCGGTGGTGGCGTCCTGGTTGACGTGTTCCCAGTCGAGTTGATTGCGCGCCGCCCGGAAGACGGCTTTGTACATCTCGGTGTCGAAGTCGGCCATGAATTGAAGCACGGCGTTCAGTTGCTTGTTTTTACACGGGACCTGTTCAAATTGATCGGGTTCATACTGCCGGAGTTGCACAAAATTGCGGCGGAACTCCGGCACGGTAAGGAGCATCTCCGCGAGGTCCTTCGGCGGCAGTAGCAGCGTGAGGAGCTGGGCGGCGCCATCCTCGTGGGCGGCGGCGCGGGAGACCCACCAGAAGCGCTGGTCGGGGCTGCACAGGGCGAGGAGTTCGCGGAACCGTTCGAGGGAGACTTCGCCGAGGAGATAGTCGGCGCCGGTTTCGGGGTTCTCCACCAGCGTGGCGAAGAGGGTGGGCGTCACAAAATCGAGGGTTTCGGCGCGCTGCAACCGCTCCATGGAGGCGAGCAGGCGCGCCTTGTCGCGGGGCGCCGCCGCGGCTCGCACCAGTGTGGCGGCCTGTTCGGGGGTGAGCGCCCGCATAACGGAACGCAGGCGTGCCTCCTCCTCCACGCGCAGGAGGCGCTCCACGGTAGCGCGGGGGTCCGCCATGATGCTGAGCGTCGTCTCTCCGGGGGCAGACGGCTCCAGTCTCTCTTCCGACTGCGTTTCCGATGGGGGGAACGGTGTATCTTCCATTGAATGGGCCATACGGGGGCGCTTCTCCAGGAGTTGCGGTTCACGGTGGGACATGTGGGACATTCGGAGCCATTCTGCGGAGGAGTCATTTTCGGGAATGGGGAGACGATTCCTGCCGCACCCTCGCGGTTCCGGCCTCACTCATGACACGTTCTTTGGCCTGCGTTCAGCCGGGGCGGAGGTCGGAATGGATGTCCATGCGCGCTTCGGAGCTGTCGCCGTCTGGTATCCCGGCGTCGGAGTCGTCTACAGGGTCGTCCGGCTCATCCTCCGCCAGCATAAGACGGCGGTGGCGGACCATGCCGTACGCGTTCCAGGCGGCCCAGAGCATGGCGAAAGTGACGGCGGGGGCGTAGAACATCCTTAGCCATGAGAGCCACCCGCGCCGCACCAGCGAACTCTCCCAGCTGTCGTAAAAGTCGGCGATGCCCATCCCGGCCGCCGCGCGAAACGACGCCGCGAATCCGTGACCCGCGCGGACTCCCACGAGCAGACGCCTCACGCCGTCCCACCCGTACAGTTTGACCATGTACGCCACCGCCGAGCAGGCTTCGGCGTAGGCGACACCGGCGCTCTCCCCGCGCGGAAACTCCGCCGACAGGTCGGTGAGGGGGAGGAAGTTCCCTTCGCCGCGCGCCTGACGCGCCGCCTCCTCGGAATCCACATCCACCGGCTGCCCCGCCACCTGCGCCAGGCCTTCGTTGAACCAGAGGGGGAGGTCGTGGACGCGCGGCCCCAGTCCCCGCGCGAGGATGGAGTGCGTCGTCTCATGGCGGAGGATGCGGAGCGGGTTCTCGAACGTCCCGGAGAGGTCCAGTCGGATGAGGCCGCCGTGGGTTTCGGAGGTGCCGACGACCAGTTCGCGGGCGGGGATGTCGGCGGCGCGGCGGAAATCGCGGTGCTGCGCGTACAGGTAGACGGGAATGGGACCGGCGGGGTTCATGCCGAGCTGCCCGGAGATGTCGGCCCAGGCGGCTTCAGCGGCGCGGGCGGTCTCCTGCGCCTTGCCCGCGAGGTCCTGGGGGAAGTGGAAAGTGAAGTGCGGCGTCGTGAGGTCCGGTGGCGCGGAAGGTTGGGTTGAAGCGCTGAGAGCCGGGAGGAAGAGGAGGGTGAGGAGGATCGACAGGAGGCGCGCGAGCGGCCCTTTCCCTCCGTGGCGGCGCAGGGGAAGGGAGTGCTGATTGGATGGAGAGAGGGAGAGAGTCATCGGGATGAGGGAGTCGTTTCCCTGTCGAACAGCGCCGGAGGAGGGAGGTTCCATCGAGAGAAAGGGCGATAATGGGCGGTGGAGGCGAGCGTCGTCCGCCCGTTGCCAGGGTCCCACAAGGCGCTATATAATAGAAGGGTACCCCACTCTATTCTCCTGCCCCGCCGACCTTCCGCCGCGTCCGTTCCGGCGAGTCCGACGGCGCCTTTCTGACGCGGACGAAAGACCTCCTTCATGGCGATTGGTGAGATCATTGAAGTCAATATCGAGGACGAGCTGAAGCAGAGCTACCTCCTCTACAGTATGTCCGTTATTGTCGGTCGCGCCTTCCCCGACGTGCGGGACGGCCTCAAGCCGGTGCAGCGCCGCATCCTCATGGCCATGCACGACCTCAATCTCGGACCCACCGCCCAGCACCGCAAGAGCGCCAAGGTCTCCGGCGACACCTCCGGCAACTACCATCCTCACGGCGATCAGGTCATCTATCCGACCATCGTCCGCATGGCTCAGGATTTCAACGCCCGCTACCCGCTGGTGGACGGCCAGGGCAACATGGGCAGCATTGACGGCGACCCGCCCGCCGCCCAGCGGTACACCGAAGTGCGGATGTCCGCCTTCGCCACCGAAATGCTCGCCGACATTGACCGCGACACGGTGAACTGGATTCCGAACTACGACCAGACGCGCCAGGAGCCGACCGTTCTCCCTGGCCGCTTCCCCAACCTGCTGGCGAACGGCTCGTCGGGCATCGGCGTGGGCATCGCGACGAACATCCCGCCGCACAACCTGACCGAACTGTGCAACGCCATCGTCCTCCTCATTGATCGTCCCGACGCCACTGTGGACGACATCATTGGCGTCATGCCCGGCCCCGACTTTCCCACGTCCGCCCATATCCTCGGCAAGAAGGGGATCCATTCGGCGTACACCACCGGGCGCGGCTCCGTCGTCATGCAGGGGAAGGCGACCATCGAGCCGGGCGAGAGCGGTCGCAACATCATCGTCATCACCGAGCTGCCGTTCCAGGTGAACAAAGCGCGCCTCATCGAGCAGATCGCCGCGCTGGTGCGCTCCGGGAAGCTCGCGGGGATCACCGACATCCCCGATTATACCGACCGCAACGGCATCCGCGTCGAAATCCACCTGCGCCGCGACGCCCAGCCGAAGAAAATCCTGAACTACCTGTACAAGCACACGCCGCTCCGCACCACCTTCGGCGTGAATATGCTCGCGCTGGTGAACGGCGAGCCGAAGGTCCTGAGCGTTAAGCGCATCCTGGAACTGTACATCGAGCACCGCAAGGATGTCGTGACGCGGCGCACCCGCTTCGATCTCATGCGCGCCCAGAACCGCGCGCACATCCTCGAAGGGTTGCGTATCGCCCTCGACTTCATTGACGAGGTGATCGCCCTCATCCGCGCGTCTTCCAACACCGATGAAGCGCGCGTCGGCCTCATCAATCGGTTCGGCCTCACGATGCTTCAGTCCAACGCCATCCTCGACATGCAGCTGCGCCAGCTCGTCAACCTTGAACGCAAGCGGATTGACGACGAGTACCGCGAACTGCTCAAGTCCATCGCCGCCCTTGAAGAGATTCTCAGCGACCCGCTCAAGCTGCTGGCCGTCATCCGGCAGGAGACTCGGCAGCTCCGCGACAAGTTCGGCGACCCGCGCAAGACCCGCATCCTCGCCACGGAAGCCGAGGAGATCACCGACGATTCGCTCATCCCCGAAGAGGAAATGATCATCACCATCACCCGCGACGGCTACATCAAGCGGGTGCCGATTGACACCTACCGGCCCCAGGGGCGCGGCGGGCGCGGCGTGATGGGCGCTAA
>JBBRGS010000026.1:0-27815 GCA_038240635.1 Armatimonadota bacterium
TTTCCGTTGCCCTCTGGTCCCCCTCCGCACGGTCCTCCGCCGTATCTCATCCGATTCCTCATCCTCGGCAAGCTGTGCGGACACCTCCTCGACGAGCGCTTGGCGCCGCTCGGCCTCACGCGCACGCAGTCCCGCGTCCTGGGGGTGCTGTCGCATCACGGGGAGATGACCGCGACGGAACTGCTGCCGTTCGCCGCCGTGGAACCCGCCAGCATGACGCTGCTCCTTCAGGGGCTGGAGCGCGATGGCCATATTCAGCGCGCGCCGCATCCCACCGACGGGCGCGCATCGCTGCTTTCCCTGACGGTTCAGGGCAAACAGGTTCAGCGTAACGCCGCCACCTTGTTCGATGGGGTTGGGGAAGACCTGTTCGGCGGCTTGACCGACGTAGAAGACGAGATGCTCAATCGGCTGCTCGAACGGCTGTGGGAACGGCTTGATCAGCAGGGCGTCGTGCGGTGGCCACCCCGCCCCGACTGAAGCCCCGCCCGGATCGGATCAATCGAAGTCCCGGATGAGTTCGCTGACCTGCTGGAATACGATATCCACCATCCGGTAACTGACGGGTTGATCGCCCCTGAGATACTCCACATCCATCGCGTCCGGCGCGTTGGTGTGGCTACGCGCTTCCTCCGCCCAGCGGAGCAGGGCTTCGCGGTCGGCGTCATCCAGGGGACTATCGCCCCGGTCGAGGACCTGCCGGTTGAGATAGTGGCCCAGTTCGCGGGTGCGCTGGGCGAATTCGGAGATGCGCGAGGTGTTGTAGACGCCTTGCGGGGCGGATTCGGGGGAGTCGGGCATCGTTCTACCTTTATGCGACGGCTTACGGTGCGGTGAAGGAGCGACGGATTAGCGCTCGCCCATGCGCCGTTCGAGCCGGGGGAAGAGTTCAAGAAAGCTGGCGAGTTCGTAGTCAGCGGGAGACGCGCTTTCGGGGCGGCGGTTTTTGGGATCGGGTCGGCGCCAGAGGGTGTACAGCCCCGCCGCCTTCGCTCCGGCGAAATCGGCGCCAGGATCGTCTCCGGCGAACACGGCTTCGTCGGGCGGCGCTTTGGTCAGCTCCAGCAGTTTGCGGAACAGGGCGGGATCGGGGCGATGCAGGCCCAGTTCCTCCTCGTAGAAGACGCCGTGAACTGCCTCGTCCATCCGCATCCGTCGCAGCGCCTGCTTCTGATAGGCGACCGGCCCCTGAGCGAGGATGTAGAGCCGGTGGCTTCGCTTCACAATTTCGAGGAACTTGCGGACCTCCGGCAGCGGCTTGAGCTCCTCCATGCGGCGGCGCTCGTAAGTCTTCGCGGCGCGGAGGGCGGCCATGCGGTTCTCGATGCCGAGGGGTAGAAGCAGCTCCATCCAGGTTTCCACGGCGCTGGCTTTGCCGGTTTGGTCGGAGAGGATCGGTTCGGGCGGCTGCGCGAGAATCTCCTTGGTGCGGTCCCGGATGGCGCTCCTCTCCTCCAGGGTGGCGGACCCGGAGAGCGCGGCCAGCCGCTCCCCGTGGAAGTAGCCTTCGCGCCGCGCGAGTTCCACGCTCTCATCGTGGTTGCACAGCGTATTATCAAGATCAAAGATGAGAACGGTTTTACTCTGGATGAGTTCTTCGATGTCCATAAGCGAGGCAGGGGTCCGATCCGTTAACAGGGACTCGATGGGGCTTAACCGCTGGGTTCGGTGACGACTTCCAGGGTGAGGTGGTCGTTGGTGTAGATGCACATGGACGCCGCGATCTTCATGGCTTCTCGCGCAACCTCCTCCGCCGTCATCGCGGTGTGGGCGAGGAGGGCTTTGGCCGCCGCCAGCGCGAACCCGCTGCCCGACCCGATGGCGACCGCGCCGCCGTCCGGCTCGATGATGTCGCCGTTGCCGGAGAGGACAAGCAGCGTGGGGCCGTCCGCCACGATCATCATCGCTTCGAGGCGCCGCAGCATCCGGTCGGTGCGCCAGTCCTTGGCGAACTCGATGGCGGCGCGGCGGAGGTGCCCGTGACTCTGCTCCAGTTTGCTTTCAAACCGGTCGAAGAGGGTGAGGGCGTCGGCGACAGACCCCGCGAACCCGGCAACGACCTTGCCGCCAAACATCCGGCGCACCTTGGTGGCGGTGCCCTTCATGATCGCGTTTTCGAGCGTCACCTGGCCGTCGCCCGCGACCGCCGTCACGCCGTCCCGCTGTACAGCGACGATGGTGGTGGCGTGGAAGCGAGGAAAGGAAGAGTCAGGGGCCAAGGCTACTCCTGAAGTCATGGGCGCGCCCACCGCGCCTGACCCTATTCTAGCAGGCTCGGCGACGGAGGCGCGGCGTCCTGCCTTCACGGGAGACCTGTCCGGTTCGTTGAGGGCGCCGTTGGGGTATGTAGAAAGCGATCATTCATGTAACGACGCCGACCGATACGGAGGGAGACCTACCCCCATGCGACGACACCACGGAACCGCCGCGCTCCTCTTTTTGACCGCCATGCTGGGGAGTATGGCGCCCGCAGGCATGGCGAAGGCCAAACCGCAGGCGGCTCGAACCGTTTATCTGCGAGATGTAGACGGGGCCCTTCTGAAAAAAACGCGCTACGTCTGGTTCACGCAGCGGCGCGTGCTGGTCCCCATCAGCGCGTATGAGACGCTGGGCTTCCGCGTGCGCCGCAGCCTGAAGGATAAAACGGTGAAGATCATCACGCCGCACACCGGGCAGACGTTCTCATTTGCAGTCGGGCAGCAGACTGTGCGCGAACCCGATAATCCCACCGGCGCCCTCGTGCGGTACGAACGGCCGCTGATGCAAATCCGGCGCGGCGAGTTCTACATCGCGGCGATGGCCCTCAAGGAGTACTTCCCCACTCTCATTGAAACCCGGTGGGACCCACATAACCGCGCGGTCACGATCCGCCGCCTGGCGGGGCTGAAGCGGCTGCTGCAATTCGGTGGCTGAACCCGGCGATCCGGTCCCGTCCACCATGCGCGTTGAGCGGTTACGCGCGGGGGAAGGCGCGGTCATACACCTCCTTCAGGCGGCGTTGGGAGACGTGCGTATACACCTGCGTGGTGGCGACGCTCGCGTGGCCCAGCAGCTCCTGCACCGTACGGAGGTCTGCGCCGCCCTCCAGTAAGTGCGTAGCGAACGTGTGTCGCAGCGAATGCGGGCTGACCCCTGCCGCGATCCCCGCCGCCTCAATCGTCTTGTAGACCACCGAGCGCAGGCTGCGGTCGGAGAGGCGTCCGCCTTTCGTGTTGAGAAAGAGCGCTTTCGTGGGGGCGGCTCCCTTTGCGGCGAGGGCCGGGCGACCGTCGGCGAGGTACGCGGCGAGAGCGTCCAGCGCCGGAACGCCCACCAGGGTGATGCGCTCCTTCGAGCCTTTACCCAGCACCCGCAACTCGTCGGAGCCGGTAGCCACATCCTCCACGTTGAGGGCGCACAGTTCGCTGGCGCGCAGCCCCGCCGCATACAGCAGTTCGAGGAGGGCGCGGTCCCGCAACCCGATGGGGGTGCAGGGGTCCGGCGCGTTCAGCAGGGCGTCCATTTCGTCGCGAGCGAGAGGGCGCGGCAGTCGGCGGTCCAGCTTGGGGCTGGAGAGGCCGAGGGTCGGGTCGGCGGCGTTGGGGTCTTTGGCGCGATGAAACCGATAGTAGGCGCGCAGGGCGGCGAGTTTTCGGGCGACGGTGCGTTTCGAGCAGCCCTCTCGTTGCAGCGCGGCGAGGAAGCGGCGCACCGTGCGGAAGTCGAGGCCGGAACCGGCGGGCTGTGCGGCGAGGAACCGGGCGAAGCCGCGCAGATCGGAGGCGTAGGCGCGCAGGGTGTGTGGGCTGGCGTTTCGGTTGGCGCGCAGGTCATCCAGGAAGGCGTCCTGGTCCGCGTCGCTCAACAATTGATCGTTCAGCGGCGTGTCGCTTTTGGGCGGATCGCCAGGGAGAGATTCTTCTCCGGCTGAAGTGGCGCTCGAACTCTCACAGGGGGCCAGGGATCGCCCTTCATCCGGCATGAGGATCGGCCTCCGGGAGCGCGTCCGGCGCGGGGGGCGAGAGGCTGAACTCGGTCGTCACGTTGATGCCCGCCTGGCGCTTCAACTCGTTCTCCAGGTCTTCGCGGAACGGCGCGGGGCCGATGGAGACGCCGACGCCGTCGGGAGTTGGAAACGCCGCGATGGAGCAGCTGTCCGCCAGCAGTTCCGCCGTCCAGTGTTCCATCCAATTGAGCAGTTCGATGGCCTGCGGCTCCAGCGGAAAACCGGGCGGCGCGCACGCGGCGGCGAGATCGGCGTCGGGCCAGACGGGGACGTGTGAGCCGCTGTCGGGGTCGTGGAGAAGGGCAAACCCTTCGCCGTCGCCGAGACTCCAGAGGAGTTTGGTCTCCACCGCCCGCCGGAGGAGGTGTTCGTATCGCGCATTCGCCGGGAGAGCGAGGGCGTCGTCAACATTCAGGTGAGGCAATGGGGCTACTCCTCTCCGCCGACACTCCACTCCTCCACGAGGAAGCGAGTGAGACTCTCGCGGGCGCGCTCCACCTTGGCGAGGATGCGGTCAGCCTTTTTGCGCTTCTTCCCCTCCACCGGCGGCAGGAGGCCAAAGTTGGAGTTCATCGGCTGGAAGCGGCCACCAGGGTAGGCCGTCTCGTGAGCGGTCCCCGCCACGTATTGCAGCAGGGCGCCGATCATGGTGTCGGCAGGCGGGACCGCGTCCTTCAGCATCATGGCGTGACGCGCCGCGTGCGCCCCTGCGACGATGCCCGCCGCCGCGCTCTCCATGTAGCCTTCCACGCCGCACAACTGCCCCGCGATGAAGAGGGCGAACGGGGAATCGGGCGGCCAGCGCTCCAATTTCACGCGGAGACTCGGCTCCAGCAGGCGCGGCGAGTCGAGGTAGGTGTTCCGGTGCATCTGGCCGTAGCGGACGAACTCGGCGCTCGACAGGCCGGGAAGCATACTGAAGACGCGCTTCTGTTCCGGGTACTTCAGCCGTGTCTGGAAGCCGACCAGCCCGAACCGCGAGCCTTCCTGATTCTCCTGCCGCAACTGTGCCACCGCAAACGGCTGCTCCCCGGTGCGGGGGTCCGTCAGTCCCACGGGCTTCATCGGGCCGTACGCCATCGTCAATTCGCCACGCGCGGCCAACTCCTCGATGGGGAGGCACCCCTCGAATAGGTTTATCGGCTCGAACGCCTTCATCGGAGCGAGTTCGGCGGCGAGCAGGGCCTCGCGGAAGGCTTCATACTCCTCCCGGTTCAGGGGGCAGTTGAGGTACACCCCGTCGCCTTTGTCGTAGCGGCTTTGCGCGAAGAGGATCGAGCGGTCCAGCGAGTCGGCGTCCAGCGTGGGAGCGATGGCGTCGTAGAAGTAGAGGTTTTCGTCGCCGGTGAGGGCCGCGAGCCGCGCGCTCAACGCCTCGGAGGTGAGCGGCCCGGTGGCGATGACGACCGCCGACGCGCCGGACAGCATGAAGAAGTCGGTCACTTCCTCGCGGACGACGGTGATGTGCGGGTGCGAGGAGAGGACCTCAGTGACGCGCGCGGCGAACCGCTCCACGTCCACGGCCAGCGCCTCGCCCGCCGGGACCGCTGTCTCGTCGGCGATGGGGAGCAGGACGCTGCCCAGCCGCCGCATCTCTTCCTTCAGAAGGCCGTGCGCGGTGGTGGGGCTTTTCCCCTTGAACGACGTGCTGCACACCAGCTCGGCCAGGTAGTCGGTGCGATGGGCGGGGGTGCCCCGGTGAGGCCGCATCTCGTACAGGCGGACATCGGCGCCTCGTTCGGCGGCCTGCCACGCGGCTTCGCTGCCCGCAAGTCCACCGCCCACAATCGTCACGCGAGGCGTCAAGGAGTTCTCCTCATGGCGGGAGCGCGGCGGTGAGTGACCGTTCCCGGCGCGATCACACTTCCTGGATGACGGGCATGACGAGCGGGCGGCGCCCCGTTTTCTCGAAGAGGAACTTGCTGACGCGGGTTCGCAGCTTCTGCCGCAGGGTGGTCACGTCCCGATTATCATCCGCCGCTTCCTCGGCGACGACGCGGCGGATGAGGGTTTCCGCTTCCTCCAGCAGGTCGCCCGCCTCCTCCATGAAGACAAAGCCGCGCGAGATGATCTCCGGCCCGGCGATGACTTCGTAGGTATTCGGGTCCAGCGTGATGACGGGGATGAAGATGCCGCCTTCGGAGAGGTGCTTGCGGTCGCGCAGCACGGCATCGCCCACGTCACCGATGCCGATGCCGTCAATGAGGACCATGCCGGACGGGACGCGCTCCACGACTTCGACCTTGTCGGCGGTGAGGCGCACCACGTCGCCGAGGTCGGGGATGAGAATGTCGCGCGAACTGTAGCCGAGTTCGAGGGCCATGCGGCGGTACAGGGTAAGGTGTCGGGCCTCGCCGTGTACGGGCACGAGGAATCGCGGGCGCGTGAGGCTGATCATCAGCTGCAGTTCGTCCTGGTAGGCGTGACCGGAGACGTGGATGCTCTCGCCGTAGATGACGTTGGCGCCGCGCCGGAACAGGTTGTTGATGTTGCGGTGAACGGCGTCCTCGTTGCCGGGGATCGCCTGCGAGGAGAGGACCACCGTGTCGCCGTTGCGGATTTGGATGGTGCGGTGTTCCGAGGAGGCGATACGGCTGAGGGCGGACATCGGCTCGCCCTGGCTGCCGGTCGAGAGGAGGAGGATTTTCTCCGGAGCCATGTCGTTCATGGCGTCCACCGAGACGAACACATCGTCGGGAACATTCATGACACCGAGCTCGCGGGCGACGCGGATGTTCTTCACCATGGAGCGGCCCAGCAGGGCCACTTTGCGCCCGTGCTTCAGGCCGACGTTGATCGCCTGACCGAGGCGGTGCAGGTTCGAGGCGAACGTGGTGAAGATGATCCGGCCCGGCGCGTCGTCCATGATCGCGTCGAGGGCGAGGCCGACATACCGCTCCGAGCGACTGTGGCCGGGCCGCTCCACGTTGGTGCTGTCGCTGACGAGGGCGAGGACGCCTTCCTCGCCGATCTCGGAGAAGAGCGCGTAGTCGCTCAGGAGGCCGTCAATTGGCGTGGGGTCAAACTTGAAGTCCCCGGTCTGCACGATGGTCCCGGCGGGGCACCGGAGCGCGATGGAGGTCGCTTCGGGGATAGAGTGGGTGACGCGGATGAACTGGGCGTCGAAGGGGCCGAGGTCCACGCCGTCGCCGGGTTCGACCTCGTGCATTTCGGTGGTGGCGGCGAGGCCGTGTTCCTCCAGTTTGGCCTTCACCAGGCCCAGCGTGAGGCGCGTGCCGTAGATGGGGGCCTTCACCTGCCGCAAAATGTAAGGCAGGCCGCCGATGTGGTCCTCGTGGCCGTGGGTGAGGAGGATGCCGCGCAGTTCGTCGGCGTGTTCGATGAGGAAGGTGATGTCGGGGACCACCAGGTCCACGCCGAGTTGATGATCGTCCGGGAATTTGACGCCGCAATCCACCACCACGATATTGTTTCCGTAGCGGTAGGCGGTCATGTTCTTGCCAATTTCGTTGACCCCGCCGAGCGGGATGATGTCAACAGCGTTTGAGGGAGGCGCTTCCAATCAGTCTCCTGGAGAGAGCGCAACGCCCTCGCAGGGATGACTCAAAGCGAAGGAGCGCCGACCTGTGAATCAGGGGCCGGGTGGCGAGGGCGCGCGAAAGAGTGTCGGGTTAGTATAGCATGACCGGAACAGGCCGCAACGCCGCCTGAGAATCCGCGAGGCCCTCTCAGGCGGGAGCGGGCGCTGGGACGCCGTGTTTCATCACGAGGGCGAGGGCGTCGCGTTCAGCGGGGGTGGCGTCCACGAGGGGGAGTCGCACGCCGCCGCAGTCGAAGCCGAGGAGTTGCAGCGCGGCCTTCACGAGGATCGGGTTGCTGGTGGTGAAGAGGCCCCGGAACACCGGCATGAGATCGGCTTCGAGAAGTCGGGCATCGTCGGTTCGCTCGCCGAGGAACAGTTCCATCATCCGCTTCATCTCGCGTCCGACGACGTGAGAGGCGACGCTGATCGTTCCGATGGCGCCGTGAGCCATGGCGGGGAGCGTGGTGGCGTCGTCGCCGCTGTAGATAATGAAGTCGTCCGGTGTGGAGCGGCGCGTGGCGGCGACCTGCTCCATGTCGTTCTTCGCTTCCTTCAGGATGCGGATGTTGGGAACGTCCTGTGCGAGGCGGGCGACGGTGGCGGGTTCCAGGTTGCGCGGCGACCGGGAGGGAACATTGTAAAGGACGACCGGCAGCGAGGTCGCCTCCGCGATGGCGCGGAAATGGCGGTACAGGCCCTCCTGGGGAGGGTTGTTGTAGTACGGGACCACCGCCATCACGCCGTCCACGCCGGTGGCGCTGGCTTCGCGGGTGAAGGCGACGCTTTCGGCGGTGCAGTAGTTACCCACATTGGCGACGACGGGAACAGCGGGGCCGACGGCGGCCTTCACCTCCCGGAAGAGGGCCAGTTTCTCTTGAGCCGTGAGAGTGGGGGCTTCGCCGGTGGTGCCGCTGACGACGAGGCCATCGGACCCCTCGTCGAGGAGGCGAGAAGCGAGTTCGCGGGCGCGGCGCACATCCACCATGAGGTCCGCATCAAACGGCGTGACCATGGCGGTAAGCAGCCGGCCCCAGCGCATGGGGGGGATCGGTTCGGGCACGAGAGACTCCGGAATCGGAAAAGGCGCGCGAGGGAGTTAGGCGGGGACGGCTTCCTTCTTCTCCGGTTTCTGTCCCACGAGGCCGCGCCTCACCAGCTCCTCGGCGATCTGTACGGCGTTGGTGGCCGCGCCCTTGCGGAGGTTGTCCGCCACCACCCAGAGCGAGAGGCCGTTGGGGACGAACAGGTCCTCGCGGATGCGCCCGACGAACGTGAGGTCGGAGCCGTTGGCGTCCAGCACGGTGGGGAACGGCTTCTTCTCGCTCTCCACGTCGTCCATCACGCGGATGCCGGGGGCGCGGGAGAGGAGGTCGGCGGCCTCCCGCGCGGTGAGTTTCCGCTCGGTCTCGATGTAAATCGCTTCGGAGTGGCCGTTGAAGACGGGGACGCGCACGGTGGTCGGCGTCACGGCGATGGCGTCGTCGTGGAGGATTTTGTGCGTTTCCGCCACCAGTTTCTTCTCTTCGCTGGTGTAGCCGTCGGCGCCGAACCCGCCGATTTGCGGGATGACGTTGAACGCGATGGGCACGGGGAAGACTTCCGGCTGGCCGGGGTCCTCGTCGGCGGCCCAGGCGCGCGCCTGCTGTTCCAGTTCGCGGATGGCGGAGCGCCCGCCGCCGCTGACCGCCTGGTAGGAGGTGACGATCACCCGCTTCACCCTCGCGGCGTCGTGGAGCGGCTTGAGGGCGACGACCATCTGGATAGTGGAGCAGTTGGGGTTGGCGATCACGCCTTGGTGCCACTCCACATCGGCGCCGTTGCACTCCGGCACAACGAGGGGGACATTCGGTTCGAGGCGGAAATCGTTGCCGTTGTCGATCACGATGGCGCCGCGCTGGTTGGCCTCTTTGGCGAAGGTGACGGCGGCCCCTTTGTCGCCTTCAGTGCCGGCGAACAGCGCGATGTCCACTCCCACAAAGGAGTCGGGGACGCATTCTTCCACCTGGTAGGTCTCGCCATCCACCATGATCTCGCGGGCGGAGCGAGCCAGGACCCGGAGCTGGTTGACGGGAAAATTGCGCTGCCGGAGCACGCGCAGCATCTCCTCGCCGACAGCGCCGACGCCTACAACGGCCACATTCACGGACGACATCCAAACCTCCCCACTGGGGCTGACACATTGTAAAGGGAAGCGACCGGCTGCGAAACGCGTTTCGGTCGGCCTGGAAAAGGCCTGGGGATTCACAATCGTGTCGCTTCCAAAGCATGGAAGGCGTGAGCCTCCCGGTAAGGCTATTATATGAAGTGAGCGAGGTACGGGCAACCAGCGATTTTAGCCTCTTCTGGATCGCCAAGCGAGAATTGACCGGAGACGCCCCTTCTGATAGACTCCAGGTGTCGAACCAGTCTTCCTGCGCGCGGCGGATTCCTTCCGCCCTTTTTTTATGCCTCTGCATTGGACGCGAACCCCTCCATGCCCGACACGTACAACACGCACGATCAGTCTCACATCCGCAACTTCTGCATCATCGCGCACATTGATCACGGCAAATCCACCCTCGCCGACCGCATCCTCGAAAAAACCGGCGCCGTGAACAGCCGCGATATGCAGGAGCAACTGCTCGACTCCATGGATTTGGAGCGCGAGCGCGGCATCACGATCAAAATGGCGGCGGTGCGACTCAGCTACACGGCGCAGGACGGTCAGGAGTACGAATTCAACCTGATTGACACGCCCGGCCACGTGGACTTCGCCTATGAAGTGAGCCGCAGCCTCGCCGCGTGCGAGGGCGCCCTGCTGGTGGTAGACGCCGCGCAGGGCGTGGAGGCGCAAACCCTCGCCAACGCCAACCTCGCCATGCAGAATAACCTCGCCATCGTGCCGATCATCAACAAGATCGATCTTCCCGCCGCCGACCCCGACCGCGTTCTTCAGGAAGTGGAGGATGTGCTGGCCATTGATTCATCGGGAGCCATCCTCACCAGCGCGAAGGCGGGAATCGGCATTGAGGAGACGCTGGAAGCCGTCGTCCGCCTCGTGCCGCCCCCTTCCGGCAATCCGAGCGCGACTCTCCGCGCCCTCATCTTCGATTCCCACTTCGACGCCTTTTTGGGCACGGTGGCCTACCTCCGCGTGGTGGACGGCGCCGTTCGCAAGGGCGACCGCATCATGATGATGTCCACCAGGAAGACCTTCGAGGTAACAGGTCTGGGCACGTTCCGCCCGCGCATGGTGGCCTGCACCGAGCTGACCGCCGGGGAAGTCGGCTACCTCACCGCCAGCATGAAGACTGTGGGCGACAGCGAGGTCGGCGACACCATCACGGCGGCGGCGCGACCGGCGACCGAGATGCTGCCGGGGTATCGCAAGGCCAAGCCGATGGTCTTTTGCGGCCTCTACCCGGTGGACAGCGACCAGTATCCCGAACTGCGGGACGCGCTGGGCCGGCTGCAACTCAACGATTCATCGCTGGTGTATGAGGCGGAGAGTTCGGTGGCGCTCGGCTTCGGGTATCGGTGCGGCTTCCTCGGCCTGCTGCATATGGAGATCATCCAGGAGAGGCTGGAGCGCGAGTTCAACCTGTCGCTCATCGCCACCGCGCCGAGCGTGGTGTACCAGGTTCACACGTCCGACGGGAGCATGGTGGAGGTGGACAACCCCGCCGCGCTGCCGCCGCCAACGAAGATTGAGCGAATTGAGGAGCCATTTGTGGCGGCGACGGTCATCGTGCCGAAGGAGTATGTCGGCACCTGCATGGAGCTGTGCAACGACCGCCGAGGCGAGTTCGTGATGATGGAGTATCCGAGCGAGACGCGGGTTCTTTTGAGCTACCGCCTGCCGTTGAACGAAATCCTGATGGACTTCTTCGATCAATTGAAAAGCCGGACGAAGGGATACGCCTCATTTGATTATGACTTCGGTGGCTATGTCGACTCAAAGCTGATCAAACTCGACATCATGATCAATGGCGACCCGGTGGACGCGCTCTCGTTCATCACGCACCGGGATCGCGCCTACAGCCGGGGGAAGCTGCTGGTGGAGAAGTTGAAGGAGATCATCCCGCGCCAGATGTTCGAGGTGCGGATTCAGGCGGCGATTGGCCAGAAGGTGATTGCGGCGGAGCGGATCAGCGCGATGCGAAAGAACGTGATCGCCAAATGCTACGGCGGCGACATCACCCGCAAGCGGAAGCTGCTGGAGAAGCAGAAGGAAGGCAAGAAGCGGATGAAGTCCATCGGCAGCGTGGAACTGCCGCAGGAGGCGTTCCTCAGCGTCCTGAAGATCGGGGAGTAAAAGGGATTGGCGACGCATCAAGGTAAAATGAGAGAGACGCAGGCCGACGCCAGTTTTGGAGGAGATCATGGACACTGTTTCTGAAACTGAACCCACATATGAGGAAACCAGGAGAGCGCTGGCGGAGATAGAAGGTGTGTTCTGCAGGATTGAACAAGCCCACGAACGCATGAAGATCAATCAGGCGGAAATCGCTTAAATTAAAGCGAGGACACAGTCCATGATTGCGGAACTGATCAAACAGGAGACCGCCCATCGATGAATGTGCTGAAGCAATTTCTGGAGTACGTTCGCCTCTTGTTCAACATGACGCTGTGGTATTAAAGAATTAGCAGTTGTTACGAAATACAGATATCGCTCTATAGGTTATGAACGCTATCTTCTCCTTGCTGAAGATCAGGAAGATCTCCTGGTCTTACGGACATCGAATATCTGGAGAAAACGGTATGTCAGCGTTGGACGAAATTGTTGCGGAGAAGCCGCCCTTGCGAAAAGATGAAGATGGGGTCTATCGCGTCGGGAATACGCGGGTACGTCTTGAAACCCTTGTGACGGCATTCGAAAACGGCTGCACCCCTGAAGAGATCCAGATCAAATATCCCTCGCTTCAACTGGCGGAGGTCTATTCCGTCGTGACCTGTTACCTCCACCATCACCTGGCAGTGGATGAATATTTGAAAGATCGGAGGCGCCTGATTGAGCGGACAGACCGCGAGATCGAGAAACGTTCACCTTCTGCGGGCTTGCGTGAGCGCCTGCTGGCCCGACGCTCGCCTCGACCGTGATCTCGCGCCTCCGTTTTCTCGCTGATGAGGACTTTGACAACGACATCGTTAGGGGTTGCCTCCGGCGGGACCCGGAACTCGACCTTGTTCGCGTACAGGATGTTAATCTTTCCGGCAGGCACGATACCCTGATCCTGGAATGGGCATCGCATGAGGAGCGGATACTCCTGACTCATGATGTCAGTACGATGAGTTCGTACGCTTACACACGGGTCGCCCAAAGCCTAAAGATGCCGGGCGTGTTCGCAGTCAGCCAATCCCTTCCAACCGGACGAGCCATCGAGGCGATCCTGCTGCTAGCGGAATGCAGCCTTGATGGGGAATGGGAGGGACAGGTGTTACACTTACCTTTGTAAGGAAAGCGGGCGAGATGTGCCCAGACAAGGTCGCCGGAACTTGGAAAGTGATGAGAAGGCAGGACACGGATGAACTCCATCGGGAGCGTGGTACTGCCGCAGGAGGCGTTCCTCAGCGTCCTGAAGATCGGGGAGTGACAGGACAAATGGATCTGGCGACCGCTCTGGAAGACATCAAGGTTTTAAGCGTGGACGAACGTCTCCGCCTTGTCGATGCGATTTGGGAGAGTATTGCCGCCCAGCCGCATGCCTTTCCCGTTACCGAAGCCCAGAAGCGGGAACTGGAAAGGCGTGCGGCTGCCCATGCCGCCAACCCTTCCGAAGTGGTCCCCTGGGAGACAGTAAGGGCGGAGGCTTTGGCACGGGCGCGTCGGTAATGCTCCCTGTCGTAATCCGGCCTGAAGCCAGGGCGGAGTTTGATGAGGCGTTTGACTGGTATGAGGCCCGACAACCCGGCCTGGGAGTAGACTTTGCTTCTCGTGTTCAGGAGGTCATCCGAAGCATCACTGAATCTCCCCTGAGGTACGCAGAAGTGGCCCCCACCGTTCATCGAGCCACGATGAAACGCTTCCCGTATGCCCTCTTCTATCAAATCGAAGCCACCCAGGTCGTCGTTTTGGCGGTATTCCATGGCAAGCGCGATCCCGGAGTCTGGCAGGATCGAAGGTGATCGTGGCGGGGCGGATCAGCGCGATGCGAAAGAACGTGATCGCCAAATGCTACGGCGGCGACATCCCCCGCAAGCGGAAATTGCTGGAGAAGCAGAAGGAAGGCAGGAAGCGGATGAAGTCCATCGGCAGCGTGGAACCGCCGCAGGAGACGGCCCTCTGCGTCCTGAAGATCGGGGAGGCGCCTTGCGATCCCTCCAGGGCCATGGATGCGATGGATAACCGTTGCGATTTCATCGAATGGACGCCGCCTCGAAGCGCCCGTTTCGTGAGGGAACGAGCGTCTCTCATTCCTCACTTCTCATCCTCTCAGGACCAGGTCTGCGAACCATGCGCCTGTTTACTCGCGTTGACACCTCCGATGCCCCTCCGTATAATGGGCGGGGAAGGGAGTCGCGCGCGCCGCAGGGCGGAGCGGTTTCCTTATAGAATCACGCCCTCGTTACACCGTTCGCTTCATCATCACTTCGTCCGTGGCTTCATTGGCGACACCCCTGGCGACACCCCTGATGCGATCAGGGTTGACGGGCTTTCCCTCCCGATGAGGAGCGGCCCTTAGGAGGAACACTTTCTTGCGCATGGACTACAAGTCTTGGGGGCTGGTCATTCTGGCCCTGCTGGTGGCGGCGATGGTGGTGTTGAAGGACCCGTGGCGCCTCTGGCCGACCCGCGAGGGCCTCGATATCGCCGGCGGCGTCCGAGTGGTGATGCAACTCCTCCCGCAGCCGGGCGTTCCAGTGGACGCAGACACCCAGCAGCAGGTGATCAAGGTGCTGGAGAAGCGGGTCAACACGCTCGGCGTCAGCGAGCCGGTGATCCAGCCCAAGGGCACGGACCAGGTGATCGTCGAGCTGGCGGAGAAACGCACCGACAACAAACAACCCCTCGATAAGTCAGCGGCGGTGCAAACCCTTCGCAAGGCCGCCAAACTTGAATTCATCTATCTGAAGGATGTGAAGAGCGAGCGCAATCCATTCGGCAAATACGAAATTAACCCCGGCAGCAACACCTTCACTAACCGGGAGACCCACAAATCTCTCACCGAGGAGGAAGCGCGCCGCGACATCCTCTACAAGGACCCCGCCAACCTGATCATCACTGGCAAAAACCTTAAGCCCGGCGCGGCGGCGGCCAACTACGGCGCCAACGGTAACGGCGCCGTCGTTACCCTTGAATTGGACAAGGAAGGCACCGATAAGTTTCGTGACTTCACCGCCGCCCACGTCAAGGACCTGATGGCGATTGTCTACGACGGCAAGGTGCAGTCGGCGCCCAACATCAACGAAGAGATTCCCAACGGCAGCGTCCAGATCACCCTCGGCAGCGCCCCCCTCGCGGAAGCCGTGACTATGAAGGACCTGCTCAACTCCGGCGCCCTGCCCGTGCCGCTCGACATTGTGGCCATTCAGGAAGTCGAAGCGTCCCTGGGCCGCGACAGCGTCGCCGCCACCGAACGCGCGGGCTTCATCGGCCTCGGCCTCATCTGCGTCTTCATGGCCGTCTATTACCTCCTTCCCGGCCTTGTGGCGGACCTCGCGCTCATCTTCTACGCGATCCTCACCTTCGCCATCTTCAAGCTGCTCGGCGTCGTCCTCACGCTGCCAGGCATCGCGGGTTTCGTCCTCTCCATCGGCATGGCGGTGGACGCCAACATCCTCATCTTCGAGCGCATGAAGGAAGAGATGCGGGCGGGGCGCACCATCCACGCCGCCATTGACGCCGGGTTCAAGCGGGCCTTCCCCTCCATCCGCGACTCCAACCTCTCCACGCTCATCACCTGCGTCATCCTCTGGATGTTTGGGACCGGCCCCATCAAAGGATTCGCATTCGTGCTGGCGCTCGGTGTTATGGTCTCGTTCTTCACGGCGGTCACGGTCAGCCGCACGCTGCTGCACCTCGTGGTGACGCAAAACGCGGCCCTGCACCCGTCATGGTTCGGCGTCACCCGCTCCTGGATGAACCGGCAGGGGCAGCGCAAACTCGACATCGTGAAATACCGCAACGTCTTCTTCGGCCTCAGCCTCCTCCTTATCATCCCCGGCCTCATCCTGATGAAGCCCGGCCTGAAATACGGCATCGACTTCACCGGCGGCGCCGCGCTCCAGTACCGCTTCCCTACGGCAGTAAAGAGCGCTGATGTGCGAGCCGCCGTGCAGTCCGCCGGGCTGAAAGAGGTGCAGGTGCAGCTCTCGGCGGCGGGCACAAACGGCGCAGCGCAGGACGCCCTCATCCGCACGCGCGGCGGCGGACGCGATCTCGGCCTGACTCCCGCGCAACGGACTCAGGTGACGAACGCCCTCAAGGTGCGTTACCCGAAGGTGGAGGAAGTCAGCTACAGCACCGTCGGGCCTACCATCAGCCGGGAACTCGTCTCCAACGCCTTCCAGTCGGTCATCTACGCCTGTATCGTCATCACGCTCTTCCTCGCCTGGCAGTTCCGCACCGCCGGGTTCAAGACGGGCCTGAAGTACGGGATTTGCGCGGTGATCGCCCTCCTCCACGATGTGCTCGTGCTGCTCGGCATCTTCGCCATCATGGGGTACCTCCGCAACTGGGAGATTGACAGCCTCTTCGTCACGGCGATGCTCACCGTCATCGGCTTCTCCGTCCACGACACCATCATCATCTACGACCGCATCCGGGAGAACTGGCGCAACCGAACGAAAGACGCCAACTTCGGTGATGTCCTCAACGCCAGCGTCAACCAAACGCTCAGCCGCTCCATCAACACGAGCATGACGGTCATCATCACGCTGCTGGTCCTCTTCTTCCTCGGCGGCTCGGTGCTCAAACTGTTCGTCGGCGCGCTGCTCTTCGGGATCATCAGCGGAACCTACTCCTCCATCTTCAACGCGCCGCCGCTGCTCTGGCTCTGGAACCGGAGCGCGGGGATGGAGAAGTCTCGAATCGCCGTGCCCACCGCCACCGTCGCGGGTGGCCTCTCCGCCGCTCCTCGTTCCAACGGACGACCGGCCGCGCCGCGCGCGACTCGACCCACATCGCCTCGCGCCGTGACTCCCCCCCCTCCGGTCAACGGAGACACGGAGGGAGAAGAGACGACGGGGGTCTCGCCACGCCCCACCGCCCGGCCCGGCGCCGCCCGAACCCCTCAGGTGCGCGTTAAGCGGAAGAAACGGTTCTAAAGGGACCTGAACGTAGAATACAACCGCAAGGGCGACAACTCCCGCTGAGTTGTCGCCCTTGCGCATCCGTGTGATCCTTTCTGAAGGACCGCCCGCGCGCCACTATACGCCTACGGGTGTTCCTGATGACCGGGGAGATACAAACGTGGAACGACTGGAACTTCGGACGAAGCGCCGGTGCGAACTGGTGGAGATCACCAGCCGGGTGCAGGCGGCGATCACGCGAGTCGGACTCTCGGACGGCCTCTGCGTCGTTTATGTCCCTCACACCACGGCGGGCATCTGCGTGAACGAAAACGCCGACCCGGATGTGCGGGCCGACGTGGTGGCCTATCTGGAACGCCTCATCCCTCAGGAAGCCGGGTTCGCTCACACGGAGGGGAACAGCGACAGCCACATCAAGGCCATCCTCACCGGCTCAGGCGTGACACTGATTGTGGAGGGGGGCCGGGCGCAGCTGGGGCGGTGGCAGGGCATCTACTTCGCTGAGTTCGATGGCCCGCGCAATCGGGAGGTCTGGGTGAAGATACAGCCATCCGGTTAACCCGCAAAAAAAAGCCTGGAAGGGAGTAAAGCATCCCTTCCAGGCCGAAACTTGATCGTGAAACCGTGTTGACTCTCAGGCGAGAGGTTAATCTCGATGCCAGTTCACGCGCACCGGCACGTCGGAGCCGCCAAATTTGATCTCGATGTCGCCGGAGTAGGCGCTGTGAACCCGCTTGCCCAGGCGTTGCACGAGGAACTCGCTGGTGGTGGTGATCTTCATCGCGTCGTTTTCCAATACGCCGATCTCCATCACCCGTTCGAGCGGGTTGAGGCCGCTCGCCAGCTGATCCTCGTGGTGGATCAGGTTCATGATCTCTTCGTAATGCTCGGTGAGGAACGCGCCGCTCAGTTTGAGGATGCCGCCGGGATTCTGGTCCCGGATTTGCCGGCAGGCGAGGCAGAGGACTTCCGTCGCTTCGGCTTTGACCGCTTCTTCCGGGGCTTTGTCCTTCCGGTACCAGCGGTCGTGATAATGAACGGCCCCGCATTCACAACACACCTCGACGCCCTTCAGGTCGGTGCCGGAGCGGTCGCCGACGCGGGCCCCGGCGGGTTCGGTGAGTTTGCGGTTCTTGCCGCCCACGCCGGGGGGCGTCGGATTGGTCATGGCCGTCGGTTTTGAGTGGGGCATGGATGACACCTCCGCGAGTCGTGTGATAGTTCAGTTTACCCGAATTTGGAGGTCTCTCAAACCCGCAGAGGGTCATGAGGAGCGAGCGTAGAGTGCGACCTTCAGCGCGAAGAGGCGGAGGAGTCGCTCTGTGAGTCCGTGGCTCTGGTGTCGGTATCGGTATCGTCGAGCAGGTGGGCGAGGGCTGCGCGTTCCCGGCGGATATTGTTGGGATCGGTGGGAGCGGCGGCGGCGGGGGACGCACTTGCAGGAGTGTGGCTGCGCCATGCGGCGACCTGGGTGAGCGAGAGGAGGAGCAGCGCGGTCATGGCGACCAGGAGCAGAGCGTTGCGGTTCATATGAGAAGGTTCCTTTCATCGAGGAAGGCTTCAATCGCCTTCAATTCCTCTGACGGAAGCGGAACCTTAGGGTTGCAATAAGAGTGGCATAATATGCTAATGTATTTAATTTAAATATTCACATTATCCTCATTTATCAGAGGAATTCAACCAGAGTGTTAATCAGCCATTGAAATCAGAGGGAATCGCTCCTCCTGTTTGGCTGATACTCCATTAGACGGAGGCGCCTCCGTTTGGTGGCAATTAGTTTCGTCCTCCCCCGGCGGTTTCCACACCAGGGGAGGACGAGCGAGGAGACCGCCCTACGCCTCGATCTTCAGGCCGTCCAGGTACTTCCGCAGCTCGGCGCGGGCCTGGTTCTCGGCTTCCAGGAGCCGCTTGATCTTCGCGCGAACCTCCTCAATGTGGGTCTCCTGCTCCGTCAGTTTGCGGACGTACTGCTGATACAGCGCGCTCTGCTTGTCCAGTTCCTTCATGTTGTCGCGGATCCGAGTCTGCTCCTGGGTAATGGCGGTGATCTCGGCTTCCGCCTGCGCCCGCTGTGTCTGGAGATCGGTGATCTTGCGACGCATCCCGACGAGTTCCTTCAGGGCGGCCCGCATCGCCTCGGAGAGCTGGGTGTTCTGCGCGTACCCCATGAGGAGGTTCAGGTCCGCGTCCACCAGCGCGAACTGTTCGGAGAGAGGCTGCTCGGTGATCACCTCCAGTTTGCCGGTGGTTTTGGCGGGGACTTCCACCTGGAAGCGATACAGGCTGGCGGTCTCCTCGTCGGCCTTGACGGGTTTCACGAGTTTCCAGGAGGGATCAATCGGCTGCTCAACGAGGATCGTGCGCGCCCGGTCGTCCTTGTTGCGCAGGGTGTACTCCAACACGCGCCGAAGTTTACGGGTGATGTAGAAGACCCCGCTGTCGGCGCGCACCGTAAGGAGTAGTTCCTGCGACGGCTTGCTTTCGGTTTTGGCTTCCACCGAAAGGTCCACCGCGTAGGTGATGAGGCGCTCCTCGTCGGGTTGCAGGTTGTCAATCTGCCCGTCGCCGCCATACACCCCCGCGTCGAACACGGTGATGGGTCCTCCCGCAAGTTGCAGCCCGGTAGTGTTCTTCAGTTTGACGGCGCTCATCGGGCGCTCGGCGTTCACCTGCGGGTTGTAGACGGAGACCTTGCCTCCCCCGGCGCTGGCTCCCACAATGGGGACCATGGCGGCCTGGCGGGTGGGGATCGTCACCGGCTGGGCGATGGCGTACTCGAACAGTTCGCCGCGCTCGGCGCCCTGAGCCTGCGTCCCTACGCTCTGCGCGAGTTGGTTCACCACGTCACCGATGTCGCGGCGGCGCGCCATCAGCGCTGAACGATTCATTGCGCCGAACGTCGCCCCGCCTCCAAACCCTCCGTTGGTAGCGTCCGCCGCCATGGACGCGGCGGGGGCCGGCATCATTTTCGACATCGGCGCGTCTTCCGCCTCGCTCCGCAGGACGAGCGCGTCCTTACCCGCCTCCAGCGCCCCCTCGGAGATTTGAGGCGTCGGCGATCCGATGACCTGCGGCTGCACCACCGGGCGCGGCACATAAAGCGGAGTGTACAGGTCCTGAATGAAACTGACCGGGCGGCCCGACACGAGGCTCAGATGGACGCCGTTCCAGTCCTCATCGGTCATATTCTCGACGATGGCCCACCCCTGAAGGTAGGGCGCCTTCTTCTCATCCAGCACGAGGCGATAGGAGGTCTTCCACACCGGCGATTCGAGGAGATACCCCATCCGCACCTCGCGGCGACCGTTGCCACCGAAGTGGACGGAGACCGACTTCCGCTGCTTGTCCAGCCCGGATGCGAGCAGGGTTAAGCCTTCGCGGAATTTGCGGTCGAGCTGCGGGTCCGTCAGCTGGATGGACTTCACATCGGTGAGCGGGATGGAGGTGAGGCCGTTCGGCGTGAGCAGGTTGAGGATGTCAATGTTGACCACGCCTTCTTTTGTGGAGACCGGCTGCGGGTTCACGCTGAGGATTCGGCCTTCCACGACGCCGCCGGAAGTGGTGACTTTGACTTCGGCGCCCTGTATCTGCCGCAGGAGTGCCGCCATAGGGTTCGCGCTGTTCAGGTCGAGGCCGAGGCCCCCCAGGCCGCGCGACACCGGGTCGTGAGTGGTGTAGGTGACGGGCTGGACCGCTCCGGCGGGGTCGAACAGGACGAGGGATTTCAGCAGGTCGTTGATCTGTTCGGTGCGGAATGAAAAGTCGAGCGAGGTGGCGCCGTTGATCTCGCCGCTGTGCTGGAAGTAACCGACGCCGCTGCTGAACAACACCACGTCGCGGACGGGCAGCGGCGATGCGGAATCGGCCTTATCGGCGGCGTGGGCGGGCATGACCCCGGCGGTGTACAGTCCCATCGTGAGTCCTCCCCAGGCGAGTCCGGCGAGAGCGAGTCGCCGCCGGAGGCGCGGGGGGCGACGAGAAGCGTGAGGCATGAGCGATCCTTTCGGTGAGCGTATGGCGTCCTTGGTGACGGTGGCGCCAGGTCAATGGGAGACGAGGGGAAACCGGGCGCGCCCTCTCGTAAAGCGAAGGCGCTTATCGGATTGGATACGTGGAACAGGCGCCTCCTTCAATGCAACACGCGGCGGGATCGAGAACGGCGCTGGAATTCGATGACACGAGACCGCCTCCCTTTCCTCGATGCCTTAGGAAGGGGGACGCCTCGCACTCTCTCGTTCATCAGATGGATGGCCGGTTAACATTATCCCTTATGAAGGAGTTCCCCTGCCGAAGGGGTATGGAAAGAGGTGAACCGTCTCATCCGTCGCCAGAGAGGCTCGCCGCTTCCCGCTCGCCTGCCCGCAACCGCTCATCGGAGGTCCGCCATGTCGTTCTCTGTCTCCACCTGGAGCCTGCACCGCGCCCTGGGTCCCATGTATGAGTCGCCCAATGGCGCGACCGGCGCCCTGACGCCTCAAACGCCCTGGGGAACCGGAACGTGGAACCTGCTGGAGGTACCCGCCGAGATGAAACGGCGCGGGATCACCCACCTGGAAGTGTGCCACTTCCACTTCCCGCGCACGGATGACGCCTATCTGGCCGACTTTCGCGCCGCCCTCGACGCCCACGGCATCCGCCTCTTCAGCGTGCTGATTGACGCGGGGGACGTGTCCAACCCCGACCCCGAACGCCGCGCCCGCGACCTGGACTGGATTCGCGGCTGGATCGAAGTCGCCGCCCGCGCCGGAGCGGAGAACGTCCGCGTGATCGCCGGAGACGCCGCGCACGATGACCCCAGCGGCCTCGACCGCAGCGTGAACGCCTTCCGCCAACTCGCCGCCTTCGCCGAAGCCCACGGCGTGCGCGTGATGACCGAGAACTTCCACGCGCTCAGCTCATGTCCCGACACCCTGAACACCCTGCTGGAGCGGCTGGACGGCAAAATCGGCCTCTGCGCGGACTTCGGCAACTACAAAGGCCCCGATAAATACGAACACCTGGGGATCATCCTGCCCCGCGCTGACTCCGTCCACGCCAAGGCGGACTTCGCGGAGGATGGGACGATGGACCGGGACGACTTTGACCGCTGCCTGCATCTCACCCGCGCGGTGGAGTTCACCGGGCCGTACACCCTCATCTTTGAAGGCCCCGGCGACGAGTGGGACGGCGTCTCCCGCATCCGCGAAGAGATCGTGAGCGTCCTCGGCGAGTGAAACAGGGACAACGCCTTCGATGGAAGCGCAGGGTCTTTCAAAGAGGAGCCGGGCGGTTGGAACCGCTGCAACCCACACCTTCCTCGCCCTGCCTTCAGGGTCTGCACAGAGTCCTGGAGGAGATGTCCGACGAGAGCGGGCAGAGCAGAAAACCGAGCCATCCACTGCTTCCAGGTCGGCAACCAGGGGAACAAATGGCGAAGGTTATCGGCCACAAACTGATACATTTCACTGAGCGTTGAATCCCAGGCGGCCCTGGACCCGCGCAACGGTCCGGACTTCGGCGTCCGTGAAGGACGGAGTGTTGAGGGGAGAGTCGTTAACGAGGCAGAGGGGAATGGTCCATCAGTTAGTCGTCAATGAAGCAGGTGTTCACGGTTACTTGATCCTCTATACTGGCCATCGGGAGCTCTTTTAGAGGTCGGATGGGCTAGGTCCCTATCCCTTTATCGTAACGAGACCTTCTTTTTCGCATCAAGGCTGAAGTTAAATTAAGGAGATGTGATGTCCGCATTTCACTCGGTCCTGCCTGTGGTTCTGCTGGCGATATTTGCCGCCGGAGCGAGCGCGATCATCGCCGAACCCGCCAGGCCCCAATTGGTTTCACAGGGGTTGGCCGGATACATTAGCATGGAAGTCCCGGCTCCTACGGAGGAGTACGGGTACGGCGTCAGCCTCTATGCCGCCGCCTGGCCCCTCGTCGAGAGGCCGCTGCGCGATTTCCAGATCGGACTGGCTTCCATCTGGATCGTTCCGGAGAACCGGCAGATCAACGAGCCTCTGCTGCCGACGGGGACCGTGGCCCGTGACCAGTGGCCGGAGCGCGGCCCCAGTTACCGCGACGTGTTTGAAACGATTGAAGGTGGCCTCGGCTTCTGGGGCAGCACCCGATTCGGCTCGACGACGGCCAAATTCCGCATGAATGGCACTGCCGACGGCTACAATCACGAAATCTCCTCGCCGTTGTGGGGCTTCGGCGACACGACGGCCCTCCCGCCGGACCAGAGGGGCATCACCCAAATCAGCCCGCGCCTCCTGGTTCCGCCGGATGGACTGACCTTTCAGAAAAGCGCCCTCGGCGATCTGTTCGGCTACGCCTGGATGGCGCTGCCGTTGATCGAGCCGAAAGCCACGACCGCCGGGCTACCCCTTCCGACCGGCGGCCAGTGCTGGACGCTTTTCCTCAACGCGAAGAACTTCAAAGGACCGGTCGCCTTTTACACTCCGGCCACCTGGAGCCGAATCTCGCGCCGCCACCCTCCGGCGGTGGGGCGAGGACTGGACGACCGCCCGGGCCTGGTCACCGGCGGCGCCATTGAGATCAACACGGTGCCGCGCTACGTCAGCCATGACGCCAGCGGCACGACCTACGCGCGGATCCCTCGCCTGCAATTCCCTGTGGACGAAAATGGCCGGACCGTGTTGATCCAGGACCTGACGCACTACTCGAAAGCCGCGCTCTACCAGCAGGTGAAGCAGTGGGCGGCGGGCGGCGCGGCGGCTTCTGGCCACTTCGATAAGAAAGGCTCCAGCGTTCCTCCCTGCAAAGCTCAACCCCTCTCCGTTCGCCAGGGGGAAAAGAACCTGCCTGTTCGAGGTTGCGGAAATTGGCTAAAAACGACCGCTTTCAATCGGAGCGCTTTCGGATTGGAGTGGGACCCTTCTCGGCTCAAGCGTTGGACCGGCAAGGTCCGGCGAGGTTCCTTTCCTGAGTACTTCAAGCAGGTGGGGAACGAGATGGTGGCCGTGACCGCAGACCAGACACCGGACGAGACTGGCCTGAAGTCGTTGCGCTTCTCGCCTGCGGAGACGAACGCCTCCTACACCTCGTCGGACGAAAAGGACGATGTTCGGAAACTGTCCAAACCCCGGATTGGCCCCTTTCAGGCGGAGTTGGCGGACGGCAGCGTCGTCACCTATTACTGGTATCGTTTCAGGGATCAGCCATCGCTGGAGGACGCGGACCTGAGCGAAGCGGAAAAGGATCGGCTGCAATCTCTCGTGGAGAAAATTCACGTCCACTGGAACCCCAGCCAGGAGTACCTGCCCCCGCCTGAAAAGGGCGCCCTGGTCGGTTTGGATACTGCGCTCCTGGTCCGACCTCCCCGTGGCGGAGAAGTCGGCTATGTACCGATTGTTGTACGACAATCACCTCGGTAGGCGCTGGATCGCTTGAGCCAGTTATGATCTTCGCTGAGTGTAAGTGGCGCCGGTTTATGGGAGCGGTCCTCTTCAAGGGACCCGGCGACGTGTGGGACGGCTTCACCCGCATCCGCGAGGAGATCGCCAGCGTCCTCGGCGAGTGAAACAGGGATGACGCGCCCCGAATTCAGCGGATCGCGACGACGCGTTAGTGGGTGAGGCGACGGCGAGAGTGCGGCGAGGAGCGAATGAGCGGCATTTACGGGGTTGTGGGGGCACCCGTTCCGCCTGTGCCCGCGCCTCCGGCGGGCGTTCCCGCTGCTCCCTGCGGAGTCGTCGCTTCCGACTCGATTTTGGAGGTGGAGGCGTCCGCCATCGCCAAGGCGACCGTGGTGGTGTAGGTCTGCGGGCCGCTCGCTGTGAGCAGCGTCACCGTCACGCGAATCGCTCTGGGCAGGCCGGGGAGCGCGTTGGGGTCCTCGCCGTTGGCGCCCGCTGTCGCGCTCGTGGAAGTGGACGTGGAAGGCTGCGTGGTGTCCCACGCATCGGCCCAGACGGTCCCGTCGAAGTACTCAAAGTTGAGGGCGAGGACCTGATCGGAGAGGAGTTCCTCGTCCGTGGTGGCGGTGGTGTCCTCCCCCGGCGGGGAGGCGAAGGCGCGCAGAAGGACGCCGGTATCTCTCTGAAGGCCAGGTTCCAGCGAATAGTTGATCTGCTGGAAGCGGCTGATCGGTTCGGCGGTGTCGGCGGGGGTCTGACCCTGCGCCAGCAGCGCGAGCGGCGGACGCCCCGACAGCGTGGTGAAGGAGAGCGTGTCGGCGGAAGCGTTGCCGTTCGCGCTGTCCGTGCCGATGAGCCACCCTTTGGGCAGTGTCGTCGTGGCGCCGGTCGCAGAGGCTCCACTGGCCGACGCGGAAGCGGCGTCGGGGGGCATGTAGGCGTTTTCGAGGTCGTAGGTGATCGTGGTGAGGACCGCGCGCGCCTGAGCGGTCGCCTCCCCGCGCTGGTCCACCCGCGCCGAGGCGTCGAGGGCGGTGCGAAACGACATCGTGATGGCGGGGGTGATGATGGCGAGCATCGTCATCGTGACGAGGAACTCAATGAGGGTGAAGCCGCGCCCGTCGCGCCGTTTCGGTCGCTTCACGCTATCCCCCTCCCGTCGTGGAACTGCTGGTTCCTGCGGCGCCCCCGGTGGTTGGGGTCGTGGTGTCCGTGGAGGTGGTGATCGCGTTCGGGTCGGGCATCATGGTGGTCAGCGCCAGTTTGGCTTCGTTGGGGACGTTGGGCCAGTACACGGTCACGGTGACGACGAGCAGACCCACCTCCTCGTCAGAGTTCTCCACGAGACTTTCCCACCGGTAGCGCGGGTTGTCCGGCGCGAAGTCGCCTGAAGCGGAGCCGACCTGAATATCCGTCGTTTGGGTGAGTTCCTGAAGGATTTGCTGGCCCAGCGTCGCGGCGGTGAGGGTGGCCTGCGCCTGTGCGGAGGCGCGGGTGGCGATACTGACGGTGCGCATCGTCCCCACGATGCCTACGGCGAGCAGGACCATCGCCACCATGACCTCCACGAGAGTGAAGCCCGACTCTCCTGCTCGACGAGGTCGCCTTCGCCGGACGCAAGGGCTGGAGGCGTGGGTCATGGGGTCGCTCCCCCGGAGGTTGTGCGCGTGGGAGCGGTGGAGGTGTTCGGCGTCGTCGTGGTGAGGGGAAGTTCAGGGTTCGCGGCGTCGGCGGCCTGAATGAGCGTCCCCTGCCGCCGCACGCTGACCCGCAGCGCGCGCGCCGCCGTGTACTGAATGAGAATGTCGGCGTCGGGGACGCGGCCTTCCGGCGTGAAGGTGATCACGTTGGTGTCGCCGGTCAGGGTGTCGCCGGGCAGGTTGATCGCGGCGGTGAGGGGTTCGGGGAAGGTGAGCGGCTCACGGGGGCGGGTGTCGCTGTTCGCGTTCGGATCATTCGGGTCGGGCGGCAGGAGCGTGTCGTCGTACCGCAGGACGAAACCGCGCGGACTCATGCTCACGTCCATCGTCACGGGCCGCTGCTTCTCCACGGCGATTTCGCGCCCGTCGCGGACCATCGCCATCGCGCTGCGGGCGAGGTCACGGGCCTGGCTGGCGCGTTGGTAGGTGCTGAAGCGCGGGATGACCGTGGCCGCCGCCACCACCATGCAGAAGAGGACGACGACGAGTTCGATGAGGGTGAAGGCGCGCCGAGACCATCGGAAGCGGGGGGAAGCGGCGATTGGTCTCGGCGGAGTCATGAGGAGGAGCGGCTTTCCGGGCGGATGAATGGCGAGGCGGACGATTACTGGTTTCCGCTCGCCTGGCCGCCCCAGTTGTTCAGGTCCTCGTTTTTTCCCGTGCCACCGGGCTGGCCATCCGCTCCGTTGGAGGAGAGGTCGTAATCCTCGCTGTGTTCGCCCGGCGACTGAAAGATGTAGGAGTTGCCCCAGGGGTCCGCGATGATTGGCTCTTTGAGGTAAGGGCCGTTCCAGCTCTTCGGCACGGGGTCCGACGTGGGGGCGACCCGCAGCGATTCGAGGCCCTGTTCGGTGGTGGGGTATTCGCCATTATCGGCTTTGTACATATCGAGCGCGGTGCCAATCGTCTTGATGTCGCTCAGGGCGCGGGCGCGCCGGGCGTCCTCGGTGCGGTTAAGGACGCGCGGAATGGCGAACGCGGCCAAAATCGCCAGAATGATCATCACGACGAGCAGTTCGATCAGCGTAAAACCGGAGGTGGCGCGGTCGCGGTGGAGCCGTTTCATCCTCATCGTCCCTTCCCCTCATCCCATGAGGGTCGTCAAAGCGGTCCAGCTCCCGATGCCGATCCATGAGTCCTCCGGCGCGCGGGTCACACTATTAGACGGACCCCGGCGCCGTTCGTTTCGCCCAAAGCGTCTGCAAGGCGCGAGCGGCTCATGCGGCGGGCTTCGGCTGAACCACCACGTGAAGCGTCTGCGCCTCCACACCGCCGTTGGTGTCTTTCACCGTCACGTTGATGTTATAGGTGGCGCTTTGCGTCACCGTGGGCGAGACCCACTGCACCGACAGGCCCTCCAGGCTGGAAAGGGTGCCATCCGGGGCGGACCACTGGATGCTGGCGATGCTGACGCCCGTCACCGGCGTGACCGTGAGCTTGCTGATCCCGCCGGACGTGACGACCGCCGGGCTGACATCCACCGCGCTGATGAGATGGCTGCTCGTCCCGTTCAGCGTGACGAGGATTTTGAGCTGGGCGGAGTAGCTGCCGCCATCGGCCCCGCGCGTGGAGAGCGTGAGGGTGGCGATGGTGTCGGAGGTGACGGTGGCCGGCGCGCGCCACTGCACGCTGAGGCCCCGGTCGGAGATGAGCGACCCAATGTCGGCGGTCCACTGCGAGAGGACGGTGGTCGTCACATCAGCGACGGTGGCGGTGGCGGTGATGACACCTCCCGCGCTGATTTGGGGCGCGCTGGAGGTGATCGAGGTGATGCGCGCGCCGCTTTGCGAACTCGCCGTCGGGTCCACGAGGATGCGGACGGGGGCGGTTTCGGTGAGGCCGCCAGTCTGCTGCGCCGTCACTTTCAGCGTGTACGCCTGGGCGGTGGTTCCGCTGGGCGCGATCCACTTCGCCACGAGGCCTTTATCCACGGAGAGGACCCCGCCGTCAGCGGTCCATGTGGCGAAGGTGAGTTTGGTGGCGTCCTTCACGGCGGCGGT
>JBBRGS010000027.1:0-27670 GCA_038240635.1 Armatimonadota bacterium
TTCGCCTCGCCGGACAAATTCTCCAAGGAGCAGCTCCGGGCGCTCGAACTGATCTACACCAGTTGCGCGCGCGGCCTGACGAACAACCTCTCCACCATCTTCCGTTCCAGCGTGGAGGTCGAGTCGGAGGGGATCGCCGAAACCACCTACAACGATTTCTTCGCTCTCCTGCCCGAACCGGCGTCCCTCGCGCTCCTGAGCATCCGTCCGCTGGTCGGGCGCGTCGTGCTCGCCATTGACCCCGGTCTCTCCTTCGCTATGGTGGACCGCCTGCTCGGCGGGCCGGGGCTGGTCCTGACGAAGCTGCGCGACCTGACGGAGATCGAGAAGGGCTTGCTGGGCCGCGTGATTGAGCGGATCATGCGGGCCATCGCCGACTCCTGGAATACGGTCGTCCACTTCAAGGCCGAGCTCGAAATGATCATCGGCAGCTCGCTGTTCAGTCAGGTCGCTCTCCCTGATGATCGGCTGGTGCTGGCGACCTTCAATCTTACACTCGGTAAACTCTCCGGCAAGCTTCATTTCGGCGTGCCCGTCACCGCCCTCGATCCCGTGCTCTCCAAACTGAGCGCTCAGCAATGGTTCTCGGCGGGCCGACCCGCCAACACGGAAGAGACCACCGAAGCGATTCGCAAATCCATCAACAAGGCGCGGCTCAGCCTCTCAGTGGAACTGGGCCGCGCGCAGGTCACCACGCGGGACCTGCTGGACCTCCAGGTCGGCGATATCATCTGCCTCGAGCAGCGGGTGAACGACGATCTGGACATCCGCGTGGACACACAGATCAAGTTTCGAGGCCAGCCGGGGCAGGTCGGGCGCCATCTCGGCGTGCGCGTGACCCAGGTGGCGCAAGGGGAGGAGTAAGCCGCTATGTCAGATGATCGCATGGACCCTTTGATGGAACCATCCCGAACCCCCCAGGACGCCCCTGACTTGTCGAGTGGAAGCCTCTCCGACGCCGCACCTTTCGCAACGACTCCCCCGCCGGTCATCCAGTCAGCGCAGTTCGGCGCGCTCACCAACTCCCCTGAGGGCGGCGAGCGCAACGCCCTTGACCTGATCCTCGACGTGTTTCTGGAGGCGACCGTGGAACTGGGCCGCACCCGCCAATCCATCCGCGACATCCTCGCCCTGGGGCCAGGCTCTGTGGTGGAACTGGACAAACTTGCGGGCGAACCGGCGGACCTGCTGATCAACGGAAAGCCGCTGGCGCGTGGTGAAGTCGTCATCATAGACGAGAATTTCGGCATCCGCATCACCGAAATCCGCACCCCCACCGAGCGCATCGAAGGTCTTCGGTAAGCCTCGCTCGGTGTGACCCTGCGGCATACAGCCCCAGGACGCGCGGTTTGAGAGGCGCATGGGGGCCGGGTATAATTGGGAGGCTCGCGCCAAGTGGCTCCCGGCGCCCTGGGATGGGCGTGTCGCCTTCGTCGCCGCTGCGATTCGGAGTTCTCCCCCCGCATGGCCCTCTGGGAAAGCAAAACCCTCGATCTGCCACTCCTTCTCCCCGAAGGCCGGGAGTGCGACCTCTGCGTGGATCGCCTCCGCGCCGCCCTGCTTCGAATCGCGGGCGTGCGGTCGGCGGACGTGGACCCGTCGCGGTCGCGTCTCGTCCTGACGTATGACCCCAGCCTGCTCTCGCTGGATCACGTCGAACGCTCCGCCGAGCAGATCGGCGTGGATATCACGCGGCGCATCCAGCACGACGCCCTCCCCGTCACCGGCATGGACTGCCCCGACTGCGCCCTGAAGATTGAAAAGGGCGTGCAGCGGCTCCCCGGCGTCCTCTCCGCGCAGGTGAACTTCACCGCCGCGCGCATGCTGGTCGAGTTTGAGGCGCCGCAGGTGGGCCGGGGCGACCTCGTGAGGCGAATCGAGTCGCTCGGCTATGCGGTGGGCGGCCCGGAGGCGAGCGCCGAATCCCGCTCGCTCTGGATGCGGTGGCGCGCCTACGCGGCGACGGCAGGCGCGGGGCTGTTCCTGCTCCTGGGCTTTGTGGCGCGGGCGGTCGTGCCGGAGAATCCGATAGTCGCCGATGCGCTGTTCGGCCTCGCGCTGGCGTCGGGCGGCTATCCGCTGGCGCGCACGGTCCCTGCGTCCCTGCGCGCCTTCACCTTCGACACCAACTTCCTCATGCTGCTGGCGGCGGTCGGCGCGGCGGCCATCGGGGACTGGTCGGAGGGCGCAATGGTGATGGCCCTCTATTCGCTGGGGAACTCGCTGGAGTCGCTCACGATGGAGCGGACGCGCCGGTCGATTCGCGCGATGCTAACTCTCGCGCCGGAGACGGCCCATCTTGTGGACGGCGATCACGAACACGACATTCCCGCGCGTGACGTGCGTCCCGGCCAGCTCGTGCGGGTGAAGCCGGGTGACAAAACCCCGGTGGATGGCGTGGTGGAGCAGGGGGAATCGAGCGTCTCCGAGGCGGCCATTACCGGGGAATCGCTTCCGGTGGCCAAAGGCGTCGGCTCAACGGTGTACGCCGGAACAATGAATGGCGATGGGGCTCTGCTGGTGCGCTCCACCCGCCTCCCGGAAGAGACCACGCTGGGGAAAATATTGCACTTGGTGGAGGAGGCTCAGGCGCGAAAGGCTCCCGCGCAACGGTTCACGGAGCGGTTTGGGCGGGTGTACACCCCGCTGGTCATCGTGGCGGCGGTGATCACAGGCCTGGTGTGGCCTCTCGCCTTCGGACTGCCGTTTGCGCTATGGTTCCATCGCGCGCTCACCTTTCTCGTGGTGGCGTGCCCGTGCGCGCTGGTGATCTCGGCGCCGGTGGCGGTGGCGGCGGCCATCGGTCGGGCGGCGCGCCAGGGCGTCCTCACCAAGGGAGGCGCGGCGTTGGAGGCGCTGGGAGGAGTCCGCTGCGTCGCGTTCGACAAGACGGGCACGCTCACCACAGGCCGCCTCTCCGTCACCGACGTGGTTCCCGCCCCCGGTTTCTGCGCCGAAGAGACGCTGGGGCTGGCGGCGGCGGTGGAGGTTCACTCGCAGCACCCCATCGCGCAAGCGACGCTGGAGCGTGCGGCGGGGCAGGGGATTGCTCTGCCTCCCTCAGAGGGGTTCCGGTCGGTCCCCGGTCGCGGGGCGGTCGCGCGGGTAAACGGGGCGACGGTTCGGGTCGGCAGCCGGGCGTACCTGGAGGCGGAAGGGGTATCCACCGATAGCCTTGCGGGAGAGTCCGAGCGGCTGGCGGGCAAGGCGACGGTCTGGGTCGCCCGCGACGGCGTAGTGGCGGGCGCGTTAACGGTGAAGGATACGGTTCGTCCCGAAGCGCGCGACACGGTGGAGCGGCTACGCGCGGCGGGCGTGCGGCATCTCGTGATGCTGACCGGCGACGATGAAGCGACGGCGCGCGCGGTAGCGGCGACGGTGGGCGTGGACGAAACGCGGGCAAACCTCCTCCCCGAACAGAAGGTGGACGCGGTGCGCGACCTCCTCCGGCGCTACGGAAGTGTGGCGATGGTGGGCGACGGCGTGAACGACGCTCCCGCGCTGGCGGCGGCGACCGTGGGCGTGGCGATGGGCGCCGTGGGGTCCGATGTGGCGATGGAGACCGCCGATGTCGTCCTCATGGGGGATGATTTGACGCGGCTGCCCTACGCGGTTCACCTGTCGCGGCGGATGCTGGGCGTCATCCGGCAGAATATCGTCTTCGCCTTCGCGGTGGTCCTCGCCCTGGTGAGCGGTATCCTGTTTGACCGCATCGGGTTGGCGGCGGGGGTGCTGGGGCATGAGGGGAGCGCGTTGCTGGTGATCTTCAACGGGATGCGGCTCCTGAGGAACCAGGAGAAGAACCGAGAGGCGCTGTGATCAATTTATTCCGGGCGGTGGCATGGAGATGACGAGTACCACCGGCCTGATTGTGCTGCGGGTGTTTGGGGCGACGGCGGCGGCGCTGGTGGGAGCGCTGATCGCGCTGCCGGGTCGCGCGAGCCACAAGGTGTTGTGCGCGCTGGTGAGTTTCGCGGCGGGCGGGCTGCTCGGCGTCACGCTCACGCACCTGTTCCCGGAGACGGTGGAGATTCTCGGCGTGGGGCCGGGGGCGTTCAGTATCGCGTTCGGCCTGGGATTGTTTTACGTCATTGGGCGGTATGTGTACGCCTTGTGCCCGGCGTGCAGCGCCACGCAGTCGGATAAGGGGTTCTTCCGACTGGGCGTCCTGATGATGGTAGCGATGGGGCTGCACAGCCTCACCGACGGGCTGGCGATTGTGGCGGGTTCGAGCCTGGATGCGACGGCGCACTCCGGGAAGCAGCTCGGCCTGCTGATTTTTGTGGCGGTTTCCTACCACAAGGTGCCCGAAGGCATGGCGCTGATGTCGGTCATTCGCGGCTCGAACTACTCGCGGGGGAGGGCGTTTCTCATGACGCTTCTCATCGAATTAACGACCGGCCTGGGCGCGGTGGCGGGGCTGCTGCTGGCCAACCTGAGCGCCAAACAGCTGGGGGCGCTGCTGGGGGTGGTAGCGGGCAGCTTTCTGTATGTGGTCTTCTTCGCGCTGCTGAAGGAGATGTGGGAGCACGAGAAGCGGTCCATCGCGGTGTATGCGAGCCTCGGCTTCCTGTCGCTGTGGGGGCTGGGCGCGGCGATGAGCGCGATGGGCGTGCATTGAAAACGCCTGCGGTGTGAGGGAGCCAGATGGAAGAGAAACTGGTCAACCGGGGTTGACTATGCGCCTCCAACCCTCTAAAATAAACGTAGAACCCGCTCAGGCTAAAGTCTGGGCTTGAGGGCCGCTGAGCGTTTCAGTGGCCCTCTCTTATTTGTACCGCCCCTGAACGGTTCAAAATCCTGTTATCATCAAGGCTGCTCGGGGGATTGCAACGCCTGAGGTAACGACATGAACTATTGGGTCTATATAGATGGATTTAACCTCTATAACGGCTCTCTGAAGAATTCACCTTATAAGTGGCTCAACTTATATGAAATGAGTCGAAATCTTCGCCAGGACGATGATGTTGGAAAAGTAAAGTATTTTACTGCGCGGGTCAACGCACGGGTCAATGATCCGGATCAGCCCCTGCGGCAAATCGCTTACTGGCGCGCCCTTCGGTCCGTTCCTCAGATCGATATCATCGAAGGTCACTTCCTCACTAAAACCACGCGGATGCCGGATGCGGTCTCTGTGGAAAATCTGGCGTTTCGTTCACGGCTGGGCTACCCCGTTCAGGGATCATCACCCAGAATGTTCGATGTTGTGAAATCAGAAGAAAAAGGGACTGATGTGAATCTGGCGGTTCACCTTGTTCACGACGCGCATCAGTCGCGCTTCGACGCGGCCCTGGTCATTTCCAATGACTCGGACTTAACGGAAGCGATTCGGATTGTTACCAAAGATTTGGGGAAAACGGCAGGGGTCTGCACACCCTGCAGATCGAGGGACAGCGCTGAACTTCAGAAGACCGCCAGTTACTTCTTTCGATTGCCTGCTCAAGCCTTAAGAGAGGCGCAATTCGCCGACATCATGACAGACGCCAAAGGCGAGTATCATAAACCACCCAACTGGTAGTTGGAGTCCTGTTCCCGCGTGTGATAGTATCGCCGTGTGACCTCCCGACCGCTTATCATCCTGTCCGCCGCTGCATTCCTGATGGGGCCATCCGCGTGGCTCTCCGCCAGCATGCTGTCCACCGACAATCTCTCCACCGTGAGGGAATCGGCCCGTTGCCCCGCCGTTCCCGTCGCCATTTCCGTTCCTGCCTCCGCCGCCGCGACAGCGCCTTCCCTCACCAATCTGCTCCTCCACCTGGCCGACGCGGTCGCCGCTGTGGAGCAGAATCGTATGGAGGCGGGCTGGGCGCGGTATGACTCCCAGCGCGCCGCGCTCCTCGCCGCGCCCCGTTCCGGCGCCGCTGATCCCCTCGAAGCCGGCCTGCTCGAACTGGCGCAGTCCTTCCTCCAATGGAAGAACCCGGAAGCCGCCTTCGATGTGTGGAGCCTCGCCGCCGAGCGGGGCAGCCGACTCGCTCCCTCGCGCATAACGGAAGCCCTGCGCCGCCATGGCCTGCCCTGGTGGACCCGCGCCTCCACGCTGGACAGGTTGCCACTGCGAACGGAATCGGTGAACCCCGCGCTCCTGCCCGACGGTCGCATCACCTCGGAAGCCAGCGTTCCACTCCCCGCCGAAACCGAGCCGCTCTACCAGCGCTCGTATCGCTACCAGATCGCCGTGTACGCTCCGGAACCACCCGCGAGCGCGTCTTCCCCGGCGACCGGCGGCGACACGCTCCTGCGACAGCGGTTCGTCCTCCATTTCCGCCGACCCGACGAAGCCGCCCTCGCCCGACGCCTCGCCAACGACTTCGCCGCCCTCTACGCGCTGATGGACCGGAACCTGCGCCGTCACGTCCGCGAGGATGAAGACGGCCGCCTCCAGGTCTGGCTCATGGCCGAGGGCGAGGCGGGCGGGGAACAATGGAAGCAGCACGTCTACTTCTACGACCTGGCTCGACCCCGGTCCAACCTGGAATGGCTGCGCGAAGCCGCCCACGAATACGGCCACGCCTGCCTGCCGATCACGCGCGGCTTCACGGCGCCGGAACAACGGGCCGACGGCGAACTGGGCGAACGACTCTTCCTGCGCTGGATCGCCGACCGCGCCGCGCGTCCCGACGGCCCCGCCTATCTCGCCGCGCTGAACCTCATGGCGAGCGGAGTCACCTCGTACCGCGCGCGGTATGTGGACCCTCTCGCGGAGGCGTTCGCGCGGGGCGGCTGGCGGCCCGGCGTGGTGGAACGCCTCGACGCCGACGCCATGAACCATGTGATGGGCCTCGCGCTCTGGGCCGAAGCCGCGCACGGAACCCCGTTTCTGCGCGAGATGCTGGCCCTCATCCCCCACGAAGGCCCCACCGGCCTCTGGGCGGGGTACACGCGGGCCGTCGCCGCCCGGCTCGCGCGATCCGGCGCGGCGCTCACCGCCGCCCCCGTCACCGCACGGCTGCGCGTCTGGTTCCCGAAGGCGACGCGCTTGCGGTGGAATTGGGTCGACGCCGCCCCTCAACCCCTGATCGCCGTCTCGGAGTATAATAAGGTGCGCCGTGTCCTCACGCCTGGGGCCATTTGGCGCGTCGAACCCGGCTGGAGCGCCGTGGAAGCGCCGCCGGGGCCGATTCGCTTCTCCGCCGTCGTCCCTCCCGGCGTGAGCCAGTAACCTCGGTGAACCGATAGCGTCGGCGAGCGTCCGACGCCGGCGCCATGTCTCAACCGGGGGTCCACTCCCGCTCTTGAGGAACCGTCTCCCCCCTCGGAGACCCGTCACGGAGACCCGTCACGATGATGCACTCGCGGTTCCGTCTCATGCGGCTGGTGCGCACCGACTCCTCGGAAATCTACGTCATTTGGGAGGGCGAGGAGCGCGTGGGGCAGATTGATCTGCATTACGCCCGCGAGACGATCCACGCCACCCTCATCCTCGAAACCAATCTCTCCATCACCTCGGAGAAGGAACTCCTGGAGCAGATTGATCAGGATGTCGTCTCGTCCTACCTTCCCATCTTCGAGCGCGATAACCTGCTCATCTCCATCTATCGCGGCGAAGAGATCAACACCTACACCGACCCCCACGCCACCCTCGACGACGACGAGGAGGAGGTAGAAGACGATGACGAATGACCCGCCGCCCCCCGGCGCCCCCTCGCCGCCTCTCTCCTCGCCAGGCCGTTCCTACTCCCTCACCCGCGAGGAGTTCCGCGACCGCGCTCAAACAGCCAACCTGATCCCCCTCTACGCCGACATCCTCGCCGACATGGAGACGCCCGTCTCGGCCTACCGCAAAATGGCGCGCGGCGACTACGGCTTCCTCCTCGAAAGTGTGGAAGGCGGCGAGCGACTCGCGCGCTACTCCTTCCTCGGCTCCGAGCCGTTCATGGTCCTGCGGACCCAGGGTTCTCACGTCGAAATTGAGGAAGACGGCGCCGTCGAGCGGTTCGAGATGGCCCCCGGCGAGGACGCGCTTCACATCCTCCAGCGCCTGATGGAGCGGTACACCTGGAGCGACGACCCCCGCCTCCCGCCGTTTGTGGGCGGAGCCGTGGGCGCCCTCGCTTACGACCTCGTGCGCTACTTCGAGCGGCTGCCCAACGCCACCGTGAACGATCTCGACCTCCCCGACGCCCTGCTGATGTTCACGCACGGCCTGGTCATCTTCGATCACGTGAAGCACCACGTTCGCGTGCTGGCCAACACGCGCATCACCGACGACGGCCCCGACGCCGCCTACGACCGCGCCGTCCTCCGCATCGAGGAGATGATCTCCCGCCTGCGGGGTCCGCTTCCGCCGACTGACGCCCCCCCGCCGACGGCTCCCGCGCCGCTGGAGGTCACGTCCAACGTGGAGAAGGCCGACTTCCTGAGGACCGTGGAGCGCGTGAAGGAGTACATCGCGGCGGGCGACATCATTCAGTGCGTCCCCAGCCAGCGGTTCACCGCCCCCCTCACCGCCGACCCGTTCGACGCCTACCGCGCCCTCCGCAGCGTCAATCCGTCGCCGTACCTCTACTACCTGAAGGCGCGGGACATCCACGTCGTCGGCTCCTCCCCCGAAATCCTCGCCACTGAGAAGGACCGGCAGGTCGTCGTGCGGCCCATTGCGGGCACCATCCGCCGGGGCGCCACACCGGAGGAAGACGCCCGCCTCGCCGAACAACTCCTCGCCGACGAGAAGGAGCGCGCCGAACACATCATGCTCGTGGACCTCGGCCGCAACGACATCGGGCGCGTCTGCGAGTACGGCTCGGTGCGCGTGGACGAGCTGATGGTGATCGAGAAGTACTCGCACGTACAGCATATCGTGTCGAACGTGACGGGCCGCCTGGCGGAAGGCAAAACCGCCTACGACCTGCTGCGGGCGACGTTCCCGGCGGGCACCCTCACCGGCGCGCCCAAAATCCGCGCGATGGAGATCATCGAGGAGCTGGAGCCGACCCGGCGCGGCTTCTACGGCGGGGCCATCGGCTACTTCTCCTACTCCGGCAGCATGGACACCGCCATCACCATCCGCACGGTGGTCATTCGCGGGAACCAGGCGTACATCCAGGCCGGGGGGGGTGTGGTGGCGGACAGCGTGCCGGAAAACGAGTATCAGGAGAGCGTGAACAAGGCGCGGGCCGTCGTGCGAGCGCTCGAACTGGCCGAGGCCGGCCTCGACGCATGATCCGCCACGACGCTTAACAGGCGAAAAGGCGCGCTTCTCCGCTTCCACGACGCTTAACAGGCGAAAAGGCGCGCTTCTCCGCTTCCACGATGAAAGCAGGACCCCAATGGTGCTGGTGATTGACAATTACGATAGTTTTACCTATAACCTCGTGCAGTACCTGGGCGAACTCGGCGCCGACCTGACGGTGTATCGCAACGACCGCATCACCCTGGACGAAATCGAGGCCCTGAAGCCCGAACGCATCCTGATCTCGCCGGGACCCTGCACCCCGACCGAAGCGGGCATCTCTGTGCCGCTCATCCAGCGGTTCGCCGGAAAACTCCCCCTGTTTGGAGTCTGCCTCGGCCATCAGTCCATCGGGCAGGCGCTCGGCGGCAAAGTGGTCCGCGCGGGGCGGCTGATGCACGGCAAAACCTCGGCCATCCACCACAACGGGCGCGGCATCTTCGCCGGAGTTCCGTCGCCGTTTGAGGCGGTGCGCTATCATTCGCTGCTGGTGGAACGCGACTCGCTGCCTGATTCTCTCGTCGTGACGGCGGAAACCGATCAGGGGGAGATCATGGGGCTGCGCCACGCCGACTACCCCCTCGAAGGCGTGCAGTTCCACCCCGAAAGCGTCATCACGCAGCACGGCATGACGCTGATGCGTAACTTCCTCTCCATGTGATTCGCGCTCCCTTCCGCGACCTCGCTCCCTCTTCTCCGAACGGCCGCCTCCATGATACTATCCGCCATTCGCGCCCTCACCGAAGGCCACCACCTCTCCGAAGCCGTCGCAGCCGAGGCGATGGAAGCGATTATGTCCGGCGATTCCACGCCCGCGCAGACCGCCGCGTTCCTCATGGGCCTGCGGATGAAGGGCGAGACATCGGAGGAGATCGCCGGTCTCGCTCGCGTCATGCGCGCCCACGCCCTCAAGGTGACGACGCGCTGGCCGGAGTTGCTGGACACCTGCGGCACGGGCGGCGCGGGATTTCAAACGTTCAACGTCTCCACCACATCGGCGTTTGTGGCGGCGGGCGCGGGCGCGAAGGTCGCCAAGCACGGCAACCGGGGAATGTCGAACCCGTGCGGCAGCTTTGATGTGCTGGAGGCGCTCGGCATCGACATCCAGCTGTCGCCCGAAGCGGTGGGGCGCTGCATCGACGCCGTGGGAGTCGGCTTCATGTTCGCGCAGATGTTTCACCCGGCCATGCGGCACGCGGCCCCCGTGCGGCGCGAGATCGGCGTGCGGACGGTGTTCAACCTGCTTGGACCGCTGACCAACCCGGCGAACGCCTGCTACCAGATCATCGGAGCGCCCCGGCCCGACCTTACCGTGACGTTGGCGGAAGCCCTCCTCGCGCTCGGCGCCAAACGCGCGATGGTCGTGCATGGCGAGCCAGGCCTCGGCGAAATCTCGACCCTCGGCCCCACGCACGTTGCGGAGGTAAACGAGGGCCGCGTCACGAAACGGATGCTGACTCCCGAAGATTTGGGCCTTTCCCGCGCCGATGAAGCGGCCGTGCGCGGCGGCTCTCCGCAAGAGAACGCTGACGTGACGCGCGCGCTGCTTCAGGGCGCCGACGGCCCGAAGCGCGAGCTGCTCCTCGTGAACGCCGGAGCCGCCCTCGTCGTGACGGGCCAGGCCGACGATTTCCGGGATGGCATGGCGCAGGCGGCCCGTTCCATCGACTCCGGGGCCGCGTGGGACCGCGTGGAGGCCCTGAAAGCCTTTGCGCCGGGCGCTCCTCCCCAGCCGGTCGCCTGAACTCCGCCGGAAGACGCGCTCGCGCCGGTACCGTGTGATACCCATTTATGGGGAAGGAGGTCGCCGTGACCCAGCACCTGAAGGCCATTTATGACCAGAAGCGCGAAGAGGTGGACGCCCTGATGGCGGAGGCGCCTCTCGCCGAGATGCGCGCCCAGGCCGCCGACACCGAGCCGACCCGCGACTTCCTCGACGCCCTGAAGCCGATGACCACCGATGTGCATCTCATCGGCGAACTGAAGAAGGCGTCCCCCTCCAAAGGATTGATCCGCGCTGACTTCGATCCCGTGAAACTCGGCAAGACGTACTGCCGCGAAGGAGTCTCCGCCATCTCCGTCGTCACCGAGCGCCATTTCTTCCAGGGCGATCCCGCGTCGGTCGCGGCGGTGAAGCGGGCCGTTCCCGCGCCGATCCTCCGCAAGGACTTCCTCTTCGAGCCGTGGCAGGTAGTCGAAAGCCGCGTCCTTGGCGCGGACGCCATCCTCCTCATCGTCTCCATGCTGGAAGACGCCCAGCTCGCCGACCTCGCCGGGCTGGCGGCGGAGTACGGCATGGCGGTCCTCATCGAGGTTCACACGCAGGACGAGCTGATGCGCGTCCCCCGCGACGCGAAACTCGTCGGGGTCAACAACCGCAACCTGGAGACGTTTGACGTGAGTCTCGACATCGGGCGCTACCTCATCCCGCTCGCCGAGGAGCACGGCCCGCCTGACCGCGTGGTGGTCGCCGAAAGCGGGATGACCTCGCGGCAGGATGTGATCGCCATGCACGAAGCCGGGGCGGACGCCCTGCTGGTCGGCGAGACGCTGATGCGGCGGCCCAACGTCGCGGACGCCATCCGCGAACTGCTCGGCATCGGCTGACCGCGTGGAAATTCCCCCTAACGCCACTCCTCCTGACAGCGTGGAAATTCCCCCTAACGCCAATCCTCCTGACGGCGTGGGACAGGCGGAAGACGCCCCCCCGCTGATGCTGGTCGTCACTGGCCCGTGCGGCGTGGGGAAGACCTCCGTGGCGTGGGCCATCTCCGAAATCTTCACGGAACGCGACCTCCCACACGCCTTCCTCGATATGGACGCCCTGCGGAATTGCCACCCGTCGCCGCAGCAGGACCCGTTCCACATCGCCCTTGGCCTGAGGAATCTCGCGGCGGTCTGGCCCCACTTCAGGGACGCCGGGGCGCGTCGCCTCGTGCTGGCCGACGTGGTGGAATCGGAGCGGGAGATCGCCGGGTATCATCATGCGGCGCCGGAAGCCGTCCTCTGGATCACGCGGCTGAACGCTTCGATTCCCACGCTGCACGCTCGCCTCGAAGGCCGCGAAACCGGCGAAAGCCTCGCATGGCATCAGCGGCGCGCGGTGGAGTTAAGCGCCCTGATGGACCGCGCCGCGCTGGAAGATGGTCTCGTGGAGACGGACGGGAAGACGGTGGAACAGGTCGCCCTGGAGGCGCTGGAGGGCGCGGGATGGCAGTAACTCAGGGGGTTGCGGGATGACCTTTGTGAAGGTGTGCGGCCTCACGCGGGGCGCCGACGCCGAGCTCGCCGTGGAACTGGGGGCGGCGGCCCTCGGCTTCATCTTCGCGCCCAGCCCGCGCCGCATCACCGCCGGAGCCGCCGCCGATCTGCTGAGCCACCTGTCCGCCCGCGAACTCCTCATCGGGCCGGTGGGCGTCTTCGTCGGCGCGCATCGCTCGGCGGAGTGGCCGCTGGTCCGGCCCATGCTGCGCGGCGTTCAGGCGCACGGGGACGAGCCACCGCATTTCCTCGCGGGGCTGACCGACCTCGTCCGCATCAAGGTGATCCGGGTCGCCGCCGCGTCCGACCTCGATGAGATGACCTTTTGGGCGCCGCACACCGACTACTTCCTGCTGGACGCGCGGGTGGACGGCCTGATGGGCGGCACGGGCCGCGCCTTCGACTGGAGCCTGCTCGAAGGCCGCCAGTTCCCGCGCCCCCTTCTCCTCGCCGGGGGCCTGACGCCGGACAATGTGGCCGAAGCGGTGCGGCGCGTGCGGCCTTTCGCGGTGGACGCCGCCAGTGGCACGGAATCCTCGCCCGGCGTGAAGGACCCGGCCAAACTCCGCGACTTCTTCGCCGCCGTCCGGGCAGGGGAAGGGGAATGATGTCCCTGGGGGGCTGCTGGCAGGGCCGGGCGCGCTCCTCCATTACAAAATGGAGGGTTCCTCGCTGGTTCTGGTCGCAGGGATGATCATCGGCTACTCGGTCGGGCTGGGCGCTGGAACACCGCTCGGCTTGGCGACGGGACGGTGAGCGGAGGACTGACGAATGAACGATGCGTTCCATTGGGTGATGCTCGCCGGGGGCGTTTTGTTGACGCCCGTGGCGTTGGTGGGAGGCGTGTTCCTCCTCAACGGTTTCCTCTATCGCATTGTTCATCTTTCCAGACGGTGGTATGTTGCGCTGCGAACCATGTCACTGATCTGGGTCTGGCATTTGCTCTTCTGCGACGTGCTCTACTATGGGTTCCACCTCCAGCGGTTCGAGAGCCGGAAGGTGACCTCTATGACGCAACTAAACTCCTCATCCCTCCGGGAGGCGTAGTTGGCTACGTCTACGGCCTGCTTCAGGAGAGGCGGGAGCGAGAAGCGAATCTTCCCGCCCGCTCCGAGGAGAGCGTGGAGGCGCGATGAACTTATCTTCCGAGTTGCGCCATCAATTGAGCGTGAGGCAAATGGCGGATCAATAGCGAGCACTCATACATCACAAGAATAAAATAGATGAAGACCCCGGCGTGCATCACTTTGGAGGCGGCCTGGGGGCGCAAGGTTCTCAGCGCTTCGCACGCGATGACCGCCACCGCCACCAGGGCCATCTTGGCGAGAATGAACGCTCCCGCCCCAAACGAGTAGAGAAAGTACCCCGTCACCGGATTGGCTTCAGCGCCCCCAACCGACAGGATGAGGGACGTGAGCGCGAGGTCAAACACATTCAGCAGCAGATAACCGCCATACATATCATCAAATGAACGGGGGAACCGCTCTGTAACCCATGTTGTTGGTCTGTGGCTCACCGTTCCGCTCCCCCTTCATCCTGTGGTTCCGATGTCTGATCGCTGTATCCATGATATAACCCTTTGGAGGGCGATTCCACACTTATTTCACAGGGCCGTTCCCCGGCCCGAAATGGATTCCTCAGCGGCGCGGAGACTTAACCCCGGCGGCATCCCGTGATATAATGTGGAGACTCCCCGGAGGCTTCCCCATGACCCCACGCAACCCGACACCTTCTCGCCGACGCTCCAACCGACGCGCCGGACCCAACTGGCCCGCCATCGCAGGGGCCGGCCTGGGCCTGTTCGCCGTTTCATTTTGGGCGGGGCTGAAATTGCTCCCCAACTCGACTTCGCCCTCCACCCTGCGGGTGAACGCCCCCATGGCAGACCCGCCCGCCTCGAACCGTTCCCCCTCCTTCGAGGTGAGAGAACTCCCCGGTGAAAGTGCCGCCAGACCGGCACCCGGTGCAACGGAATCCCGTCCCGCCGACGCCTCCGCCGGGAGCGCTTCTTCCGCAACGGTTCCGTTGACCCCTCGCCGCCGTCGCCGGGCAAAGCCGGAGCCGGTCGCCGAACCTGCGCCGGAAGCGAACACGCCATCAGGCGACGCCGCCTCCTCTGAAGCGGGCACGAACCCCGGCGCCACATCTACTTCCGACCCGAACACGCCGCCCGCCGTCCGCGACCCGTCTCCGGCTTCCCAAGAGACGACGAACCGCTCCAACTCCGCAGCCACCGAACCGACCGTCGCGCCCGAACCCCGCCCCGAAGCGTCTCCCGCCCCCCGCGTCCGGCGCCCGGCCAGGCGGCGATCCCGCCCAACGACTCCGGAGCGCGTGGAAACCCGCTCCACTCCTGCGCCTCCGCAGAACTATCGAGTGCAGGCGGGCGCCTTCCAAAACCGCGAGAACGCGCAAAAGATGGCGGACCGGCTCGCCTCCTCCGGCTATCAGCCCTCCGTGACGACCGCGAAGAAGGACGGCGAGACGATGTACCACGTGCAGGTCGGCGCATTCCCGAATAAGAAAGCCGCCGATTCCGCCGCCTCTTCCCTAAAAAACGAAGGCGTGGACGCGCACGTCGCGGGCGCCGACGAATGATGCGCCTCTCTAATCCGCCTCCCTGGACGCCGTCCTGTCCCCTTATCGGCGCCGCGTTAGCGCCAGGCCCGCGATGCTGATCGTCCTGGACCTGGATGGCGTCGTCTATCGAGGAAACGCCGTCATCCCTCACGCCGCCGAAGCGATTGAGCGCCTCACCCGCGCGGGCCACGAGGTCTGGTACTTCACCAACAACTCGGCGCAGACGCGGAAGGCGTATCGAGCCAAGCTGGCCGGGATGGGGATCAGGACGACCTCCGAGCGGATCATGACGAGCGCCTACGCGACCGCCCTGCGCCTCCAGCCGAAGGACGAGCCGCCCGTTACGGCTCTCATCGTGGGGCAGGGCGGCCTGGTGGATGAACTGGAAGCCGTCGGCGTACGCCTGGTGGAAGCGACTCCCGGCGCCCGCGCTGACTTCGTGGTGGTCGGCATCGACCGCGCCTTCACCTACGCCAAATTGAAGGCCGCTCAGCAGGCCATTCTGGCGGGCGCCCACTTCATCGCCACCAACCGGGACCCCGTCTACCCCCTCGAAGGCGGCGAACTGGAACCCGGCAGCGGCGCCCTCGTCTCCGCCATCGAAACCGCCTCCCGCGCCGTCCCGGAGGTCATCGGTAAGCCGAACCCCGCCGCCCTGCTGATGATCCTCGAACGCTCCGGCTTCCCGCCCGCCTCCACTGTCCTCATCGGGGACCGCGCGGACACCGATATCGCCTGCGGGAAGGCGGCGGGGGTCCACACCATTCTGGTCCTCACCGGCACGCTCTCCCGCGACGACGCCGACGCCCTTCCGCCCGATCAACGCGCCGACCTCACGCTGGACGACTTGCGCGGGCTGGATATGTTTATACTTCAAATGCACTGATGATATGTTTTAACCTTCCAAGTGACATTCACGAACTATCAGGTTTCGTTTTCTTCAATTAGTATATCAGCGGATATTTCTTCCATATCAGGCAACGTTTTAATAGGTATAAGTGATCTTTTCTTATCCGCTGCATCTTCTGCTTGATTTAAAGATAATCTAATCTGGGCATAGGTTTTTATCAGTGTGCATATATTTTGAATATATCCACACAACAAATCCTCCTGATAATCAACCCAAAAGAAGTAATGAGGCTCCTGTATTAGATTTTTTATCTTCACAGTGTACCTGGGATGAACAGCCAATGCTTCACAGAAGATGCTTGTGTAAGCATGGTAGGGGAGGCCTGTATGCTTTTTTAATAATTCCACAAACTTGACTGTATGGTGCTTAAATGATCTTTCTTCTGCATTTCCTCTTTCACCTTGTTTTTTCACCTCAAAGTAAATTCTAAAAGTCTTATCATGTATCCAATATATCGCCGCTTCAGGAGCGATGCCAAATGAATACGGCGTTCCATAATTCTCATAAACATTCTTCAGGTCATGTGGTTTTTCTTCTAAAATAAAATCATCAGGGAGACAGGATTGTGCGATGGAAACAAACAGAGATTCAGATGTTTCAAAGGATCGGTCATGACCAGGTTGTTTTGAACGCTTACTTAACTTATCGCTATCCATCAATTTCCTCCAATAGACTCAATTGCCTTTTGGGACTAAGTGGAATGCGGTCTACCTGTAACCCTGGTTCTGTTACCACCAAATATAATCCTTCTTTATTAGTTATATGGCTTACCTCCCCTACACGATCCCCTTTAGGATTGAATATACCGATTTGTGCTCCTACATACCTTTTGTAATCTACTTCAGTCATGTATACTTTACCTTTCCTACCTAAGATATCCAATATCTCTTGTTTCGTCAAATATCCTTCGTTATTAAAGGATACTAATAAATATTTGGCATTAATTCTTATTACCACATCTTCCATTGCTCCATATATCCGTCTTTTGGAGTTATAGGGGCTCGAATAATCCTTACAATCCAGACGCTTGCAGGCAACCCCATACACCTCTGGTTTATCCCAACGCACCAACGACTCCCAAATATGATAGTTGCCTCGATAACTATGTTGATTATATGGCGGATCAAGATATGCCAGATCGCATGGTATTTGAGTTGCGGCTTCCTTGGCATCCATATGGACAGCTCGACCTGGGCCAGGAAGAATCTCTGGCAATCGCAATTCTAGATCATTGAACGCGCGTTGGGCATAGTTTTTTAGGTAGGCCATTTGAAGTCCTGTAGTCGAGTCGACCCGATCCGCCGCCTCCATAAGTGAAACTAATAACACGGCTTCGACATCTGGATCAAAATCGCACTTAGCGACCGCCTCCCGGATAGCATCGATTTTTTCTCCGTTCTTAGGATGAAAAAAACGAGATTGAATGCAAAACGTTTCGGTAAAATAACCTGGAGAAGGCTTTACGAGACGAAGATCGTTCAGAATAGTTTCAACATCCTTAATAACACGGTAACGATCAGCTTGTATATAGCATCGAGCTAAGGTGAAGGCATAAGCGTTGTGGTCATTGCTCGTGACCGAGTAGCCGTTTTTTTTTAAAGCATGACCCACCCGGGATGTTCCGGAGAAGAGGTCTAATATTGTATGCACCTCAGGCAGATTATTTACAATTTCAGTGATCTTTGGGATTAATAATCGTTTGGAGCCAATGTATTTGATCATGTTTTACACACCTTCATATACCAGAGAAACGCATCTCTCATTATGGTTCATCACACGTCTTTCTTGATGCCGAGGTCAATCCAGCTCACTATCTAAGCGCCATGCGTTCTTAACACAACCCCCCCCAATCCTTCGTATTTACCATGAGACAGACAATCAAACCCTTTTCACGTATCTATCCCAACCCTATCGTACCTGCGGGTATTTCCAATGATAGGGTTATGGCCTTATGGCAGAGATGAGTCGGTTCTTTTGAAGCCGCCGATCTCCTTACTCTCAGCCACCCCCTGGAGTCGTGGCATGACTAAATATATCTTCGTGACGGGCGGCGTGGTGTCGTCCATTGGCAAGGGCATCACCAGCGCCTCCATCGGGCGCATGCTCAAGAACCGGGACTACGCCGTCACGATGGTCAAAATTGACCCGTACGTGAATGTGGACGCGGGCACCATGAACCCGTTCCAGCACGGCGAGGTCTTCGTCACCGACGACCGCGCGGAAACCGACCTGGACCTCGGCAACTATGAGCGCTTTTGCGACGTGAACCTGAACCGGCTCTCCAGCATCACCACCGGGTCGGTCTATCAGTCGGTCATCTCGAAGGAGCGGCGGGGTGATTACCTGGCGGCGACGGTGCAGGTGGTGCCCCACATCACGGATGAGATCAAGGCGAAGATCAAGGCGGCGGCGCGCGACAGCGGCGCGGACATCTGCATCGTGGAGATCGGCGGCACCGTCGGCGACATCGAGAGCCTGCCGTTCCTCGAAGCGATCCGCCAATTCAAGAAGAACGTCGGAGCGCAAAACGTCTTCTACGTCCACGTCACCCTCATCGCCGAAGTGGGACCGTGGAATGAGATGAAGACCAAGCCGACGCAGCACTCCGTCATTCGCCTCCGCGAGATCGGGATCCAGCCGGACCTGATCGTCTGCCGCAGCAAACAGCCGTTGTCCGAGGACATGCGCGAGAAGATCAGCCTCTTTTGCGACGTGGAGCCGGAAGCCGTCGTCGAGAGCCAGAACGCTAAAACCATCTATGAGGTGCCGCTGGAGTTTGAACAGAAAGGCATGGCGGGCTACATCCTCGACCACTTCGGACTGCCGCACAACACTCCCAACACCGCCGACTGGGAGCGCATGGTTGAGCGCATCAAAAATCCCACAAACATCGTGCGAATCGCCATCGTCGGGAAGTACACCCACAACCGGGACGCCTACCAGAGCGTCATCGAATCGTGCGCGCACGCCGGGGCCGCCGAGAACGTGGCCGTGGAACTCAAGTGGATCGAATCATCTGACCTCAGCGAGGAGAACGCCGCCGAGATGCTGGCCGACGTGGACGGGCTGATCGTGCCGGGCGGCTTCGGAGAGCGCGGCGTGGAGGGGAAGATCGGCGCTGTCTGTTACGCCCGCGAGAGCGGCCTGCCCTATATCGGCCTCTGCTACGGCCTCCAGATGGCGGTGATTGAGTTCGCGCGCAACGTCTGCGGCCTCCAGGACGCCAACACCACCGAGGTGGACCCCAACACCCCGCACCCGGTCATTCACCTGATGAGCGAGCAGGAGGAGATCGAGGCGAAAGGCGGCACGATGCGGCTGGGAACGTGGCCGTGTAAAATCGAGGACGGCACCCTCGCCTTCCGGCTGTATGGCGAGAAACTCGCCTACGAGCGGCACCGCCACCGATATGAAGTGAACAACGAGTATCGGCCGATCATGGCGAAGAACGGGCTGGTCTTCTCCGGGACTTCGCCGGACGGCCGCCTGGTGGAGATGGTCGAGCTGCCGAATCACCCGTACTTCGTGGCGTCGCAGTTCCACCCGGAGTTCAAGAGCCGCCCAACGCGCCCGCACCCGATGTTTGCCGGACTCATCGCCGCCGCGCGAGACCACGCCCTGGGCCGTCGGGAACGGACCGCCGCCTCCCAAAACGCCAGCGAAGGCAACGGATCCGCTCCGGTGGGAGTCCAAAAGGAGAACTCCGCCGAAGCGCCGCTGAAACGGTGATCCCCACGACGAATGTTCTGACACAGGAGAAAAAACCATGAGGTCCATGTAAGCGGAATCGATGAAATCGTTGAAGTTCCGCAGCGTGAGGAGTCTCCCCGGCTGGACAGAGCCGCCCGACGAGAGCGCAATGAAGCGGCGCGTCTACGGCTGAAAGAGTGGCTGGCGGACACTTCCGGCTACGACGAGGAGACCAGGCCGGAGGTTCAACGCCTCATCGAAGCGGCTCGACTCTCTCCGAGAAGTCGTTTTGGAAGTTAATGCGGTGATTCTGGATTCCGGGCCGCTGGGGCGATTGGTCCATCCACGCCTCAACACGGAGATCGCCCTATGGGCGCAGGCAACGGTTCCGCTTCGGCGGAGGCTCATGCGAAGGCGGCCCTGGCGGAAATGGGGTTATAATAGTCAACACACACCGCTTCAGGCCCCTGGGAGAGAGACGATGAGCGATGCCACAACGCTGGAAACAGTCGCCACTTCGGGAACGGCTGACTCCGTGACGCTTCATGAATTAATGGATCAGATTGACACAGCCCTCCACCTCATCCAGCGGTATGATGAGGAGATCAAGGATTCCCAGGCGGAAACGCGCGCGCTCATCCGGGACCTGAAGGCCAAAATCGTATGCTGAAGCAGATGCTGAGACTGGTTCGCCAGGTGGTCGCTCTGACGAACGACGTTCAGACCATCAAGGCGCAGCAGACGGAGATGCAGACGGACATCCGAGACTTGTATGAAATAATTTAGCGTCTCTCTTACAATCAGGAACGCCAGAGAGAGAACGAACAAAATGAACGGGAAATCATGGCGCTTAAACTCGAAAACATCCTCCTCAGGTTCGAGCGCCGCCTCCCTCCCTCATGACAGAAGGCGGACCTTTGGAAGAACTGCTCACCACCCTTAACCCTGAACAGCGCGCCGCCGTCGAGCATGGGGACGGCCCGCTCCTCATCCTCGCCGGAGCGGGCAGCGGCAAAACCCGCGTCCTCACCCATCGGTTCGCGCACCTCATCCGCGTCCGCAATGTGGACCCGCTCGGCGTCATGGCGGTCACCTTCACCAACAAGGCCGCCACCGAGATGAAGGAGCGAGTCGGCCAGATCGTCCATCGCCTGCCGTGGAACGCCTGGATTGGCACGTTTCACGCCCTCTCCGCGCGCATGCTCCGGCGCCACGGCGAAAGCGTCGGCGTGGACCCCCGCTTCACCGTCTTCGACGACAGCGATCAGCTCACACTCATCCGCCAGTGCCTCAAGTCGCTCGAACTGGACGAAAAGCAGTTCGCGCCCCGCGCCATCCTCTCCGCCATCGGGCGCGCCAAGGACCAGCTCTGGACGCCGATGGAGTACAGTCGCCACGCCGACGGCCCGTATCAGGAGGCCGCCGCCGCCGTCTACCGCATCTACCAGGAAAAGCTCACGCAGAACAACGCCCTCGACTTTGACGATATTATCTTCCTCACCGTCGAACTGTTTCGCCACGACAAGGCCGCCCTCGCCCATTATCAGGACCAGTTTCAGCACGTCCTTATTGACGAGTATCAAGATATCAACACCGCCCAGTTTGAGCTCGTTCGACGACTCGCCGCCAAACGCCGCAACATCTGCGCGGTCGGCGACGACGATCAGAGCATCTACAAGTTTCGCGGCGCCGACATCCGCAACATCCTCGACTTCGAGAAGACGTACCCCGACGCCAGGATCGTCAAGCTGGAGCGGAACTATCGCTCCACCAAAACCATCCTCGACGCCGCCTGGAGCGTGGTCAGCAACAATCACGCCCGCAAGGAGAAGCGGCTCTGGACCGACCGCGACGGCGGCGACCTCCTCCGCCTCTTCATCGCCGAGGACGATTATCACGAAGCCGAATACATCGCTGAGCGCATCGCGCACGCCGTCTCGCAGGGCGCCTCCTACAACGACTGCGCCCTCCTGTACCGCATCAACGCGCAGTCCCGCGTGCTGGAAGAGGTCCTGCTGCGCCGACGGCTGCCTTACAAGATCGTGGGCGGCCTGCGCTTCTACGACCGCAAGGAGATCAAGGACGCCCTGAGTTACCTGCGCGTCCTCTACAATCCGTCCGACGGCGTGAGCCTGCTTCGCATCCTGAATGTCCCCCCGCGCGGCGTCGGCGAGAAGACGGTGGAGAAGCTGACGACCTTCGCGGAGGCCAACGGCATCACGGTCTACGAGGCGCTGCGGCGGCTGCCGGAGATCGGCGTTGGCGGGAAGATTGCGGCGGCCCTGCGGACGTTCTTCGTGGCGATGGAAAGCCTGCGCGCCCGCATGAACGAACTGCGGATCAGCCAGCTGTTGCCGCTCATCCTGGAGAAGTCGGGCTACCGCGCCGAACTGGAGAAGGACCCCGGCGAGGAGGCCCGCCAACGGCTCGCCAACCTGGAGGAGCTCGTCAACGTCGCCGTCGTGTTTGAGGAACGCTCGGAAGATGCGTCATTGGGCGCCTTCCTCGAACAGGCGTCGCTGATGTCGAGCGCGGACACGTATGAAGCGGGCGCGGACGCCGTCACCCTGATGACCCTCCACGCGGCGAAGGGGCTGGAGTTTCCCGTCGTCTTCCTCGTCGGCCTGGACGAAGGGTTGTTTCCTCTCAGTCGCAGCCTCGACAAGGAGGACGAACTGGAGGAGGAGCGACGCCTCTGCTACGTCGGCATCACTCGCGCGAAGGACACCCTGCACCTCACGCGAGCCTACTCCCGGATGCGGTACGGCCGCTCCGAGACCACCATGTGCAGCCGATTCCTCACCGAAATCCCACAGGAGTTGTTCCAGCAGTCGTTCTCGGTGACCAACCAACGCGCCCTCCGCGATAACGCCTGGAACCGACGCGACACGCAGGCCGACATGTGGGAGCAGAACGACAGCGGCCGCGCCGCCAACCGGATCGCTTCCCGGCCCCACACGCACGCGCCGAAGGGGTATCCGTCGCCCGGCGCGCAGGAGGGCAGCCGCAATCCATCTCCCACGGGCGAGCGTCCGGCCCCGCCGACCCTGGGGGCGCAGCGTCGTCAGGTGGCGGGGATTCCGGCACCCGGCGGCGAGTTCAAAAGCGGCTCAAAGGTGAAGCACGCCACCTTTGGCGCCGGGATTGTGGTCGGCGTGGAGGGCGCGAACACGATCACCGTGGTCTTTGAAGGCATCGGCCTGAAGAAGCTGTCGCTGGAGTACGCCAAACTGGAGAAAGTCGAGGGATGAGAGGTGGAGGCGCCGGGTCATTTCATTAAACGCCTGGCGACGACAACCGTTTCTTTCCTTCGGGGATGTGGACCTCACCCCTACAGGAGAGAAACGGTCTCGGTTCAGTCTCGCGGACCGGCTGGGCCTGTTGGGTCCGCTTACAGCCCTTCGTTGAAGAAGACGTGTAGGCCGTCCTTCCCCGGCGCGATCACGTCCAGCCGCCCCGTTCCGCGCAGGTCCGCCAGCGCGAAGTGGATGCCGCACCCCGCACCGACGCCCAGCGCCCCGTACGCGATGACCTGCTTGCTGAACGACTCCCCGTTCCATTTGAAGTAGTAGACGCCGAGGTCGTCCGCCCAGCCGGGTTCGTGGTTGTTGTGGGCGCGGAATCGCTTGCCCGTCACCAGTTCCGGCTGCCCGTCGCCGTCAATGTCGGCCCAGATCAGATCGTGGTACTGCGCGTTGTACGGGTCAATCGGGTGCCGGACCCATGATCGCTTCCCCCCCTCCATACGCTGCTCGTACCAGTCCAGGCCGTAGTCGTGGCCCTGCCCGACGATGAGGTCGTTCAGGCCATCGCCGTTCACGTCCGCCACGAGGATGGGGACGCTCGCGCCGCCGAGGTTGAACTCCTCATGAAGGGTCCACTCCTCGGCGTACGGGTCATGGGAGCCGCGTTCGAGCCAGCCGTGGCTCAGGATGAACTCGCCATGGCCGTCACCATTGATGTCCCCAAAGCCCAACCCGTGGCCCTGCGGCTTCGAGTGGAGCGTGTGCGCCGTAAAGGTCCCGCGCCCGCGCCCGGCCTCATCGGTATCGAGGGCGTAGGCGACGAGCGGGCCGCCGGGGGTGTTCGGCACGATTTCGACGCGCCCGTCGCCGTCCACATCCCACGCGCGGGTGGTCTCGATGGCGCCGCATTGGGCGATGAGGTGGACCGGCCAGTCGTCGGCGTCGGGGCCGGGATTTTCGTGCCAGCGGAGGACGCCGCCCCACCAGCCGCCGCTCACGATGTCCGTGCGACCGTCGCCGTTCACCTCCATGGGAATCGTGGAGAAGTCGTCGTAATACTCCCCGGCGCGCATGATGTCGCCGATGCGGCGCTTCTCGGTGAAGTCGGGACCCTGATACCAAAATCCCCCGGAGACGATGTCGGGGATGCCGTCGCCGTCCACATCGAATACGGCGGCGGATTCAAAGTTTTCGGCGGCGATGAGCCGAGCGGTGAACTTCAGCGGCACGGGAAGCTCCTTTACGGACAGGGGGAGGGGATAACGACTTTAGGGGAGATTACGCTTCCTGACGCAGCAGGCTGATGTACTCCTTCGCCACCATGAGGTCGGCCAGCGCGTCATCGGGGCCGCACAGGACGGTCGGCTCGCCGCGCACGGCCTGCACGTAATGGAGGGCCTGCTGGCGCATGGCGTGAACGGTGGGCAGCGATGGGCTGATGGTCTGTGGGGTGGCGCCGGAGCCGGGGTCGGTGAAGAAGGTGGCCGTTCCCGCCCGGTTGACGCTGAGGGGCGCCGGAAGGGTGAGCTGCGCCCAGCCGCGCTCAAACGCGACGAGAGCGGACTCCTGCCAATCCAGCGTGGTGGAGTACGGCGCCATCTCCAGCGTGACGGGGACTCCGCTCTCCGCGCGCCCCACGAGCAGGGCGCCGGTCGGGTCCGCGTAAACAACGTGATACGCCTCGCCGAGGAGGAAGCGGATCAGGTTGACCTGATGGATGTAGTAATTCACGAAGCCATCGTACTGCCCGGCGGCCTCCTCGGAGAAATCCGGGGAAGGGGGGTCGTCGGGAAGGGCGGGATACGGCTCATCGGTGTGCAGCAGGGCGTTGAAGCCGCCGCTCACCCAGTCGCCGGGGGGCATGGTCACGCGGAGATACTTCAGCGCGCCGACCTCGCCACTCGCCTTCCATGCGTCGAGCTGGCGCTTCACGGCGAGAGTAGCCGGGTCGCTCCGCTTGTGGTAGCCGATGTACAGTGGGCCGCCGCCCTCCCGCGCCGCTTGCAAAACCGTCTCGCCCGCCTCCACCGACCGCGCAAGGGGCTTCTCCGTGAGGACCGGCAGGCCGGACGCGAGCAGTTCCGGGATGAGCTGCGCATGTTTGGTGAACGGCTGGATGGCGACGAGGCCGTCCAGGGTCTCCTCCTCCAGCATTTTCCGATAATCGGTGTAGACACCAGGGACGCCGTACCGCGCGGCGACCTTCCGGCCCAGTTTGGGACGCAATTCGGCCAAAGCGGCCACTTCGCACCCCGGCAGGTTCGCGTAGTTGACCAGATGGGCGCACTGGCCCATGCCGCCAGTTCCCACAAAACCCAGTCGCACGTTCGCCATGGAGCGCTCTCCTGTTGAACTCGAATGATGGAAAGTATGGGACGCGCTCCGAAGGAGATATGACGCCATGAAGACGCCGAGCGCGCATCGTTCCCCTGTTCGGACGCCGCCCCCGCCTTCCTGCCGCATATTCCGCCTGAATCGCGCAGTCCTGGGCGGGGCAGGGGCAGGCGCACCGCAGGAGTGCAGCCTCCCGTGGCGAATAGAGACGCCAAACCGTCACTGCCCGCTTCAGCCGTCCGTCTCCAGTTCCTTCGCCCGCCGCCACTCCGCCCGTTTTCCCGCTTCACTCAGGCCGCGCCCCGTGCGCGGGGGAGGTCCGCCGTGCCGAAAAAAATCGCCATGATCGGAGCCGGGAGCCTCGTCTTCACCCGGACCCTGCTCAACGATCTGCTCTCCACGCCCGCGCTGGAGGGCGCCACCTACGCCCTGATGAGTCCCACCGAAACCAAGCTGCGGCGCATGGAAGCCTTCGCCCGCCGGATGGTGAAGGAGAATGGGCTGCGCGGCGAGGTGTACGCCACCACCGACCGCCGCGAGGCCATTCGCGACGCCGATTACGTCGTCTGCATGGTGCAGGTCGGCGGCATTGACGCCTTCCGCGCCGACTACGAAATCCCCCTGAAATACGGCGTGGACCAGTGCATCGGCGATTCACTCGGCCCCGGTGGCGTGATGCGCGGCCTCCGCAGTTTCCCCGTCCTCGAAGGCATCGCCCGCGATATGGAGGAGGTCGCCCGGCCAGGCGCCATCCTCCTCAACTACACCAATCCGATGGGCGCCTGCTGCCAGTATCTCGGCGCCATCTCCAACGTGGAGTCCATCGGCCTCTGCCACGGCGTGCAGACGACGCTCGACCTCATCTCCGGCTACGTCGGCGTCCCCAAGAACGAGATTGACTACCTCTGCGCCGGGATCAATCACATGGCGTGGTTCCTGAAGATTGAGCATCAGGGCCGGGACCTCTACCCGCTGTTTAAGGAGCGGTGCGAGCGTCCGGAATATTACATCAACGAGAAGGTGCGGATCGAAGTGATGCGACACTTCGGCTACTTCATGACGGAATCGACCGGCCACCTCTCCGAATATGTCCCCTGGTTCCGCAGCCATCAACGCAGCCTCGACGCGTACTGCGATCAGCCGGCGTTCGGCGGCGAGTCGGGCGCGTATATGAAGTGGTGCGCCACCGTGAACGAGAAGTACAACAAAGTGGACGCGCTCCAGTTCGAGTCGCCGGAGTTGACGCCCCGCAGCGTCGAATTTTGCTCCTACATCCTCGAAGCGAAGGCGACCGGCCAGCCGTTCCGTCTCCAGGGGAATGTTCGTAACGACGGCTACATCACCAACCTGCCGGACGGCTGCTGCGTGGAAGTCCCGCTCTACGTGGACCGCGAGGGGCTACACCCCCTGCGCGTAGGCGCCCTGCCGCCTCAGTGCGCCGCCCTCAACCAGAGCAACGTGACCGTGCAGAACCTCGCCGTGCAGGCGGGCTTCATCGGCGACCCCGAACTCGTGATGCATGCGATGGCGATGGACCCGCTCACCTCCGCCGTGCTGACCCTGAGCGAAACGCGCGACATGGCGAGGGAGTTGATGGCGGCGCAGGCGCAATGGCTGCCGCAGTTCGAGGGGAAAACCCTCCGCGCCACGCCGATGATCTCTGTGCCCGCCAGCGTGGAGCCGGTGGAGGTCCCCCTGGACCCCGCGCTCGCCATCGGGAAGCGATTCGGCACGCTGGTCACGCAGGGGACCTGAGCGCCATGACTTCTCCACCGCCGGGACGGGGGGAACGCTACTTCCGTCCCGGCGTTTTGTCGCGTCTCCCTCTATCTGATGCTTTTATCCCCTCAGACCGTTATCGCTTACCACGGAACCAGCGCGGAGCAGGCCGCAGAGATTCTCCAGTTGGGTTTCCAACACAGCAATAACTCCTGGGATTGGCTGGGAACCGGTATCTACTTTTGGCAGGACGCGCCCCTGAGAGCCTGGGAATGGGCTGAGGAAGCCGCCCGCCAAAGTGGAAGAGCGCCCGCTGTGTTAGGCGCGGAAATTCGTCTGAGCGACTGTATGGATTTTCTGGATATTACCTGGACCCAGGCGCTTCGAGAGATTTACGAAAGACTTCAAAAAGATTATTATATAGATAACAAAGACTCACCTGTTAACCAGGACCTTGCTCATTACCTGGATAAAATTGTGATTGACTATGCTGTGGAGAGGCTGCATTCCATCTATAATATTCACTCAACTTACGCAGTCGTAAGGTGGGGGTTAGCGTGGGAGGTCTCTCGAAGACGTTGAAGTTCGGCGAACGCGGACTTCAAGGCGGCGAGATAGATCTTGGATCGGAGCGCGAAGTGATTGAGGGAGGTGGTCTGTTTCAACTGTTCCAGCTTGACGTAGGCGCACACGGACGCGAAGAAGTGGTTCGTCTGGGTCGTCTCAGTTTGGGTCGGAGACTGGGCTAAGGAAGCATTC
>JBBRGS010000028.1:0-27565 GCA_038240635.1 Armatimonadota bacterium
GCGACTATCTAAAGGGACTCTCTGAAGCCTTCCCCGACAGCCTCAATCTGGTCCTCCTGGACAACGGAGGCCACCACAGGGCCACAGGGCCAAAGCGCTGGAAGTTCCTGAGAACATCCGACGGGTGTTTCTGCCCCCCTGGTCTCCCGAACTCAATCCCATCGAGCGGTTCTGGCTGGCAATGAAGAGCAGGTGACCTGGCTCGCTTTTGACACGCTGGAACCGCTCCGGGACCGGGTAAAGGAACTCCTGGCGGAGGTCTCCCTGACCCAACTCCAGTCCCTCACCGGCTACGGCTATATCCTCCAGGCGCTACAAGGTCTCAATGGCTCCTTTCTGTAACCATTTGGTATAAGCCCCCTGAATCCCTGGGGTTGCCCCTGGCCGTGAATCCCTTTAGCGCCCGCCGATCCTCCGGCGATACAGTTCCTCGGCGCCCTTCGCGGGAACGCCCTTTTCCCTTCACTTCCAGCTGCTTCCTCCGCCCCTCACAGGGGTGCGATGCCCATGAAAGGCCACCCGCCATGTCGCTCACGGAGCTGTTGACCCCGCCTCTCTCCCCGAACCTCGACTCTCATCTGTCAGACGGGGAGGAGCTCCTGCTCTCCGTCGCCACCGACCTGCTGGACAACGGGCGCTACGGCAGCCGTGCGTTGTTCCTCACTTCCCGGCGGCTGCTCGTCTTCTCCTCCGAGCCGAACGGAGCGACACCCGACGTGGACCTCCCGCTGGAGAGTATCACGGCGGCCCGCGCCGAAGGCATGGTGGGCAACGGCGCTCTCGAGGTGACTGCCAACGGGCGCATCGTCCCCCTGCTCCGCTACTCCAACACCGAGGCGAAGAAGTTTTCCGCCGCCGCCAAAACCATCGAGGAGTACGCGAAGGAACAGCGGTTTGTGGATCACGCGCAGGAGGAGGACGAGAAGAAGCTCTTCTGCTCCCGGTGCAACGCCGTCCTCCCCGACTGGTCCGAAGGCGTTTGCCCCAAATGCATGAACAAAACGCAGACCATCCTGCGGATCATGAGCTACGGCAAGGAATTCCGGTGGCTCTTCGCCGGGATTTTCGTCCTGATGGTGATCGGCGCGGTGACGGATGTCGTCGCTCCCATGATCAACAAGACGCTGTTCGACCGCGTGCTGAACCCCAAAGCCGGGCTGAGCATCCCCGAACGGCTGCGGATGCTCTACTGGATCGTGGCGATCATCGCCGGGCTGAAGGTCGTCTCGTCGGCGGCCAGCGCGTGGCGCATCTTCCTCACCGCCAGAGCCGGATCGGTCGTCACGAGCAACATCCGGGCGGACGTGTTCCAGTTCCTCCAGCGGCTGCAACTTCGCTTCTTCGACAAGAAGATGAGCGGCAACCTGATCTCGCGGGTGGGCAACGACACGCGCGAGATGCACTGGCTTGTGGTGGAGATGATCCCGGAGATGGTCTCCGGCACGCTGTATGTCATCGGGGTGGGCGCGGCCCTCTTCCTGATGAACTGGCGGCTGGCCATCGTCGTCCTCATCCCGATCCCGCTCATCCTGTTCATCAGCGTCTTCGTCTTCCAAAAGGCGCGGCGCATCTGGCGGGGCAGCTGGCACTACTGGGGCAAGCTGTTCGAGGTGATGAATAACAGCCTGACCGGCATTCGCGTGGTGAAGGCGTTCGCGCAGGAGAAGCGTGAGGTGCGCGCCTTCAACGAGCGGAACGACCGCGTGCTGAAGGCGACCATCCAGAGCACGGCGATTGACGCCTTCTTCTGGCCGGTCCTGGAGTTCGTGATGAGTATCGGCGGCTGGCTCATCTGGCTGCTGGGCGGCGCGATGGTCATCAACACGCTGGCGCCCAACACGCCGGTGAAGGCCACGCTCGGCGATCTCGTCGCCTTCATGGCCCTGATGTGGATGTTCTACGGCCATATCCAGTGGCTCCCCCGCCTCAACGACTGGATGGGCCGCGCCCTCACCGCCGCCGAGCGCGTCTTCGAGATCATGAACAGCCAGCCGGAAATCTACGAGGACGACAGCGCTGTCGCCATGCCGCGCATCAACGGCCGGATCGAGTTCAAAAACGTCACCTTCGGCTACGACAAACTGAAGCCGGTCCTGAAAAACGTGGACCTCGTGGTGGAAGCCGGCGACATGATCGGCCTCGTGGGGCACAGCGGCGCCGGGAAAAGCACCATGATCAACCTCCTCTGCCGCTTCTACGACGTGGACGAAGGCGAAATCCTGATTGACGGCGTGGACATCCGCCATATCCGCCTCCGCGACCTCCGCAGCCAGATTGGCCTCGTGCCGCAGGACAGCCTCCTGTTCGCCGGAACCATCGCGGAGAACATCGCCTACGGCAAGGAGGACGCCACCCGCGACGAGATCATCCGCGCCGCGCTTGCCGCCAACGCCCACGACTTCACTATGCGGATGCCCGATGGCTACGACACCCAGGTCGGCGAACGGGGCGGCAAACTCTCCGGCGGCGAACGGCAGCGCATCGCCATCGCGCGAGCCATCCTCCACGACCCGCGCATGCTGATCCTCGATGAAGCCACCGCGTCCGTGGACACCGAGACCGAGCGGCAGATTCAGGAGGCGCTGGGGCGGCTCATCCGCAACCGGACCACAGTCGCCATCGCGCATCGCCTCTCGACGCTCCGCAACGCCAAAAATCTGGTGGTGCTGGATCAGGGCAAGCAAGTCGAGTTCGGCACGCATGACGAATTGATGGAAAAGGACGGCGTCTTCGCCCGGCTGGTGAAGATGCAGCAGCAGACCTCCGAAATCCGCGCCACCACCGAGTGATCCGGCGCGCCACCACCGAGTGATCGGAGTTCCACCACCGAGTGATCCGGCGCGCCACCACTGAGCGCTACGGCGCTTCATCGTCCCCGCGCCTCCGTCGTCATGTCTCTGCGCCTGGCGGAGGCGCCTCCCCCCCCTTGCGAGGTGAACCGTGGAACCGTTGCTCACCGGCCGGCCGCCGGACCTGGAAGTGCGCGATGTGATGGGCGTGGAGCCGGGCCAGGTGCGCGTCTTCCGCGACCCGAACGCCCAGCTCCGCCTCACGCTGCTCGATGACCGCTCCTACCTTCATGTGAAGGCGATGGCGGCCTTCCCGCTCACCGAGCCGACCCGTCACATCGGCCTGGCGGACGGCCAGAACAAGCAGATTTGCCTCGTGGAAGACCTCGCGCACCTCGACGCCGAGTCGCGCCGCTGGGTGGAAAGCCTCCTGGAAAGCCGCTACTTCTCCCCGCGCATCCTCAAAGTGGCGCAGGCCACGGACGAGTTCGGCGTCGTGCGCTGGAAGGTGGAGACCGACCGGGGCGAGCGCGGATTCTACGTCCGCAACCTGCGCGACAATCTGCTCGACCTGCCGGGCGGCGAATCGCTGATGACCGATGTGGACGGCAACCGATTCATCCTGCCTCTGCTCACCGATCTGGATAAGGAGAGCCGCGCGAAGGTCCTCGCCGTGCTGTAGGACGCTCCCGCCGCCGTCGCCGAGGCTACGCGAAGCCGCGCAGCTTCAGTTTCAGGTCGCCGGGGCTTTCCGCGAAGCCGAGCGCGTGGTCCTCGCTGATGCGGCCTTCCTGCACCAGCATATACAGGGCCTGATCGAACGTCTGCATCCCTTCCTGCGCTCCCCCGGCGATGGTCGTCTTCAGTTCGGTGATCTCCGCTCGGCGCAGCAGGTCCCGAATGCGCGGCGTGGCGATCAGAATCTCCTGCGCGGCGACGCGGCCCTTGCCGTCCGGTGTGGGAATGAGGCGCTGGCTCACGATGCCCCGCAGGTTAAGCGCAAGGTTCAGATAATAGTGCGCGTGCGCCTCCTTGGGGAAGAAGTTCATCACCCGCTCGATGGTCTGCGTGGCGTTGGTGGCGTGCAATGTCCCCAGCACGAGGTGGCCGGTCTCCGCCATGTGGAGCGCGGCTTCCATCGTGTCCAGCGAGCGGATTTCGCCCATCAGCACCACGTCGGGCGCCTGGCGGAGGGCATCCTTCAGGGCGTCCTCGTACGTCTCGCAGTCGGTGCCGACCTCGCGCTGGCTCACGATGGAGAGCTTGTCGGCGTGCAGGAACTCGATGGGGTCCTCCAGCGTGAGGATATGTCCCCGGCTGTGCGAATTGCGATAATCAATCATCGCCGCCAGCGTGGTGGACTTCCCGGAGCCGGTGGCCCCCGTCACGAAGATGAGGCCGGTGCGGGCGGTGGCGAGTTCGCCCAGGATGGCGGGGTAGCCGTAGGTGTCGAGATTCGGCACATTGCTTTCCACGAGGCGCAGGACCATCGCGGCGGTGCCCCGCTGCACGTAGACGTTGACGCGAAAGCGCCCGATGTCTTTGGCGCCCCACGCGAGATTGCAAAAGAAACGATTCTCGAACTGGAGTTTATCCTTTTCTCGCGTGAGAATGGTGTTGACGTATTCCGTGGTGTCGGCGGGCCGCAGTTTCTCCTCGCCGACCGGGGTCGCCACGCCTCGAATCCGGAGCATGGGCGGACAGCCTACCTTTATATAAATGTCCGAAGCGCCCTGTTCCACGCAGGCCTTCGCCAGTTCCATCATCGTCAGCACAGGTATCCCCCTCCACCGGGCGCATCACGGGCCGCGCGAACCGCAGGACCGGGCGCCAACACCATGTTCCCGATTCATACTCCCGCAGCGGGGCCACGTCGCGCCTGGGACGTTACAATTCTGTCGGATGCGCTTGCGTGGAAGACAAGGGGGAGGAGACGAAGCCTTCTTCAACTCGGTGGCAGGTGGTAATCCTTGTCGAGGCGGGAGTACCAGCGCACGTGCCCGTCGGTAAAGGCGAAGTTGGTCCCGCGATAGTGACGCGGCCACACCTCCGCCGGTATTTCTATACCCCGTTGTTGCGCCGCTTCCAGGCGATACGCCTCCACCAGGTCCCGGTCGCCGGGGTAAGACCCCTGCACCATCTGCTCCACCGTCTTCCCCCAAACATCCCGTTCGCCGATCATGCCCCGGAGGTCGGGATCATCGTTGAACACATCGAAGAGGAGGATCGTCTCCGCCGGCTCCCGGATGTCGCTCCACTCGGCGGCGCGGAACTCCTTCGGCTTCACCCGGTACGGCCCGGCGTACCGCTCCGGCTGGGCCAGCCCGGCGTTGTAGGAGTAGCTGAAGGTCCCGTCGGGGTTGCCGGGACAGACGTAGAGCCGGGGATTGTTGACGTAGGTGAGAAGCCGACGATCCCAGGGGTCTCCGGCGCCGGTGGGATCGAGTGCGGCGGGGAGGTGGGGGACGAACGTGTCGTCCCAGTCGTGAGTGTAGGCGGTGAAGGCGTCGGCGAGCTGCCGCAGGTTGGAGGCGCAGGCGGCCTGGTAGCCTCGTTCGCGGGCGCGGGCGAGCGTCGGGAACAGAAGGGCAGCCAGCACGCCCAGGATGGCGACGACGACCAGCAGCTCGATGAGGGTGAAACCCCGACGGTACCCTCTCCGCGAAACCATCAGATTTCTCAAGGGGAACGCTGCGGTCATGGGTAGGGTTCCGGCGACGGCTCGTCGGGCACAGCGGAGAGTGGCTCCTCCTCCATCAGCGCAGACTGAAGGGCGGCGACGGTGCGCGCGGCGGCCTCCCACGGGCGGGTTAGCGCCTCCTCGCGGATGAGGAAGAGAGTGTTCGGCGCCGGGACCAACGCGCTCGCCTCCTCCATGCAGCGCACCCGCCATTGACGGCGTTCCGGGCCGCCAGCCTTCATTCGCGACAGGTTCACGCTTAGCGCGACGATTTCCCCTGGCGCCATGCGCGGAAAGGCGATCACGGCGTTCCAGCCCGCCAGCGCGGCAAGCAGCCACGGGTACAGCGTGCGCTCCTCCTCGGTGCGGCAGCGGGGCGCGCCCCACTTTAGCGCCGTGTCGAACCATGGCCGATACTCGTCGCGCAGCCACAGGCGCATCCGCTCCGTGTCCGCGCCTATGGCGTTGACGAGCGACGGCGATTCACTGAAAGCAGACGAGTTCTCATCGGACTGGATTGTCACAGGCGCGGCCTCTCGCGGGCCGGTACACTTCTCCGGCCCGCGCGTTTCGTCTCGGTTATTCGACGTAGAGGGCTTCAGGGCACGGCCCCACCGGAATCTCCCCGATCTGTGTGTCTGTCGCCGTGTCGTAGATCAGAACCTTGTTCGCGCTGATGACCTCGATGTAGAGCCGCCCCCGGCTGTCCGAGGCGACATCCCAGGCGTACGGCGTCACGGGGATGGCGTGCGCGGGGTCGCGCAGGACCTTCAGCGCTTTGGCGTCGTAGCTGGTAACGCCGTAGCTGGAGTCGGAGAGGTACGCCTTATTCTGCCACGTGATGGTGAGAGACCCCGGCGTCCCACCGATGGGCACGCTGCCCACGATCTGCTCCTGGGCGGCGTCAATCACCGTGATCGCGCCCGCGATGTCTCCGTAGTTGCCGGTGGAGACGACATGCACGCGGCCCTGGCGGTCCAGCGCCATATCCTGCGGATTGGTGGTCACGTTGATCGTTCGGGTGATCTCGTCAGTCGCAGGATTGATGACGGAGACGGTCCCCTGCCCATAGACCGATTGCATCTTCACGGGATCATACGTGAAGGCGGAGTTGGTGACGAAGATTCGGCCCGCCGCCGCGAGGACGCCGGTGGGACCAACGCCTGTACTGATTCGCTTGACCACCGTTTTCGTCGTGAGGTCCACGACGGCGACTTCGTTGGAGATGAGGAGCGTGACATACGCCTTATCGCCCAGGACCGCGACCTGGAGGGGATTGGTCGCAACGCCGAGATCAATCGGCGGTTCGCTTTGGCCGGTTTGCAGGTCCACGATCTGGAGCGTGTTGTCGCCTGAGTTGGTGATGTACCCCTTGCCGCCGCTCACGACCATATGATTGGGGGTCGCGCCGGTCCCGAAGGCGTTCAGGGCGACAGCGTTGGCGGCGTTGGAAAACCAGGCGGGGAGGTCCACGCGGCTGACGGTCCCGGCGCCCTGGCATCGTTGTCCGGCGTTAAGGGTGTAGAGGAGGCGCGGCTCCACCGGGGCGAAGTCGTCGGGAGAGACGATGCCGACGATGTATTGCAGGAGTCGGATGGCGTCGGCGATATTGACGCTGCCATCGCCATAGAGTCGGCCTCCGGCGCCGGGACGGGGCGCCATATCGGCGGCGGTCGTCTGTTCCGGCGTGAGCGTGACGATTTGGATCACGGCCCGCAGGAGCAGAGTGGCGTCCTTGACACTGACCACGCCATCGCCGCTCACGTCGCCAGGGATCGCGGCGCGGGCGGGCGCAAGAGCCAATGCGAGGGGCAGAGCGAGGAGGGCAAGGGCCGGCAGGGAGCGAAGCCGCGCCGACAGAGTACGCCGACACAATGAACGCGAGTGGAACATGAGGGCATCCTTTCAGCAGGAGGATGCCGCGGAATCCGGTCGCCTGCGACGGGGGCGATTCGGCGGATACCGGAATCAAACAGCCCCGCGCCGCAGGGCGACCGGGGCAAACGCTCTCTCCGTGGAAGCGTCGCTCGTGGAGGGGAAGGCGATCCGCCAGGCTCGGCGAGGTCGGATTCCGGTGGCGAGGCACGCGGGACGGAAGGCGGGCGTGTGTCCGACGGCTCCCCTCGGAGCGATCGTGGCAGGGGGGGCGTCCGCGTGGTTTCGCCGCTGTGAAGGCTATTAAAGGCTATTGCAGCCCAGGCGAATCCATGGGGGCGCAGTACGGACCGGTCTCCTGGCTTCCGCGTCGTCCTACAAGCCGCGCCTTCTCGGCCTGGGGCCAATGGCGTCGTGCGGCGGTCGTCGGCGGTTACAGTTGCGGGGCAGCTGCGGAGTTTCACCGCATTCCCGTGCGTCCGAGAACCCAAAACCCGATGATGAGGTAGGGGTGGCGCAAGCGAAATGTCCACAGGGACGTTGAACCGCCCTGGCGTTCCGCTCACCCGACTCTAACAATCCGCATCCCCTGGTGTCAACGCGGCGAGGCAGGGTCAACCCAGGGTCAACCACTGACGCAGAGGCCGCAGAGAGCGCAGAGCGCCGCAGAGAAATCCCAGGGGACGGAAAAAACTAAGGGGAGCGCACAAGGGTCCGGGCGGTTGAAACCGCTGCAACAGACACACGAAACCCGCCTTCGCAAGTTAGGGGATCGTGCGGTGCGGGTTCGGGTAGGAATGATGGGGCGCGAGATCATGATCTTGCCAGCCCCTCTCCTGTGGGAGAGGGGTGGCCGAAGGCTGGGGTGAAGCCGAAGAGTTGTATCCGCAGAGATCATGATCTTGCCAGCCCCTCTCCTGTGGGAGAGGGGTGGCCGAAGGCCGGGGTGAGGTAGGGGGGATCGCTCAGAGACGGAAGGCTTCTGCATGGCGGGAATTGGCGAAGGCCGACTTTGTGGGATTGTTGCAGCGGTTTCAACCGCCCGAACCTCTGAACGCTCAGGCTTCAGGCCCCTGGGGTTTCACATAGGTTTCTCTGCGACCCTCTGCGCTCTCTGCGGCCCTCTGCGTCAGGGGTTGACCCTGTGCTGACCCTGGACTGGGACCCTGGCGGTGGACCCTTGGGGATACAGGGAACCGACTTGATGCTGTGACACTCAATAGGTATAGTAAGTCCATAATAAAGACACTCTACAGGGGTTCGTGCAGGGAGCTGGCCAGCGCCCCCCGCCGATCCTCTCTTCTCTGGAGGTGTGTGACCATGCCCAAAACCGTCGGCATTGACCTGGGAACGACCAACTCCGTCGTGGCCGTCCTCGAAGGGGGAGAAGCCACCGTCATCCCCAACGCCGAAGGCAGCCGCCTCACGCCGTCTGTCGTCGCCTTCACCAAGGATGGACAGCGGCTCGTGGGGGCGTCCGCCAAGCGCCAGGCCGTCCTCAACCCGGATCGCACTATCGCGTCCATCAAGCGCCACATGGGCACCGACTATCGGGTGGATATTGACGGCAAAAAGTATACCCCGGAGGAGATCTCCGCGATGATCCTCCAAAAACTCAAGGCCGACGCCGAAGCCTACGTCGGTGAAACTGTGGACAAAGCCGTCATCACCGTCCCCGCCTACTTCAACGACGCCCAGCGCACCGCCACCAAAAACGCGGGCGAGATCGCCGGCCTTCAGGTCCTCCGAATCATCAATGAGCCGACCGCCGCATCCCTCGCCTACGGACTCGACAAGAAGGCGAACGAAACCATCCTCGTCTATGACCTCGGCGGCGGCACCTTCGATGTCTCCACCCTTGAAGTGGGCGAAGGCGTCTTTGAAGTCAAGTCTACCAACGGCGACACTCACCTCGGCGGCGACGACTGGGATCAGCGCATCGTGGACTGGCTCGCCGACGAGTTCAAAAAGGCGCAGGGGATTGACCTTCGCAAGGACCGCCAGGCCCTCCAGCGCCTCCGCGAGGCCGCCGAAAAGGCCAAGGTCGAACTCTCCAGCCAGGTCTCCACGACCATCAGCCTGCCGTTCATCACCGCCACCGCCGAAGGCCCGCAACACCTGGAGATGAACCTGACCCGCGCCAAATTCGAGGAGCTGACCCACGACCTCATCGAGCGAACGCGCAACCCGTTCAACGCCGCCCTCCGCGACGCCTCCCTCTCCCCGAAGGAGATTGACGAGATCATCCTCGTCGGCGGCTCCACCCGTATGCCGCAGGCGCAGGAGCTGGTGAAGAACCTCGGCGGCGGCAAGGAACCGCACCGGGGCGTCAACCCCGACGAAGTGGTGGCGGTCGGCGCGGCCATTCAGGCGGGGGTCCTCGGTGGCGAGGTGAAGGGGCTTGTCCTCCTCGATGTGACGCCGCTCTCCCTGGGCATTGAGACGCTCGGCGAAGTGACGGACAAACTCATCGAGCGGAACACCACCATCCCCACGCGCAAATCCCGCACCTACACCACAGCGGCGGACGGCCAGGACACCGTGGAAATCCACGTCGTTCAGGGCGAGCGCGAAATGGCCCGCGACAACAAGACGCTGGGTCGCTTCCATCTCACCGGCATCCCGCCCGCGCCGCGCGGCATTCCGCAAATCGAAGTGACGTTCGACATTGACGCCAACGGCATCGTCAACGTCTCCGCGAAGGACCTGGGCACGGGCCGCGAGCAGAAGATCACCATCACCGGCACCAGCAGCCTCAACAAGGACGAAATTGACAAGATGGTCCGCGACGCCGAATCGCACGCCAGCGACGACAAGCAGCGCCGCGATGAGGCCGAAATTCGCAACAAGGCCGACCAGATGGTGTACCAGACGGAAAAGCTGATCGCCGACGTGGGTGAAAAGGCCGACCCGACGGAGCGCGCCAAGGTGGAGACCGCGCTGCAAAACCTGAAAAGCGCCCTCCAGAGCAACGATATGGGTCGTGTGAGCGGCCTGGTGGACGAGTTGCAGCAAGCCTCCTACGGGTTGACGCAGCAACTCTATCAGCAGGCGTCGCAGCAGCCCGGCGCCGAGGCCCCCGAAGCGGGTCCCGACAGCGCGGCGAGCGCGGGCGCCGCTCAGGAGGCTCCCAGCGAAGACACCGTGATTGACGCCGACTTCCGCCCGGAATAAGGCGCCGCAATCACCCACGCCCCACGGCGACCTCCCCCTGCGAAGGGCGGAGGGAGGTCGCCCCACTCTCTCATCCAGAGACAAAGGAGGTATTACAATGGAAGTTGTGCGTTGGAATCCCTTCAATGACCTGCGAACCATTCAGGAAGAGGTGAATCGCCTCTTCGAGCAGCGCAACTCCCCATCGCAATCGGCCATGAGCCGCGAGAATGTCTCCACTCGCGTCTGGTCGCCCGCCGTGGACGTGACCGAGGACGCCGATGAGATCACGCTGCATGTGGAACTGCCCGGCGTTTCGCAGGACGACCTCAGGATCGAGCTGGCCGGGGAATCCCTCACCCTGAGCGGCGAGCGCCCGCTGCCCGATGAAGCCAACCGCGCGAAGTATGTCCGCGTCGAGCGTCCATATGGTCCGTTCCAGCGGGTCTTCACCATCGGGGCGCCGTTGCAGCACGACAACGAGACCGCCCGCTACACCGACGGCGTGCTGGAAGTGCGCCTGCCCAAGGCCGAAGCCGTCAAGCCGAAGCGCGTGGAGGTCAAGGTCGGCAGCGCAGGCGAGTCTACCGGCGAGACCAACGGCGCTTCGGCTCCGCAGAGCTAGCATTCCCGCGACTCTCACCCTCGCAGGCTCCCTCACGAGACCATCGGGCAGAGCCGGGCGACTTCACACTTTTTCCTTGCCGCCGTTACACCCTAACCTATGCCTACGATGGATTTTAAGGATTACTATGCGCTCCTGGGCGTGAGCAAGACCGCCACGGAGAAAGAGATCAAGCAGGCTTACCGTCGCCTCGCCCGGAAGTACCACCCGGACGTGAACCCCGGCAACTCCGAGGCCGAGGAGAAGTTCAAGGAGGTGAGCGAAGCCTACGAGGTCCTCTCCGACGCGGAGAAGCGCGCCAAATACGACCAGTATGGCCAGTACTGGGAGCAGGCGGGACGCGGCGGTCCTGGAGGCCCCGGCGGCGGATTCACGTATCAGCAGCCGGGCGGTCCCGGCGGAGGCTTCACCTTCCAGCAGGAGGGCGTGGACCTTGATATGGGCGGCGGCTTCTCCGAGTTCTTCGAGAGCCTCTTCGGCGGGCGCGCCGGAGCGGGTCGCCCCACGGAGGGTGGTCGGGCCGCCGGGCGGGGGCAGGGCCGACATCGCGGGGCCAACATTGAGCATGAGATCGAAGTGACGCTGGAAGAGGCGTTCAACGGCGCCACCCGTCACCTCGTGATGCGCCTGCCGGAAACGTGCCCCGACTGCCACGGCTCCGGCGACAAGTCCGGCGCCCCGAAACAGACGTGCCCGGAGTGCAACGGGAGCGGACGGTCGCGCAATCTGGGCGGCCTCATCGGCGGCGCATGCCCCCGGTGCGAGGGAACCGGCAAGGTGACGCTGGAAAAGTGCCCCAAATGCGCGGGGACAGGCCAGATCGAGCGCGAACGGCGCCTGGAGGTCCGCATCCCTGCCGGAGTGGACAACGGCTCGAAAATCCGGCTTCAGGGAGAAGGCCATCCCGGCGTCAATGGCGGCGCCAAAGGCGACCTGTTCCTCATCGTGAAGGTCCTGCCCAACGCCGTGTTTGAGCGCAAAGGCAATGATCTGCACACCGAAGTGGCGGCGCCCTTCACGGTGGCGGCCCTCGGCGGGGAGATTCGCGTTCCCACGATCAGCGGCAAGGGGACGCTCAAACTGCCGCCGGGGACGCAATCGGGCCAGCAGTTCCGCCTGGGGGGGCAGGGCATGCCGTCGCTGAAAGGCGCCCAGCGTGGCGATGAGATCGTGCGGATTAAAATCAGCGTGCCGCGCAGCCTCTCCGACCGGGAGCGGGACCTGATCGAGCAGCTCGCCGCCGCGCAGGCCGCGTCCTAACGCCCAAACCGCGTCATGACACGAACGCCAGTGAACAAACGGACCCTAAACAGAAGATTCGATTGAGGAGGTCAGGATTATGGCGCTACGAGAGGACCCGGTGTACGCGATCAGCGTCGCCGCCCGATTGTGCGATATGCATCCTCAGACCCTTCGCCTCTATGAGCGGCTGGGCCTGGTCAAGCCCAACCGGCTCGACAATAAGAATCGGCTCTATTCGGATCAGGACATCGAGCGCCTGAAGCAGATTCAGCGCCTCACCCGCGAAATGGGCGTCAATCTCGCCGGTGTGGAGGTCATCTTCAGCCTGCTGCAACAGATGGATCAGATGCGCCACGATCTGGAAGTTGAACTGGACAAGGTGCAGGCCGAACTGGAACACTTGCGCTCCCGCAGCCGCCCGTGAGTGGGTGCGTAGCTAATTCCAACCTCAGGGATTACCGGAGTTGGTCCAGCAACTGGGGTACCTCCCGCGCATCCTGAATGACCCATCGGGCCAGATTGTCCCAATCCGGGGTAGCAATCAGGTCGTAATCTGCTCTGACCCGTTGACTGCGCAGGTGGTCACCCCGCAATCCGATACGCCGGAGTTCATGGACGGGTTGACCGAGGAGCGTTTGCCACACTCTGGCGTGGGAACCTCCGCGTACGGATACGTGATGGAGCGAACCGGCATGGCTTTGCTCCTCCACCCAGAGTCGGGCGCGTCCATACACCGAATAGTACGCGCGGCTCACTACGGTGCGATAAGCCGCTTCGGGAACTCCGGAGGCCGTTCCTTCCCTTTCCAGCCAGTCTGCCAGCCTCAGAAAGTCCTGACTGTCAAACATGGGACGGCAGGGGATAGTCGAGGTGAAGGGTTAACCAGCCGAGAACCGCCTGATGATTTGGCGCAAGGAAAAAAAACTCTGTGACGGTGTTGAACGCCTGCCGCGTTTGTTCGGTAAGACCCCTGGGAAGGCGGAGAAGAACCTCCACACTTTCCGAGCCATCTTCGGGGTCCGTAAAGACCTCCAGGCGCGCGGGAACATCCGGGCCAAAGGCGGCAGTGAGGGCGTCCTTCAACTCCACCAGCGCGGGAGCCAGCGCCGGGTTCTCCTGAAGCAGCCGCTCCAACGCATCTCGGTCGGAGGGAGTCAGCTCGCCCTCGTAGAGGCGGAGGATATCCTCCGTCTGCGGGACCTCAGCCGGAGCAGTAACGCTCGGCAGGTCGATAAGTTCTGCGGCGAGTTGAACGGGCGCTGCGCTGTGCATAAGCCTGCTCCTCCCCAAACAAATTCACGCTTTCCATAGCATGATACCGGGTTCAGGACCTCTGTTCCGCCTTTCACTCTCACTTTTGCACGACGGGTTGTTTGCCCTCCATGCTACCATGAGCGGGTGAACCCTTCCGCCGCGCCCTCCGACTCCGTGCGGAAGGCGCTGGAAACCCTGCTCATCTGCCCGACGCGCATTTCTCAGGCGGCAGCGGTGGGCGCGCGCTCCGTCGGGGCGGCCTACGCGCGGGCGCACGTTGCGGAACTGTACCCCGTGCGCCTGTGGCTGAGCTGCCGCCTCCGGGCCTACTCCTCGCCGGGACGGGAACAGATGGAGGAGGGTGTGGAACGGCTGGTGCGGGGACTGCGCACCCTGGCCGTAGAGGAGGCGACCTCGTGACCGGGGAAGAGGCGTAACCATGGCGCTGGTCTGCTGCCAGATGAACATGGCGTGGGAAGACCCGGCGGCGAACTTCGCGCGGGCGGAGGCGCTGCTGGCGGCGAAACCTCCCCCGCCAGGGTCATTGGTTCTGCTGCCGGAGCTGTTCGCCACCGGCTTCAGCATGAACGTCGCCGCCCTCGCCGAAGCGCCCGATGGAGAAACCGCGCAATTTCTCTCCCGCACAGCGCAGCGGTTCGGCGTGACGATTCTCGGCGGGCAGGCGACTCGCTCGACCGGCGGGCAGGCGACTCGCTCGACCGGCGGGAAAGGCCATAATCAGGCGGTCGCCTTCGATCCAAAGGGCCATGAGGTGGCGCGATACACCAAAATCCACCCGTTCACGCCCGGTGGAGAAGCCCGCCATTTTGAACGCGGGAGCCGCGTGGTAACATTTGGATGGAGCGGCTTCACCGTCGCCCCGTTCATCTGCTACGACCTGCGGTTCCCCGAACTGTTCCGCGCGGCGACGCGCATGGGCGCGACCCTCTTCGCCGTGATCGCCAACTGGCCCGCCGCCCGCGAGTCTCACTGGGTTGCCCTGCTGCGTGCCCGCGCCATTGAGAACCAGGTGGTCGTCGCCGGGGTCAATCGCATCGGGAGCGACCCTAACGCCGACTATTCGGGCCGCAGCCTCATCGTAGACCCGCGCGGCGAGATCGTCGCGGACGCCAGAGCCGAGGAGACGCTGCTGCACTCCACGCTCGACCTCGCCGCGCTAAACGCGTACCGCCGCGACTTCCCCGTCCTCGCCGACATGGACCCGCCCGGCGCCCTGTACTGATTTCCGCGCTCCCTCAACCCTCCGCCGAGCCATCCCCGCCGCTCATCTTCCCGGACCGCCCCCTTCCTCCTCATGCGCCCTCTCAAGCTCAGTATGCTCGGCGTGCGCGGCGTCGTCGGCGAAACCCTCACGCCCGAACTCATCGTCGCCTTCGCGCAGGCCTTTGGCACGTGGAGCGGCGGCGGGACGATCCTCGTCAGCCGTGACCCCCGCTCCTCCGGCGAGATGGTCGCTTCCGCCGTCTTCTCCGGCCTGCTCGCCACCGGCTGCGAAGTGGTGGACCTTGGCGTCTGCCCCACGCCTGCGCTCCAGCTCGCCGTGCGCGACAGCGATTCGGCCGGAGGCGTGGCGGTCTCCGCCGGGCACAACGATGAGGAGTGGAACGCCCTGAAGTTCGTTCACGGCGATGGACTCCTCCTGAACGCCTTCCAGGGCGAGGAATTGCTCGATGTGTTCCACCAGGGCGCCTTCACCCCGGCGGACTGGACGGAGATGCGCCCCCTGCGCGACGGCGCCGACGGGCGGGACGCGCTCCTGGAACAGGCGAAACGGGTGATCGCTCAGGTGGACCGCGACGCCATCGCCAGGCGACAGCTGCGGGTGGCGGTGGACTGCTGCAACGGCGCCTGCTCCCTCACGACGCCGCGCCTGCTCCAGTGGCTGGAAGTGGAACCGGTCCTCCTGAATGACACGCCGGACCTGCCCTTCCCTCACGTGCCCGAACCGTCGCCCGCCACAATGAGCGCCCTGCGCGCCGTGGTCAAGGCGACCGGCGCCGACCTGGGGCTGGCCCACGACGCCGATGGCGAACGCCTCGCTCTGGTAACCGAGGATGCCGAAGCCCTCTCCGAGGAGGACACCCTCTGCATCCTCGCGGACTTCTGGCTGGCGGAGAACCCCGGCCCGGTGGTCTGCAACCTCTCCACCACGCTGGCGATGGATGCGCTGGCGGCGCGTCACAACATTCCGTTGATCCGCACGCGGGTGGGACAGGCGCACGTCGTGGAGGGCATCGTGGCGAAGGGCGCGGTCCTCGGCGGCGAAGGGAGTGGCGGCGTGATCTTCCCGCGCTACCTCCTCGCTCACGACGCGCTGGCGACCGCCGCCTGGCTCCTGCACTTCCTCGCCATGTCCGGCGAAACGCTCTCTCAACGCGCGGCGAGCATCCCCCGGTATCACACCCTCAAGCGCAAAATCCCGTACGGCCCCGAACGCATCTACGGCGCCCTCTACCAGTACCGCGAGGCGGTGGAGCGCGACTCTCAGGGCGCCGAGACCGACTTCACCGAGGGCGTCCGCAGCGTCTGGAGTGATGGCGACGGCGTTCCCGAAGCCGCCATCCACGTCCGTTCCTCCACCACCGAGCCGTTCATCCGCATCATCGCCGAAGCACACGATCCCGACCGCGCCGAACGCCTCGCCGAGGAAGCCATCGCTCGCCTCCAGACCGGTCCCTGAACCCGTTTCATCTCCTCCCCTCCCCCCATGACCGATTCCTCCCACTCCTCACGGCCCATTCAGTCGCTCAAAATCAGTATCTCCGGCGTGCGCGGTATCGTCGGGGAGTCGCTCACGCCCGATCTCCTCGTGCGGTTCGCGCAGGCGTTCGGCACCACCATGAACGGCGGCCTCGTGGTGGTCGGCACCGACACGCGCACCTCGCGGCGGATGGTGAAGCACGCGGTCCTCTCCGGCCTCATCGCTACCGGCTGCGGGACGCTCGACGTGGGCATCGTTCCCGTGCCGACCGTGCAGGTGGAAGTGGAGCGGCGACGCGCGGCGGGAGGCATCGCCGTGACCGCCAGCCACAATCCGGCGCAATGGAACGCGCTCAAGTTCATCCGGGGCGACGGCATCTTCCTCAGCCCCCATCAGGCCGAGGAACTGGTGGACATCTACCATCAGGGGCAGTACCGCCGCGCTTCCACCCGCGAACTCCTCCCGGTGCGCTGCGACACCGGCGCGGCCCGGCGCCATATGGACCTCGTGCTGTCCCACACCGACGGGGAGAGGGTCCGGGCGCGCCGCTTCCGCGTGGTGTGCGACTGCTGCAACGGCGCCGCGTCCCTCATCACGCCGGAGTTTCTGGAGCGGCTCGGCTGCGAGGTGATCCCGATCAACACCGAGCCGAACGGCGTTTTCCCGCACCCGCCTGAACCGATCCCCGAAAACCTGACGCAACTCGCCGACGCCGTGAGGGCTTCTGGCGCCGACCTCGGCTTCGCGCAGGACGCCGACGCCGACCGTCTGGCTGTGGTGGATGAAACCGGGAACCCCATCGGCGAGGAGTACAGCGTCGCCCTCGCCACCGAAGCCGTCCTGCGTCACACGCCTGGCCCCGTCGCCGTCAACCTCTCCACCACCGCGCTGGTGGACCGTATCGCCGCGCGGCACGGCCAGCCGGTCCTCCGCACGCCGGTCGGGGAAGTGAACGTTGCGGAGACGATGAAGCGGCGGGGCGCGGTCATCGGCGGGGAAGGCAGCGGCGGCGTCATCTGGCCGGCGGTTCATTACGGGCGCGACAGTTTCTGCGGAATGGCGCTTCTCCTCTCGCTACTGGAGGAAGCGGGCGGGACCGTCACCCAATTGGTGAACTCCTTCCCCCGGCTCGTCATGCTCAAGGCGAAGACGACCTGCTCCACGGAACGCGCCCACGCCGTCGTTCACGAGGTAACGACACGTTACGCCCACGAGGCGCTGGACCTGCGCGACGGCGTGAAAGTCACCCGCGCGGACGGCTGGTTCCACGTGCGCCCGTCGCGGACGGAGCCGGTGGTGCGCGTCACGGTGGAGGCGGAAGGCGAGGAAAAGGCTCTCGCGCTGCAACGCGAGGTCATGGCCCTGCTGGGGTAGGCGCAGGAGTCGCCGATGAACTATCGGGGGGTGGAGACTCAGGACGCCCAGTTCGAGAGATCGTGGCGGGCGGACCTGGGGCGATTCCGGTCGCCTTGCGCGCCGCGCGGGCGCAGTGGCAGAGGATGCGCCTTGGGATCAGGCCGCTTACCCCGACCACGCCGCCAATTTACACGGGGACACGCCGACTTAACGGACGCGGGCGGAGGTGCGCGGGGCGGGTCGCCAAAGACCGAGTGAACGCTGTTACAATGGCCTGTGCGCTCAGAGACGTATCGAGGTGAGCGCTCCCCTCTCCCGTAACTTCCGCAATCTGTGGAGTCTCCGCCCATGCCTGCCCGTCCGTCTCTGGTCCCTTCGCTCACACTCTGCGCGCTGCTCCTGGGGGCCGCGCTCGCCCCTCCGGGCCGCTGCGCCGAACCGTTCCTCCTCACCCCGGATGACCTCAAAGCCGGGGCCGCGCAGGTCACGCGCTCCACTCAGGAATCCGACGCCCGGTTCCTCCAACTGGAGAAACGCCTGAAGGACCAGCAGGCTCAGTCGGACGTAGCAATGGACGAGAACAAAAAGGCGCTGGAGAAAGCCAACGCTGACATTCAGGACCTGGTGAAAAAGCTAAACGACACCTCCAACGCCATTTCGCCCGAAGAGATCAAAACCTATCTCGCCATGAACGACCAGCGCCTGAAGCAACTGGAGGAGCTCAACGCGCGCGGCTACCATAATCAGATCGCCCACGATCAACTCCGGTTTGAGGCGGGCCTCCAACTCCTCGCCGAAATGACCGGCAACGTGGAGAAACTCGACTTCGCCGTCACCTTTGGGCGCTCCCTCTCCTCCTACGCCAACGCCACCAATCCCACCACCAACCCCGTCTTCATCCAGCTCCTCACCGACCTGGAGCAAACCGGCGGCAACAAGGAGAGCGGCCTCTCCAAACTCCTCGGCGGTCTCGTCACCAATCCCATCATCACCGCTGGCATCGGAATCGCCTCCCTCTTTGGCTCCAAAAAACCGTCAAAAGATAAAACCGCCGACCTGGAGACGATGAACTGCGTGACCAGCCTCTCCCTCAAGGCGAATGGAGACTTCCAGGTCCTGCAAAACGATCTCAACGACATAGACTTTGCCATCAAGAAGTTCAAAACGGAAGCGACCGCCTTTTTCCCGGTCTATGTCGGCAGCGTGGGGGCGCAGTCCACCTACAAAGAGTTTAAGGATGCCGACCCGTTGGGCGATAACCCTGTAATGCGGCAGGCGCAGACTTTCTTCGCGCAGTATCAAACGCCCGCCGACCCGACCGTGGTGGCCTCCGGCGAACCTCCTCCCGACATCGCGCGAGTGCGATTCGCCGTGGAGTCGCTCCGCGCCTTCGTGGACAGCTACGAGTCACTCGTGCGCCAGATGGACGGCTATCTGGGCAAATTCACCGTCGTGATGGAGCGGCGCAAGGCAGAAGCGACCTGTCCCGCTGTCGCCGACCTGAAAACCAAACTGGACGGGCTGATTCAGGAAAATAACGCCAACCGGGACCTGTTCAACAGCGCCTGGGGGGCGACGATCACACCTGCCAAAAAACGGATTCTGTACACCTCCAACTGACTCGGCCTCTTGAGGATGTCGAACCCGACGACCTCGACATCCTCATGGCGCCCTGTTACGAAACCGCCACAACGGGGCTTCCACCGGGGGAAAGGGACGATATAAGGGGACGGTGTGGCACAACAAGGAAGGAGCAGCGCTTATTCGCCATGGGAGGGATCGCCCTGACGAGTCTCCGCCAGGAGTCATCTCCTGCTCGGACGGAGCTCAGACGCGGCCCTGTTGTGTGAAGCGTCTCCAGGGTCCCCCATCGCAACTGGCATCGCCGAGGCTTAACCGTGTCCGATACCTCCATGTCCCCCTCCCTCCGGGCCGCAGAACCGTCTGAAACCAACTCCTATAACCTCTTATCGGGAGTCGGCGGGGTGGTCGCGCTCTACATCATGGCGTTCGCGTGGTCCGCCCTCGTGAACAGCCACCCGGACCTGCTGAAGCGGCTGGACCGCCTGGGGACGCTGGGGGCCGCCACCTTTGCGGCGGTCTCCTGCCTCTATTCGGCGTATCGGATGGATCGAACGGCGCCGCAGCGGTGGCTCTGGAGCGGCGTGGGCTGGGGCGCGCTCGCGTTTGCGATAGGCCAGGGGATGAGAGTCTTGTACGCCTGGCAGAATGACGGCCTCGCCCCCGAATGGATCAGCGAAACCCATCTCGGCTTCTACGCGCAGTACGCGCTCTACATCGTGGCGGCGGCGCAACTCCTGCCGGGGCGCGAGAAAGGCGAGCGGGGAGAAGGGGGCAGGGCTCCGAAGGTAAGGCTGCCATTCGCTCAGGAAGTCGTTCAGGTGACGAGGGATCACGTTTCTTCCCTGAGAAACGCCCTCATCGCATCGTGGGATCGGCTTCCGTCCACCACCCGCGCCAAACAGATCATTGACACGCTGCTGGTGATGGTGGCGGGGGCGGGGCTGGGCTGGGTGTACGCCTGGGAGCCGATCATGGGGGCGCCCCTCGCGCCGGTCCTGCAGAGTCAGCCGGTTCAGGCGCATTGGCTGGCCCTGGCGTATCCTTTGCTGGGCCTGGGGCTGCTGTCCGTGCTGGCGTGTGGCCTGCTGCTCGCCCCAAATAACACGCCTCACACCTCCGGGTTTCCGGGCCTGGTGTGCGGCCTGTTTCTGGTCTTGTACGGCGATTTTGTGTATGCCAGCCTTTTGCCGAGCGCGTCGCTTTCCACCGGGCGATTCATCACGCCTCCCCCGGTGAGCATCCTCTGGGTCGTGGCGTTTGGCGTGATCGGATACGCCGCCTGGCGCGATCTCCTGCACCCCGGCTTCGCCTCCTCCCCCTTCTCGCCGGGCCTGGAACCTGCGCCGGAACCCCACAAGGGCGACTCGGATTCCGCCGATTACGCGTATGGCGAGACGTTTGTGGGGAAGGCCGGGTTCGTCCTGCCGTACCTCGTCGCCGTGCTGGCGTGCATTATGGTGGTGGCGCGGGGATTCGCCACCGTGGGAGCGATGAGCGCGTCCTCCTTCGTGGTGGTGGCCCTGCTGTTTTTGCTTCTTACCCGGCGCCAAATCCTGCTGTCGTACAACAACCGCGACATCGCCGAATTGTTCCGCCAGCGCGTGGAGGAACGCACCCGCGAGCTGAGCGGCTCCCACAGCCTTCTCGCCGACCAGCACCGCCAGCTCGAAGCCCAGTCGCTCCGCCTGATGGAGCACCACGCCGAACTGGAGGAACAGGGGTCCCGCCTGGACGCCCTGCACCGCATCTCCGTGACCGCCAACGCCTCCCTCGATCCGAAAACCATTCTGCGGGAAACCCTGCGGGAGATCGTCAACCTCATGCCCCGCTCCTGGGGTGGCGCGTACCTTTTGAATGAGAACGAGGAGAAGGCGCAGTTGCTCCTCTCCTTCACCGAACACGTCTCCCGGCGACTGCGACCTCCCGCGGAGCTGACCCGAACCCCATATGGCATGGCGTGCCTGTTGCCCCCGCCGGGCGCGCCCATGGAAGGCCACAACCTGCTCATTCCCCTCATGGCGCACGACCATGTGATGGCCGTGATGCAGATCGGCTCCCTCGATACCGACATGACCGATGACGATCTGACCTTCTTTGAGGCGATGGGTTCCCTGATTGGGGCCGCGCTGGAGAACGCCCGCCTCTATCAACGAGCGAAGAACGCCGCCGACCGCGATCCGCTCACCGGGCTGCTCAACCACCGTGCGCTACAGGAGCGCCTGGAGCAGGAGATCGCCCGCGCCCGCCGCGAGAACCAGACTGTCGCCCTCATTGTCATGGACCTGAATAACTTCAAACTGTTCAATGAGACGTATGGCCACACCGTGGGCGATAAAGTGATCCTCAAAGTGGCGGCGGCCCTGCGCGAAGTCTGCCGTCAAAGCGACGTGTTCGGGCGGCACGGAGGCGACGAATTCCTCGCCATCCTCCCCGGCTGCGTCGCCGAGGAAGCCCTCCAGGTCGCCGAGCGCATCAACGAGTATCTCGCCAACAACAGCTTCACCGTGCAGGGCGAGGAGCGGATTATCCCGGTCGGCGTGAGCGCGGGCATCGCGGTCTTTCCCCAGGACGGACGGCTGCGGGACAATTTGCTGGCCTTCGCCAATGAAAATATATTTGAAAGCAAACTCCAGGGCGGACGTCCCATCGCCACCACCCAGGAGATGCGGGCCATGCGTAGTCTGCGGGATGGCGAAAGTTTTGGCGTGCTGGACGCCCTCGTGGCGGCGGTGGACAACAAGGACAGTTACACCCGACGTCACGCCGACGAAGTGACGCGCTACTGCGTCTGGATGGCCGAATCGCTTCAGTGGAAGGAAGAAGAGATTCGTCTCGTCCGCATCGCCGGCCTGCTGCACGACGTGGGCAAAATCGGCGTGCCCGACAGCATCCTCCGCAAGCCGCAACGCCTCAACGATGAGGAAGAAGCGATCATGCGCCAGCACTCGCTGCTGGGGGCGATGCTCCTCGCATCGGCGCCCGACATGGCGAGCGCCGGGGCCGCCGTGCGCCATCATCATGAACGGTGGGACGGCCGAGGCTATCCCGATCAGCTCGCCGGAGAGGGAATTCCACTTCTCGCCCGCCTGATGGCCGTCGCCGACGCCTACAGCGCCATGACGACCGACCGGCCGTATCGCAAGCGGCTCTCCATGGAGGTCGCGCTGGAGGAGATCATCAAGAACACCGGCATCCAGTTCGATCCGCAGATGGTGAAGCTGTTCCTCGTGGCGGTGGCCCCTCGCCTCGCCGAGGAGCAGGCGCTGCGAGCCAAAGCCCCACAACCCATCACCTCATCCGCGCCGCGCCTGGCGAGGGAGGCGATGGAGGAGCCGCCCATGGGTCTGTCGCTCCCCGCCTGAAGGGCCGCGTGGGGCCGCCGGAGCGGTTACGGGGCTGATAACCTGAAGGCGTGAAGCCGAAAATCTGAGGCTGTGGGATCGAGAGGCCGGTTCGTCTCAGGTAGGTCGCTTGTCGCACAATAAGGCGCTCCCGCGACGTGGCGGGAACCGTTCCAGGCGGCTCAAACCCGTCCACCTTTGACCTCTCATGATGATCACTCTCACCCATGACGATCAGCGCCTGCTCCGCCGCGACTGGCGGTTCTTCACGGCGCTCACCTTCTGCTTCTCCTTCGGTTTCTCCATCTACAGCGGCGTCTTCCAGAACTTTCTGCGGGAGACGCATCACATTGGCCCCATGCAGTTGGGGAATATGGAGGCGCTTCGGGAGACGCCGGGCCTGCTCACGGCGCTGACGGCGGGCACCCTGGTGGCGCTTGCGGAGTCGCGGGTGGCGGGGCTGGGCCTTTTCATCGCCGGGATCGGGATTGGACTGACCGGCCGCATGCCGAGTTACGCGCTGCTGGTGGGCGTCACAGTCCTCTGGTCGGTGGGCTTTCATCTCTACTCGGCGATGGCCCCGGCGATCATCCTCACGCTGGCGAAAGGCGAGGAGGGCGGGCGGCATCTGGGGCGAATGGGCGCCGTCGGCTCCACCGCAACGCTGGGGGGGCTGGGGACCGCGTGGGTCCTGCGGCGGTTGGCGCCTCAGCTGCCGTACGACGCGTACTTTTTAATCGCGGGGGCCAGTGTGGCGCTGGCGGGCGCGCTCTGCATGGGCCTGGGGCATCACGCGACGAGCGGGGAAAAGCGCGCCCGGCTCATCCTCCGGCGGGAGTATGGTCTGTTCTACCTGCTCACTTTTCTGGAAGGGTGTCGGCGGCAAATCTTCTATATTTTTGCCTCCTACGCCCTCATCCTCGTGTACCATGTGCCCCTGAGGCATATGCTCACCCTCCAACTTGTGAACGCTCTCCTGATTACCGTCACCGCTCCCGCGATGGGGCGCTGGGTGGACCGCGCGGGCGAGCGACGGCCCCTCACCTTCTACGGCATTGGTCTCATCCTCGTCTTTCTGGGGTACGCCACCCTGCGGTCGGTCGGGGCGCTGTACGCCCTGTTCCTGCTGGATAACGTGCTGACGACGTTCGGAGTCGGCTTCACCACATACCTGAACCGAATTGTGCGGCGCGGGGAGTTGGCGCCGTGCGTGGCGATGGGCACGACGATGAACCATATCGCGGCGGTCACGGTCCCGGTGGGCGGCGCGTGGCTCTGGGAGCGGTTTCACAATTATCAGCTGCCGTTTTGGGTCGGCGTCGGCGTGGCGATCCTCTCGTTCATTGCCACTCGCCGATTGCCGCACGGCCCGGTCGTTCGCCCGCGCGCCGCCGCATCGCTGGAAGAGGACACCTCGAAGGCGAAGGCGCCGGTGGCAATGGGTTAGCGCGTTGATGGCGCCAGGTCCACACTTTAGGGTCAACCCCTAACGCAGAGAGCGCAGAGAAAACCCTGGAGTGGCCCCTGGAGGAATGTAGGCGTCAAAAGGGGTTCAGACGCCGCGCGGCCAAGTAAGGAGAGGACACCTTCCCCCTTCCCTCCGCCTCCTGGCCTCGACTGCACGCCCCTCACTCCCCCATGCCGAACTCCTCATCTCCATCCCCCGCTCCCCGTGACTGGGAAAATCCCGCTCTGCTTCACCAGAACCGACAGCCCGCCCACGCCAGCCTGATTCCCTACGGTGACACCGACGCCGCCCTCTCTGGCGAGCGCGCCGCCAGCGACCGATTCCGCTTGCTTAATGGGCCGTGGGCGTTCCGATACGCCGAGAATCCGTCGCGCGTCCCCAAAGGCTTTACCGCCGAAGGGTACGCCGCGGACGACTGGGACTCGCTTCCCGTGCCGAGCAACTGGCAGATGCATGGCTACGGCGTCCCCAACTACACCAACGTCCGGTATCCCATTCCGGTGGACCCGCCGCGCGTACCGCAGGAGAACCCGGTGGGCTGCTACCGCCGTCGCTTCAGCCTGAGCGGGAACGAGGCCGCCGGTCACGTCTTTCTGACGTTTGAGGGCGTCAACAGCGCCTTCTATGTCTGGGTGAACGGCGAGAAGGTCGGCTACAGTCAGGGCAGCCATATGCCGAGTGAGTTCGACGTGACGCCCTACGTGCGCGCGGGAGAGAACCTGCTCGCCGTGGAAGTCTACCAGTGGTCCGATGCGACGTATCTTGAAGATCAGGATATGTGGCGGCTGTCGGGCATCTTCCGCGACGTGTATCTCACGCTGTCGCCGGAGGTGCGCGTTCAGGATGTGCGGGTTCGCCCCGCGCTGAACGAGACCCGCGAGGAAGGCCGATTGAGCGTTCAGGTGACGGTTCAGAACCTGGGCCGAGCGGCGGTGGAGAGTCATGCGGTGGTCGCCCGGCTCTACGACAACCGGGACGCGCTGGTGGCGGAAGCGACCGAGCCGCTGGCGCTGAAGGCCGGAACGTCCGATGAACTGGAACTGGTCCTGGCCGTCTCTCATCCCCGCCTCTGGAACGCCGAGGAGCCAAACCTCTACACCCTCCTCGTTCAGGCGCAGGACGCCCATGGGAACCCGCGAGAGGTTCAGCGCGTCCAGGTCGGCTTCCGGGACCTGAAACTGGAGAAGGGCCAGCTGCTCCTCAACGGGACGCCGCTGCTCCTCCAGGGCGTTAATCACCACGACACCCATCCCGACCTGGGTCACGCCATGAGCATGGAGAGCATGGTTCGGGACATCGTGACGATGAAGCGCCACAACGTGAACACCGTCCGCACCTCGCACTACCCCCCCGACCCCCGCTTCCTCGACCTGTGCGACGAGTACGGCTTGTACGTGGTGGATGAAGCCGACCTGGAGACCCACGGCTTCGGCGACGTGGGCGACATCAATCAGCTCCCCAATGACCCCGACTGGCGAGACGCCTTCGTGGACCGCGCGGAGCGGATGGTGGAGCGGGATAAAAATCATCCCTCCGTCATCATCTGGTCGCTGGGCAACGAAGCGGGCTACGGACCCAATCACGACGCGATGGCCCGGCGCATCCGCGAACTCGATCCGACCCGCTTCATCCATTACGAGCAGGCGTTTGAAGCGCCCGTGGTGGATGTGGTGAGCAATATGTACGCCGGAGTGGACAAGGTGATCCGCGAAGGCGACCGCGAGGATGACGAGCGGCCTTACTTCCTCTGCGAATACGCCCACGCGATGGGCAACGGTCCCGGCAGCCTGAAGGAGTACTGGGAGGCGTTTCGGGGCGGGCGGCGCAACCTCGGCGGCTGCGTGTGGGAATGGGCCGACCACGGCATCCGGCGCCACACCGACGACGGCGTGGAGTGGTTCGCCTACGGCGGCGACTTTGGGGACCAGCCGAACGACGGTAACTTCTGCATTGACGGCCTCGTCTCCCCCGACCGCGAGCCGCATCCCGCTCTCCTCGAACTGAAGAAGGTGATGGAGCCGGTTCACGTGACGGCCCTCGACCTGCGCGCCGGGCGGCTGTGCGTGGAAAACCGCTACCAGTTCGCGCCGCTGTCCCGCCTGCGCGGAAGCTGGGAACTCCGCGAGGACGGCGACCTGCTGGCGTCCGGAACGCTCCCCCTCCTCGACACGCCCGCCGGAGCCAGCGAGGAGATCACCCTGCCATACTCCCTTCCGACGCCGAAGCCGGGCCGGGAGTACTGGCTGAACCTCCGCTTCATCCTCGCGGAGCCGACGCTCTGGGCCGACGCCGGGCACGAAGTCGCCTGGGCGCAGTTTGAACTGCCGTTACAGGGGGAAGCCGTCTCGCCCCTCCGTGTCGCCGATATGCCGCCGCTGCGCGTGGTGGAGTCGGAAGCGGCGGTAGAAATCGAGAGCGACACCTTCCGCCTCGTCCTGGACCGCTGGACCGGAACCCTCAGCGAGTGGACCTTCGGCGGCGAGGCGCTGCTGGAAGCGGGTCCGCGCCTGAACCTCTGGCGCGCGCCGACCGACAACGACGTCTGGATGTCAGGGGAGTGGCGCAAGGCCGGGTATGATCGCCTTCAGCATCGCGTGGACGATGTGAGGGTGATACGGCGCTCCGACAACGCGCTGCGGCTGGAGGTGGATTCGACCCTGGGCGGTTACTTCCTTCGCCCGGCGATGACGGTGCGGTATCGCTGGACCGTCTACGGCTCCGGCGACGTGACGCTGGAAACCACAATCTGCCCCCGCGACGGCCAGCCGGACCTCCCGCGCATCGGCCTAACGATGACGCTGCCCGGCGCCTTCGACCGCTTCATGTGGTACGGCGCCGGCCCTCACGAGAGCTACAGCGACCGCCGGGAGAGCGTGAAAGTGGGCGCCTGGTCCGGCATGGTCTCGGACACGTATCACCCGTATGTGCGCCCGCAGGAGTACGGCAATCACACCGAAGTGCGCTGGGCCGCCGTCACCAACGCGCGCGGGGTGGGATTGCTGGCGGTGGGACAGCCCCTGCTGAACGTGAGCGCCCATCGTCACGCGCTGGAAGACCTCACGAGCGCCCGCCATGCCCACGAATTGGTGGAACAGGACGCCACCTTCCTCTACCTGGACGCCGCCCAGTGTGGCCTCGGCAGCCAGAGTTGCGGCCCCGGCCCGCTGCCGCAGTATCTACTCCCGGCGGTGGAAACGACCTTCGCCGTGCGGCTGCGGCCTCTCGCCCTCGAAGGCGCATCGCCGGGCGGTTGGGCGCGCCGCGCGCCGGAGGCCTGGTAGGCGCCGCTCGCCCATTCCACGCAGGGAATGAGGCGCCTCCGATGGAATACCAGAACAGACCCCACCCTTCGGAGACTCTTCACGCCTCTTCCCTGCCTCGCTGCCTCGCTGCCTCGCTGCCTCGCTGCCTCGCTGCCTCGCTGCCTCGCTGCCTCGCTGCCACGCTGCCTCGCTGCCTCGCTGCCTCGCTGCCTC
>JBBRGS010000029.1:0-26955 GCA_038240635.1 Armatimonadota bacterium
CTCAACTCGGCAAAGGAGTGGACCAGTCCATTGAAGAGGAGGGCATCCAGCAGTTCAAACCGGGCATCCATTCGCCCGGTGAAGCCGCGCTCGTAGAGCGTTTGACGAAACGCGATCAGCCGGTTATTCTGCTCTCGTGTAAATAACGCAGGCTCCATACCTCTTTTCTACCTTGAGGTAGTCTTCCTTACCGTTGGCTGCCTGCTCTTTTTATTTTAGCCCAGAAAGTATTTAAGATAAGCGCTTTTCCATGCTTCGACAGGAGAATTTCGATGAACCAGAATGACAAGCCACTTTACTCAGGCGGGGCAATCTCGCGCCGGACGCTGATCGCAGGCGCGACCGCCGCTGCCGCAAGTCTGATCGCCGAAATCGCGGAGGCGGCGCGGCCTAAGCCTGTTCCGGTGATTCTCGATACGGACATCGGCGACGATATTGACGACACCTGGGCATTGGGACTGTTGCTGCGCTGCCCGGAACTGGCCCTGAAATTGGTCGTGACCGATTTTGGAAAACCGGAATATCGCGCTGCGCTCGTCGCCAAATTGCTGACGCAGGTCGGGCGGACCGACATTCCGGTCGGTCTTGGCGTCCCCGCGAATCCGCAAGGGACTGGCCCGCAGGCGGAATGGATTCGTGATTTCAGCCTGAAGCAGTATCGCGGGCGCGTCTATCAGGAGGGGGTAAAAGCCCTGATTGACGTGGTGATGCGATCAAAGGAGCGTGTAACCATTCTCGCAATCGGCCCGGTGACGAATCTCGCCGCTGCGCTGGATCGCGAACCCCGGATCGCGCAACGCGCCAACATCGTCGGAATGTTCGGAAGCGTCCGGCGCGGCTATGGAGGCAAGACGACGCCGGAGCCAGAGTACAATGTCGCGCAGGATATTCGCGCCTGCCAGCGAATGTTTACGGCGCAATGGCCTCTCTGCATTACGCCGCTGGACACCTGCGCGCAGGCAGGTTTCTATGGCGACCGTTATCAGCGGATGCTGCGTTCTCATGACAAAATCGCAAAAACGATACTGGAAAATTATGAGGTCTGGGAGCGAGCGGTCAACCGAAAGCCGGAACTAAAACTGAATCAGCGCCAGACCAGCACGCTTTACGATACGGTGGCGGTTTATCTTGCCGCCACCCAGTCGGCGGACCGCGATTTTGTTAAAATGGAATCGTTGGGGATTCGGGTGGACGACACCGGAAACACCCGCGAGGAGGCGAGCGCGAAGCGCGTCGAAGTCGCGACCGAATGGAAAAATCTCAATGGTTTCCACGACTTTTTGGTGGAGCGCCTGACAAACGGGACAGGGCGATGAGAGGAAGGGGCGCACCCGGAAAATTTCTTGCCTGCCGTTGCTGACAATTATCCAGGCGGTAAAACCCCGCCTACACCCCAAAATCAAAAACCATCAACCAGCGTTCGACGTTTTCGCTTCCGGCGCAAGGCACAATCCCCTCAGAATAAGGCGGACCCATGCGCCGCCAGGGCCGCGATCACGAACAGGTCATACACCACGGCGATGGCCCAGTGCGCGACGAAGCCGGTGAGAAACGAGCCGGTGCGCAACGCCACAAACCCCAGGACCAGCCCCGCGACAAACGACCCGGCGAACTCCGGCATCGGCTTGCCCCAGTGCAGCAATCCAAACGGCAGCGCCTGCGCGAACAACGCCCAGCTCCCCATGCCGCGCGCCAGGCCGAAGAGGAGGAAGCCCCGAAAGAACCATTCCCACGCGAGGAGATACATCCCGTAGAGCAGTTCAAAGTAGGCGACATAGGCCCACGAAAATCCGTACGCGGAGGGCCAGCGCCGAAAGAACGGATAATAGTCCATCGCGGCCTGGGTGCGCGAGGAGAAGAAGAGGAACGGGAGCATCACCAGCACTATCCCCAGGCCGTAGCGCACGCTGAGGCGAGCGTTTCCCGCCGCCAGGCCGAACGTCTCCGGAGAAGAGCGCATCCCGATGAGAATGGCCAGCAGCGGCGCCAGCAGCAGCGTCCCCACCGAGACGGCGATGTACTCCTCAAACGACCGCTTCTGCCAGTGATACTGGTAAAACCAGGTGAACCCGAAGACCAGCGCCCCCACGGCGAACGTCAGGGCGTACTCCCGCTGCGGATTGACGGGCGCGCGGTACTCCTGGATGACGGGTTGAGAGGCTTCCATTGGGTCGTTCACGCCGCCGCTGCCGTGGTGAGCCGCGCGGTGAAGGCGTTATATAGCCTTTCAATCCGCTCCGCCACGCGACTCTCTTCCAGCGTTCCCGCATGAACGACTATGCGGTAGCGCCACCTCGCGGTCTCCCCCGCCGGAACGGTCAGACTTCCATCCTGGGTCCTGTCGTGGGTGAAGTGAGAGACGCCGAACGGGTTCGCGGTCATCAGGCCGTAGTCTCGGACGTGCCAGTACGTGGGGAAGCGCGGGTTGTCCGGGTGGTCCATCAGGGTGATGCCGCAGTCCAGGCCGCCGCCGCTGGTATCGCACCAAAGCGAACGCTTTCCCCATGTGTTCGCTTCGCCGGTGGCGCCGTCCGCGTTGGTGAGGGTCCCGCCTTTGTCGCCGTCCATCGCAGTGGCGACCCGCACGGCGATGAGGCCGCCCTCCTTGGTGTCCCCGAACGTGACCGCGCCCTCCGCCGGGGTGAATCGCAGGGTCAGGTCGAGAACGCGCAGAGCGGGGACGCATTGGAACACCCGGATGTCTCGCGTCTCGTGCAAAAGCGGGGCGCCGGAAGCCGTCACCCAGCGCGTGCGCTCACGGAAGCCGCCGAGGATCGGGCCGGAGACGATGCCATCAAAGGCGACGTGTTCGGTGCGGGCGTGGCCGGGTTCCTCGCTCCAGTTGTCGGCGCCGTTCACGTCGCCGTGCGCCACCCAGAGTGAGCGGTGATGCGGATGATCGTGGGATTCGTGGTCCAGGCGCGCTATTGGGTAGTTGCGGGTGACGGGAACGCCGCCGCCGGCCAGCACGGGATAGAAGTAAGGCCGGGCGGGCGCCGCATCGCGGGCGTAATGGTAGCGGGTGAACCGTTCGCCGTGCAGGTCAAGGGTGAGACTGCCGCCTTCATCCGCGACTTCGACTCCGGAATCGCCGGAGGGAGCGGACGCGGCCTCCGCGATGAGCCGATTGTCGCCCGCCATTAGAAACTCACCGTCGAGCCAGAGGAGATTCGGGTCAAGTGGATCGGCCTGCGCCCAGGTCTCCTTCTCCTCTCCATCCCGGCGAACGCGAAATGAACCGGTGAACGGGAACTCCGGCGGACGCGGCGCGGCGACGAGGGTGAGGCCACAGGAGCCTAACGAGCGGGGAAGAGTGAGGGTGAAAGGATAAGGCGCCATGCGTCGCTCCCTGCCCCAGACGGGCTGCCTCGGAGGCGAGGTCAGAGGAAAGGAGCCGTCACCTGGCTCTCCCACGGCGCGGATCGCCGCGCTAAGGTGTTAGGGAGTCGGGAGCGGACTTCCTGCCTGTTTGAGAGAGTCCCTCCTGGCCCGTGAGGGACTCCCGCCTGTTATGGGGAAGTCCCGCCCGGAACCGAACGCGCTATCCCCTGATTGCCGCGTTGACCCTCACATGGCCCCATGTTATACTGTCGGCGACACAGGTGAAGGGTAAAATCGGCCCGCGTCATTCGCGCGCCCTTTCCATCGGCGGGACCCCCCGGCGATGCGAGGGCCGCCCCCCTGGAGGAGATACGACTTGCAGACCGCGCAGTCCGCCCCGTCGGCGCCGCAACAGGAGATCCAACTCCGCGACTACGTGCGCCTGGTGAAGAAGCGTTGGAAACTGACGCTGACGGTCCTGCTCGCCGTCGTCGCGGCGGTCATGACCTACAGCCTCCTCAGCCCCATAGTCTTTCAATCCAAAGCGGTGGTGCAGGTGCAGGGGCAGACCGGCTACGTCATCCGCGCCACGAGCACCATTGACGACGCCACCGGCCCCCTCACCCCCACCAGCCTCACCGAATTGGTGAACAGCGCCCCCTACGAGGAGCTCGCCACCAGCCTCCTCACCCTCGGCGAAGGGTACAACCTCGATCTCACGGCGTACCACTCCCAGGATGACATGGTGCGCCTCTTCGAGAACGAACTCATCACCCGGCCGCTTCCCGCCTACTTCGGGCGCATGGCCCTGAAGACCGACCGCGTGACCCCCGCCGCCACGGTGCAGGGCTTCGGCTTCACCCCGGAACAGGTGGAGGAGCAGGTCACGGGCGAGCCGAGCAACTCCCTGCTGGCCAGCCGCCTCAGTTCCACTCAGAAGGATGAAGCGATCAAGCAGGCGGGCGCCCTCGCCGATCTCGCCCGGCACGTGAACATCAACATGTTCACCGTCCCCCCGGAGAAGATCAACGCCACCGCCATTCAGGTGATGAGCTCCGACCTCGTGCGAAATCTCAAGTCCAATCCGCTGCGGGGCAAGCAGTGGCAGGTCCTCTCCCCGCTGGAGCGCGGCGCGACGGTCCAGGCCGCTCTTCGCGAAGTCGTGAAGAAACACCCCGACGACGTGGATGACGACCGCTCGATGGAACGATACGCCACGCAGGAGCTGAAGGAAACAGGGATGCTCAACCTCTTCTTCGAGGCGGGCAACCCCGACCGCGCCACCCAGGGCGCCGACGCCATGGTGGATGTCGTCGTCTGGAAGAACCAGTACGCTCGGAAGGCCGAAGCCCAGCGGTACCGCCTCGTCACCGAATACGCCCTGCGCGGCTCCGACGGCGAGGGCGGAGTCCTCGGCCTGCTGGCTCAGAAAGACACCGAAGTGCGGGACCTCAAGAAGCGGTACAACCTCCCCGACTACGAAGTCGCCAAGGAAGTCCGCTCCAAACAGCTGGCACAGGTGCAGGGCGATTACCAGGCCGCCTCCGCCGAGGCCGCCGGAGCCGAAAAGCGTGTTCAGATGCTCACCAGTCAGATGGGGGGCATCCCGCGCACCATCAAATCCCCCACCACCGCGCAAAACCCCACCGTCTCCAGGTTCAAGACCGACCTGGCGGACGCCGAAGCCGAGTATGAAGCCGCCCGCTCGCAGTTTACCGATATCCATCCCTATGTGCAGGCCACTCGCGCCAAAGTGGAGCGCCTGCGCGAAGCCGCCCGCCACGAATCGGCCAATTCGCCCAAAACCGAGGAAGTCCGCGAGTCTCCCAACCCGGTGTATGAGCAGTTCGCCAGCGCCTACAGCAAGGCTCAGGCCGATCTGGCGGCGGCGAAGGCCCACAAGATCGTCGCGGAGGAGCAACTGGTCCGGGCGCAGGCGCAACTCGCCGGCATCCCCGACAAAGAGCTGGGGATGAGCAAGCCGCTCCGCGACAGTTACCTCCTCACCACCGATCTGAAGGTGTTGGAAGAGAAGTACCGCGAAGCCCAGCTCAACGAAGCGACCAAAACCAGCCGCGCCTCCGTGGTGGAACTCGCCGTGGAACCCGGCAAGAAGGTGAAGCCGAAGAAGACGGTCAACCTTGTGCTGAGCCTTCTGCTTGGCCTCTTCCTCGGCGTCGCCATCGCCATCTTCGCCGAGTCGCTTGACCGCACGCTACGCACCCGCGGCGAACTCGAACGCGCGCTCCCCGGCGCCTCCGTCCTCGCCACTATTCCCACCTTCACGGCGGATCATCCGCTCATCGTCCGCTTCCAGCCCCGTTCCGTGGCCGCCGAAGCGTTCCGCCGCCTCCGCAGCGCCATTCGCTTCCTCGGCGTTCAAAAGCCGCTTCAGACGATGGTCGTTACGTCGGCGGGATTCGCGGAGGGAAAATCCACCGTCGCCGCCAACCTGGCCGCCTCCATGTCGCAAAGCGGCCAGCGCGTCATCCTCGTGGACGCCGACCTTCGCAAGCCGGACCAGCACGAGATCATGGGCGTATCGGGTCAGCCCGGCCTCACCGCCGTCCTGACCGGGGAAGTTCGACTGGACGCGGCGCTCCGTCCCACCGACACCGACGGCCTGCGTCTCCTCCCCGCCGGCGCCGCGCCCCCCAATCCCGCCGAACTCCTCGACTCGCAGGCCATGCGCCGCCTGATGGCCGAACTGCGCGAGCAGGCCGATGTCATCCTCTTTGACGCCGCGCCGGTGGGCCTCGTGACAGACGCGGCGATCCTCAGCTCCCTCTCCGACGGCGCGCTTTTGGTGGTGAGCGCGGGCGTTACCACGCCGGAAACGCTCGTTCGCGCCCACGAAGCCCTCGAACAGGCGCATGCGCGGCTGCTGGGCGTCGTTTTCAATCGCGCCGACATCGCGGGCGGCGACTCCCAGTACCAACTGTACCAGGAGTATGAAACGCGGCCCGCCACTAACGGTCACGCCAAAAGCGAGAACCGCTCCAAAACCAAAGTCTGAATCCACCCAATCCAGACCGCTGCGCTATCGAAGTCCCTTTCCCGTCCCTCGGAAGGGGACTTCGCGCGCGTTAGCGGGGCTGAATGGTCCTCTCGACGTTCATCGCTTCCGAGGCGGAGAGGGACGCCTGAACCGGCGGGACTTCCATCAGCGCGCGCGCCGAATAACTTCCCCCCATGACGATGTCCTGAAGCGTCAACACGCGGTTTTCCAGTTCGGCGACTCGCTTTTCGAGCGCGATGGAGCGTTCGGGCGCCTCGCGGGAGGCGGCCATCCGATGCCGGGGATACTCGACGAAGATCATATGAGCCAATTTCAGGATGGTGGACGAGATAATCCCCACGATGAGGACGACAAAAAAGGCGATTTCAATGGGCATGATTATTCTCCAGGCAGGAGCGCCATCGGACGTTCGCAGGGTGACGGACTGTTTCGGCGGAGGGCGGCTGTTCTCGCCTTAACGGGAGTCGTTTGACTGAACGGTTCTCGTCAACCCTGCCGTTCCGTTTAACGCCAGTGGACCGGAAAGGTTCAACCGGCGGGCGCCGCGAATCCATCCTCACCGGGAAGCGCTCCGGCCATGCTGATAAACGTCCTGGAGGCGGCGATGATTCGAGTGAATCGGCGGCGATACCATTACCGTGAGGAGGTGCAGGGCATCTCCCTGCTGCACGTCGGCATCGTCTCGTTTCTGCTCGATTCGGTCCTCTTCCTTCAGGCGATGGGGGAGCCGACTCCCGATCTGCCTTCCGCCCCGCGCCTCCAGGCCGAAGTGGTGGACCGCCTCCGCGAGTCCGCCCCACTCGTTGCGGTGGTGGGGGGCAGCGGCGACCATCCCGCCCACGCCGCCGACCGCTACACCATGTCCCGCGTCGCCCTCAGCCTCTGGGACCGCGGTTGCATCCCCGGCGCGCTGTACCTCAACGCGGTCTGCGACGGCGTGGCGCAAAGTATGCCCGGCATGAGAATGTCGCTCTGGAGCCGCAGCGCCACCGCCACCGCCCTCATCACGCAGCTGCTGGGGCACGGGTACGACGCCCTCATCGCCCTCACTTCGTGCGACAAGCACCCCCTCGGCGTTCTGGCGGGCGCGGCGCAGTGGGCGCGCTGGCAGGCCGAAGCGCTGGGCGAGCCGGAACCCTGGATGGTCTGCATCCCCGCGCACGTCCTCGAAGGCGGCCAGATTCCCGACGATGTGGCGCGCGACATACGGGTCCTCGCCGTCGCCGCCCGGAACCACGGTCACGACTCCCTCGCGGAAGATTTAGAGTTCAACCTGACCCAGAAGCTCCAGTGCATCACCACGCAGGCGTTTCAGGGCGCGTTCGGGCGACTCGTTCAACTGGGGCTGATGGAGGAGGCCGCGAAGGACCAGGCCGAGCGGCGGCTGGGCGTGGCGGCGTCGAAGAGCGGCGGCGGCACGTGCGAGTTTCGGGGTACCGGCAACACCGACCGCCTCGCCGTCGCCGCGTACGGCCTCGCCCCGCCGGAGGTTCAGGCGCTGATGGGGCCGCCGACCGCCGCGCAGGTCGCATCCGTCTGCGACACGTTTATGCTTCTCGCCAACCGGCCCGAAGTTGGCCTGCGTCATCTGCTGCTTCGGAACAGCCTGAACGCCCTCTATGTTCACGCGGCGATGAGCGGCTCCACCAACAATATGATGCACATGCCGTTCGTGCATGCGTACCTGGGCTGCCGCAGCGGCGTGTGGGAGCTCGACGCCGCCCTCCGCGCCGCCGAGGTCCCTTATCTCATGCCGGGCTTCAGCCTCGCCGCCGACGCCGACCGGGGGTTCGCCGGATTTGCGCGGAGCTGTTGCAGCGGCGAGTCCGGCGGAGTGGACACCCTGATGCGCCACCTGGTGGAAGCGGGCGTCCCTGTCAACCTCGACGCGCCGACGGTGAGCGGCTCCTGGCGGGAGCGACTGCTGCACGATAACGCTCACCCGGCGCCCCAGGGAGCGGAGTCGCCGTTCCGCGTGATCAGCGCCGACGCCCTGCCCAAACGGGAACGCATCCTCTCCGCCACGCCCGCCCGCGACACCAGCGGCGTGCAGGTCTTCACTGGGAGCGCCATCGGCGGGTCGGCGGTCCTCAAAATCTCCGGCCTCTCGCGGCGGGAGCTGGCGGCGTTCGAGGACAAGGTGGCCCTCGTCGTCTACCTCAACGGCGAGGATGAGGCGGCGGACGCCATCGGCGACGTGGCCTTTTTGGAAAGCGTCGGCCCTGCCTTCCACGACGCCCTGCTCAAGGCCGTCCGCCGCCACAACGCGCCCGATCTGCCCGACCTGGAGGCGACCGGCGCCGATCTGTTCGAGGCGATGGTGGAAGAGATAAGCCTCCGCCTCCTCATCGTCATCGCGGGGGAAGGGCCGCTCGCCGACGGGATGCCGGAAGTCCACAAGCCGCAGGACTGGGTGAGCAAGAACCATCGCCTCGCCCCGCTGGCGTACCTCCTCACCGACGCGCGCTTCAGCGGCACCAACTACGGCCCGGCGTTCGGCCACGCAGAACCCGAAGCCATGAGCGGCGGCGTCATCGGCGTGATGCAAACCGGCGATCCGATCCGGGTCCGCCTCCAGGAGCGCCGCATGGACCTGGTGGACGCGGAGGCGCTCCTGGCGGGGCGGGGGCCAGTCCCGCTGGAGGATGCGGACATGACGGCATATCGGGCGGCGCGGGAAGCCTCTCGCGTCGAGCGGTCGCGTGTCTGGGCCGAGCGGCGGGCCGCTATTCCGCCTTCCGTGCGGGTCGCGCTCGCATCCACCTCGGCGGCGGAAGGCGTGGTCCCTCCGGAGGTGTGGGAGGCGGCGGATGCGCTCTGGGATTGGGCGGCGCTGATGGCGGAAGGCCGCGCTTCGTGTAAAGGTTTGGCGCGAAACCCTTAACCCTCAGCCCTCGTTCGCCTCCAGGAGGCGCTTCACCGGGGCAAACGAGCGGCGATGAATCGGGCACGGGCCATGCTCGCGCAGGCGCTCCAGGTGCAGCGGCGTGGGGTAGCCCTTGTGCTGTGCGAAGCCGTACTGGGGATACTTCTGGTCATACGACTCCATCAGGCGGTCGCGCGTCACCTTGGCGAGGATGGATGCGGCGGCGATGGGGAGGCAGGTCGCGTCTCCGCCGACCACCGCCAGGGCCTCAATGGGGAAGTCCGGCACGGGGAGGCCGTCCACCAGGACGAGGATGTCCTTTTGGGGGTTGAACCCCTTCCGCCGCTTCAGAAAGAGGCCCTGAACCGCGTCGCGCATCGCCTGACGGCTCGCCTCCAGGATGTTTATCCGATCAATCGCCTCCGAATGAACGGCGCGGACAGCCAGGCGTTCCGAGGAGAACGCGATCTGCATCATCAGCGCTTCCCGCCGCTCCGGCGACAGTTTCTTGGAGTCGTTCACGCCGGGGATGCGGGTCTCCACCGTTATCAGGACCGCCGCCGCCACGACCGGCCCCGCGAGCGGCCCGCGCCCGGCTTCATCCACGCCCACCAGCCAGGTCACGCCTCGTTCCCGCGCGATCTCCGCCACCGCATCGGGCAGCCAGAGGTTCGCCTCTGTTCGGGATGGGCGCATCAGCATGGATAAAGTCCAGGTTCGGGGCGATTAGTTGGGCGCATTTTTATAATTGATATGACCCAGACTGATCCATCGGCGGGGGGGCCAGAAGATTCGGATGGCGCGCCCCTTGATCCGCGAGCCGTCGAGGTAGCCCCAGTAGCGGCTGTCGAGGCTTTGATTCCGGTTGTCCCCCATCATGAAATAGTGGCCGGGGGGCACTTTATACGGCGGGGTTGGCGCGTTAGAATCGGGGTAGGGCGGACCGCGCATCAGTTCGGGGACGTATGGCTCGTTAAGCGGCTTGCCGTTGATCCAGACCTTGTTCCCGGAAATGTTGATGGTGTCGCCGGGGAGGCCGATGAGCCGCTTCACGAAGTCCACTTCATCGCTGTGCGCTTCCGGGGGGGATTTGAAGACCACCACATCGCCACGCTGCGGTCGTCCCATGCGGTACGCCAGTTTAGTGACGATGATGCGGTCCCCTTCCAGCAGCGTGTTGTGCATCGAGGGGGAGGGAATGCTGAACGGCTCGCCGAGGAACGGGCGAATCACGAGGAAGACGGCGACCCACGCGAACAGCAGTGACTCGACTAATTCCCCCATAAAGCGCTCGCGGCTCGGCCCGATGGATCGCTTTATCCCAATGAGAATCCACCGCGCCGCGACGAGGACGAACGCGACGAACAGCACCCACTCGACGCGCAGACCGGCTAACCACTCCATACGGTGCACTCCCTCACAGATTGGTTCATCAACCGCGCCCTCGCCGCACGCGCGGGAAAACGGATAGAGCCGAAGGGGGAGACAGGGTCATCGCAGCAGCCCGAAGTTTCCGAGAGGCCACAGCTTCACGACGGCCTTCCCCTTGATCCGTTCCGGCGCGACCACGCCCCAGCCTCGGCTGTCGAAACTGTCCTGGCGGTTGTCCCCCATCACCAGGTAGGCGTGGGGCGGCACGCGATACGGAAAATGGAGCGACGCCGGATAATCGGGCCGCTCCTCCGACTCGGTGATGTTTCCCTTCGTCACGTACGGCTCGCGCAGGGGACGGCCATTCAGCGTCACGTGGCCATTTTGCAGGTCAATCGTGTCGCCGGGAAGGCCGATGAGCCGCTTCACGAAATCGGCCTCGTTCTGCTGCGCCGAGAGGGGGGAACGAAACACCACGATGTCGCCGCGCTGAGGCGGATGAAGCCGGTAATCATACTTATTGACGGCGATGCGGTCCCCAATGTTGAGGGTTGGGATCATGGAGCCGGACGGGATGCTGAACTGCTCGAAGAGGAACGGGCGAATGATCAGGAAAACCACCACCCACGCGACGAGCATCGCTTCGATCAACTCGCCCCACGAGCGAGTCGCGCCTCGCGCCACCGCCACCCGCCGCCCCCAGGCCAGCAGGCCCACGCGCAGAAAGACCAGGGCGAAGGCGACCGCGAGGATCGCCCGGGGATTCAGGTTTGCCAGCCACTCCATCGTTTACCCTCTCCCCACGCCACCGGAGGCGCGCGGGATTTTCCGCTCTGTCATACGTTACCGCGTCCACCGCGCATGAGACAACGGCCAGAAGACCGCCACAGCGCGCCCGATCAGGCGCTCGCGGGGCACGGGTCCCCAGTAGCGGCTGTCGAGGCTGTCGTTGCGGTTGTCGCCCATCACGAAGTAGTCGCCGGGCGGCACGCGGTCCGGCCCGAACTCGGCGTAGGGGCGAGAACCCCACTCGGCGGAGATGTCCTGCGCGCCCTGGCTCCCCTGCACGCGGGTTCGCCCGTTGCGGATGATGAGGGTCTCGCCGGGCAGGCCGATGATCCGCTTCACATAAATCCAATCGGGATGACCGCTCGACTCGGTTCCATAGAAGACGACGACCTCGCCCCGCCGGGGTTCCCTCCAGAGCCAGGCCAGTTTGTTGACGAAGACTCGGTCGCCGGCGTGAAGCAGCGGCGCCATGGAATCGGATGGGATGTAGAACGGCTCCAGGACGAAGGGGCGAATGAGCGCGAGGCAGAGGAGAGTCGCCACGAAAGCCAGGCCGACGAGGCGCGCTCCGTTCGCCCTGCGGCGGGGATGAAGGGGACGCCTCCCCTCCGTTGCGGCGCCACGGGCCGACGAGGGGTCTCCTGGGGCGTTCACCGACCGGCCTCCGTCTCTCGCTCCCGCAGTTCAGGGGGAAGGATGAAGCGGAAGGGACGGGAATCGCTCCCCATCCCTTCCGCGTATGCAGGCGATCTCGGCGCCGCCCGGTGGACGAGCGTCACAGCCGGAGCCTTACTCGGATGCGGTCTCTTCGACGCCGGGGAGGGGCGCCGAGGTCTCTGCGACAGGCGTTTTGGGCGCGCCCTTGACGGGTCGCTCCGTACGCAGTTCCTTGATTCGCGCGTGCTTGCCGATTTTGGTGCGGAGGTAGTACAGCTTGGCGCGACGAACCTTGCCGCGTCGGGTGACTTCGATGCGGGCGATTTTGGGGGAGTGGAGGAGGAAGGTCCGCTCCACGCCCACGGTGTGCGAGATTTTGCGAACGGTGAAGCAAGAGCGCACCGCGCCGCGTTTCATCGCGATGACAACGCCCTCGAACACCTGAATCCGCTCCTTGCCGCCTTCCACCACTTTGGCGTGAACGCGCACGGTGTCTCCGGCGCGGAAGAGGGGCACATCGGTTTTCAGTTGTTCCTGTTCCAACTGGCTGATAATATTCGACACGGATAACGCTCCCTTTCATAATCCTGGCTTCCTCCTCCGTCACGATTGCGAGCGGGCCGTCCTTCGGGAAGAGGAACGGGGTTCCGCTCGATGACGGGGGTGGTGAGGAGGTCAGAGGTCGGTTCGGTCGCGGGGCGCCTCACGGTCGAGGCGGGCGAGGAACCTTCGGTCGTCCTGAGTTAAAGGAGCCGACGCCAGGAGGTCCGGCCGGAGGACGCGCGTGAGTCGGAGCGACTCTTCGCGGCGCCACCGCAGGACGTTGGCGTGATGGCCGGAGAGGAGGACTCCCGGCGCGGTCATGCCCCGGTACTCCGCCGGTCGGGTCAGGTGGGGGTGTTCCAGCAAGCCGGTGGTGAAGGAGTCTTCGGCGGCCGACTCCTCGGCTCCCAGCGCGCCCGGCAGCAGCCGAGTCACGCTGTCGAGGACGCAAAGCGCGGCGAGTTCGCCCCCGCTCAGCACATAGTCCCCAATGGACAGGTCATCCGTTAGAAAGGCGCGGACGCGTTCGTCCACGCCTTCGTAACGGCCACACAAAAGAATCAGGTGCGCTTCCCGCGCCAGCTCTTCCGCCCGCGTTTGATTGTAAACAGCCCCGCGCGGCGAAGTCAAGATGATCCGGGGCGCGCCGACCTGCGGGCGGAGGTGTTCAATGCACGCCACGAGCGCGTCGGGCTTGAGGACCATGCCCGCGCCGCCGCCAAACGGCCGGTCATCCGCCTGGCGATGACGGTCCAGCGCGAAGGCGCGCAGGTTGACCGCGCGGACATCGAGGAGGCCCTTCTCCTGGGCGCGCTTCAGGATGCTGTGCGACAGGAGGCTGTGCAGCATCTCCGGGAAGAGGGTGACAATATCCACCCGAAGGGGCCGGGGCGAGGCCGGAATCATGCGCGGCATGAGAGGAAAGGGATCCTGTGACGAGGCGGCCCGCCGGGGGCCGAATGCGCGGAACGGAGGGAGTCGCGGCGTCGGGGGCGTCATGAGAGTGTGAAGCGCCGGGGGTACAGAGAGAAGGGGAAGCCGCAGGGCTTCCCCAACTCGTGGTGCGATTGGATGTCGGAACCGTCACCCGCGTGAACCGAACGCGCGCTTCCGGCTCCGCCGCGAAGGGGCCACCGGTCAGTGAGAGCTGGGGCACGTTCCGCAGCCCGCCGCCGCGCCTTCGGGGACTTCGCCTTCCTCGTTCGGCTGGAAGGAGTGCCCGCAGCCGCAGCTCTTCGCCGCGTTCGGGTTCTCGATCTTGAAGCCGCCGCCCATCATCTGGTCGGTCGCCCAGTCAATTCTGGCCCCCGCCATATACATGTAGCTCTTCGGGTCCACCACGACCTTGACGCCGTTCTGGTCGAAGACCTGATCGCCTTCCTCGGTGGTGTCTTCGATGGCCATGCCGTAGCTCAGGCCGCTGCACCCGCCGCCGGAGACGTACACGCGGAGCATGCCGTCGGGTTGACCCTGCGACTCAAAGACGCGCTTGATCTCCCGCGCCGCTTTTTCAGTGACTTCCACCATGCTCGCTTCTCCTTCCGGCGGATCGCCGCCGAGTCTTTTTATCGCCTTCGTTAGGGTCTTCAGGCGCCCCCCGTCCCTCCAGGGTGACGCTTCTCTGAGTTCGCTCCACAGAATGCGCCCATTATACCACACTCGCCCATGCAAAACGAGGAATTGGCCCTCTGTTCCGTAGAAGCTTCCCGGTGGAGGCGGGTTCCGTCTCGCCCTCTCGCCGGAGACGCCGTCGCCGTGTCATCCTCTACCGAGACGGCTGAGGCCCGCGCCGATTGGGATTCCGCCGCGCCGTGAAAAGGGAAGGGACCCGCTTGCGGCGAACCTGTTCCCGGTTTACTCGCCTCATCTCGCCTCATCTCGCCTGACCGGGTTTCCCTCACTTTCATTTTTATGGATTACGGAGGCTTCCATGCCGCTGAAAGACCTGCGCCCCCAACAGACTCTGCGCTCTCCCGAAGAGATGCTCCAGCACCTGAACACCTTCAACCTGGAACTGAAGTTCACCGCCGGAGTCTGGTTCTTCGCGCCGGTCGGCTCCCGGTTCGCGGAAGGGTATTCGCCGGAGATGTCGCTGGAAGAGCGGCTCGATCTCGCGGTGGAACTGATGGAGTATGGCCTCGTCGGCGTGGAGGCGCACTACCCGAACGAAGTGAACGAAGACAACCTCGCGCTGTACCAGAAATACGAGAAGCAGCACGGCCTGCGCCTCGTCACCATCATCCCCAACCTCTTCTACGACGCCAACTTCGAGTGGGGATCCCTCTCCAACCCCATCGAGAAGGTCCGCCGCGCCGCGATTGACCGCACCATCGAGACGCTGAAACTGAACCGCGAACACGGCACCGACTTCTCGGTGGTGTGGCCCGGCGGCGACGGCTACGAAAACACCTTTGGCGTGGACTATTTCGGGATGTGGGAGCGGTTCGAGGACGGCCTGGCCGAAGCGATGGACGCTGTGCCGGGCATCCGGGTCGCCATCGAGCCGAAGCCGTACGAGCCGCGCGGCTCCAACATCTGGCGCCACACGCCCAATGGCATCCTCATGGCCCGCAACGTCGAAGCCAAGATGAAGAATCCGGAGAACCGCCGCATCCTGGACGAAGGCCACACGCTGGTCGGCCTCAACCCGGAGATTGGCCACGTCCTCATGGGCTTCGAGGACCTGCCCTACGCCTACGCGAGCTGCATGCGCGAAGGCCGCCTGGCGCACACCCACTGGAACAGCCAGCCGCTCGGCAACTACGATCAGGACCTGAATGTGGGCGCACTCTCGCCGGAGCAGAACGAAGCCCTGATGTACGCCCTGAAGATGTACGGCTACGACGGCTACCTCGGCATCGACATCAACCCGTCGCGGATGCCCGTCCGGCAGGCGCTGCTCAACTGCTTCGACGCCCTGCGCTCCATGAACGACCGCATCAACGCGCTCGATCATGAGAAAATCCTCTTCTGCGACCAGCATCCCGAAGAGTCGCGCGGCCTGCTGGAGGCGATCCTCATCCGCGCCCGCGCCCCGCAGGGGTCCCAACTCTCGCCGCTGCCGGAGCGCGTCTCCCGCTAACTCACCCTCCCTCTCCGACGGCGGAAGGACGCTCGCAGCCTCGCCGGTTCCCCAAAGTCCAGGGAACCGGCGACTCGCGTTGTCCCTCCGCCGTCGGTCTCGTTCTCTGCTCCTGAACGCTTCGTTCTCCCCTCCTGAGCGGTGGGCGGAGGAGTCTCATGCGCATCCTCGTCACCGGGGGAGCCGGGTTCATCGGCAGCGCCTTCGTCGAACTCCTCCTCCGCGAACGGCCCCAGGTTGAAGTCACGGTTCTGGATCGGCTCACCTACGCCGGGAATCCCGCCAACCTGGAGCCGTTTCAGAGTCATCCCGGCTTCCGATTCGTTCACGGCGACATCGCGGACCCCGACGCCGTGCGCGACGCCATGACCGGCTGCGACACCGTGGTTAACTTCGCCGCCGAAAGCCATGTGGACCGCTCGCTGGAGGACCCGAACCGGTTCCTCCGCACCAATCTGCTGGGAGTCTCCACCCTGCTGAACGCCGCGCGGGACCTGGGTGTGCGGCGCTTCCTCCACGTCTCCACCGATGAGGTGTACGGCCCGCTCCTCACCGGCTCCGCCACGGAAGACGCTCCCCTGTGGCCCGCCAATCCGTACTCCGCCAGCAAGGCCGGGGCGGACCTCCTCGCGCTCTCCTACGTGAAATCGTTCGGGATGGACGTTGTCATCACGCGCGGGGCCAACACCATCGGGCCGCGCCAGTACCCGGAGAAGGCGACCCCGCTCTTCATCACCCACGCGATGGACAACCTTCCTCTCCCGATTTACGGGACCGGCGAGGCCGTCCGCGAGTATCAGTACGTGGAGGACCATTGTCGGGGAGTCCTCACCGCGCTGGAGCAGGCGGACAGCGGCGCAATCGTTCATGTGGGCGGCGGCCCGGCGACCGAACGGAACACAATTCAACTGGCCGAGGCGATACTGGAGCGCGTGGGACGGCCAAAATCACTCATCCGCTTCGTGCCGGATCGCCCAGGGCACGACATGCGGTACTCGCTGAACACCGACCGGCTGAAAGGGCTGGGCTGGGCGCCGCATTACGATTTCGACGCCACGCTGGACGCGACCGTGAACTGGTACCTGGCGAATGAAGCGTGGTGGCGCCCCCTGAAGAACGGCGACTATCAGGACTATTACCGCCGCCAGTACGGCTCGCTCGGAGCCTAATCCGTGACGGGCCGCCGCGACGCGAACCCGTGCTGAAGGTCGTGCCAGAAGGCGACTTCGGGTTCGTCCACGCGCCAGCAGAGGAGAACCTCCTCGCCGTCTCGCCACGCGGGAAAGTCGAAGAGGCCCGCGCGAACATCCTTGATCTGAACGCCTCGCGCCAGAATCTCCTTCAGATAGCCCTGCGCTTCCCGGCCTGTGGCGAAGAAGCCGTCAATCGCCTTGCCGCCGCCGTTGGTGGGAATCGTCTCCAGAGGGCGAGGCGCGCCGTCACTCAGGAGGTCCATGCGCTCCAAATCCTCCAGAATCAGGACGTGGAGGCGGCGGAGTTCAGGAAGCAGCGCGTTCGCCTCTTCCACGGTGTAATACTTCTCAAACAGGGGCATAGCGCTCATTTCGGAGGGTGGGCAGGGCGTTCCAGAGTCGCGGATAATCCTCAATTCTTCTTCGTCACCCGTCGCTCCTGCTCCAGGAGGGAGAGACCGGGCGGAGGCAATTCGTCGGATGTCCATTCGTGATTCATACTGAGGAGTGAATCCTTCAGACAGCGCGCTCGTGGACCATTACATTCAGGTTCCTGAGGGTCCGGGCTGTTGAAACCACTGCAACGACCGCACGAAGTCGGCCTTCGCCGACTCCCTTCCAGACAAAGAACTCCGCGAACGAGCCATCCGGCAACCCGCCAATGAACGACCTCCTAACCCGCGCAGGCGGGTTTCGTTTGGGTGTTGCAGCGGTTTTAACCGCCGGGAACCTTCATGAAATAATCCAGCAGCGCCCCTGTTCCCGCAAAGGATGTACCCATGACAGCCACGATGCCCGACGCCCTCGGCCACTTTGGGCCGTTTGGCGGCCGCTTTGTGCCGGAGACCCTCATCCCGGTCCTCGATCAACTCGCCGACACCTGGGCGAAGGCCCGCGAGGACCCGGCGTTCTGGGCGCGCCTCAACGACCTGTACCTCCGCTATGTGGGGCGCCCGACGCCGCTCTACTTCGCCGAGCGCCTCACCCGGCGCGTCGGCGGCGCAAAAATCTATCTCAAGCGGGAAGACCTCGCGCATACGGGATCGCACAAGATCAACAACTGCCTCGGCCAGATACTGCTGGCGGAGGCGATGGGCAAAAAGCGCGTCATCGCGGAGACGGGCGCCGGGCAGCACGGGGTCGCCACCGCCACCGTCTGCGCCCTGTTCGACACCCGCTGCGAGGTGTATATGGGCGCGGAGGATGTGCGGCGGCAGGCCCTCAACGTGTTCCGCATGAAGCTGCTGGGCGCAACGGTTCACTCCGTGGAGACGGGCGCCCGCACGCTGAAGGACGCCATCAACGAAGCCTTCCGGGATTGGGTCGCTCACGTGGACGACACGTTTTACATCTTTGGGACGGTGGCCGGGCCGCACCCGTATCCGCTCATGGTGCGCGACTTCCAGGCCGTGCTGGGCCGGGAGGCCCGCGAGCAGATTCTGGCGGCGGAGGGACGCCTCCCCGATGCGCTTGTCGCGTGCGTGGGCGGCGGAAGCAACGCGATGGGGCTGTTTCACCCCTTCGTGGAGGACGCGGCGGTGCGCCTCATCGGCGTGGAGGCGGCGGGGCGCGGCGTGGAGACCGGCCAGCACTCCGCCACCCTTGGCGAAGGGCGGCCCGGCGTGCTGCACGGCGCTTCGAGCTACCTCCTGCAGGACGAGTTCGGCCAGGTCGCCGAGACCCACTCGATCTCGGCGGGGCTGGATTATCCCGGCGTCGGCCCCGAACACAGCTACCTGAAGGAGACCGGCCGCGCCGAATACCGCAGCTGCACCGACGCCGAAGCCCTCGACGCCTTTCAACTCCTCTCGCGGCTGGAAGGCGTCATTCCCGCCCTCGAATCGTCCCACGCGATTGCCCGCGCGGTGGATGTGGCCCGCGAACTGGGGAAGGATGGCCTCGTGATCGTCAATCTGTCAGGCCGGGGCGACAAGGACGTGGAGCAGGTGCAGCGCCTGCTGGAAGCCAGCGACGACGCATCCGCTACCAGCGAGGGAGGCGCGGCATGAGCCACACCACGCGAATTGGGCGCCGCTTCGAGGCCCTGAACGGACAGCCCGCCTTCCTCCCATTCCTCACCGCCGGAGACCCCGACCCCGATACCAGCCTGAAACTCCTTAAGGCCGCCGCCGACGCGGGCGCGGACGTGATTGAGGTCGGCGTCCCGTTTTCCGATCCGATGGCGGACGGCCCGGCGGTTCAGGCGTCGTCGCAGCGCGCCCTGCGCCACCACGTGACGATGGCCGACACGCTGAACCTCGTCCGCGCGTTCCGCCGCACGCATGAGACGCCGCTCCTCGCCATGACGTACTACAATCCCGCGCTCCAGTACGGCCTGCAACGGTTCGCGCGCGACGCGGTGGAGGCCGGTCTGGACGGCGCCATCCTCACCGACCTCAGCCCCGAAGAAGCCGGGCCGTGGAAGACCCTCGCCGACGCGGCGGGGCTGGACACCATCTTCCTGCTCGCCCCCACCAGCTCCAATGAACGGATGCGGCGCGTGGCGGACCTCTCCAGCGGCTTCGTCTACGCCATTTCCTCCCTCGGCGTCACCGGGGTGAGGGCGTCGGTTTGGAGCGGCCTGGGCGAGATGGTCGGGCGGATCAAGGCGGTGACGGAGCGGCCCGTCTGCGTGGGATTTGGCATCTCCACGGCGGAGCAGGTGGCGGAAGTGGGCCGCATCGCCGACGGCGTGATCGTCGGGAGCGCCATGGTGAACGTCGTCGCCAGGTCTCTCGACGCGCCCGATCTGCCGGAACGCATCGCCGAGAAGGTCCGCGAACTGCGCGCGGGACTCTCTCATGACGGCGATTGAGCCGATGAAGGCCGCCTCTTGAGCCGCGTCTATACGGCGCAGGCGGTGGTGTTGCGCCGCCGCAACCTCGCCGAAACGGACAAAATCGTGACGCTGTTCACCCGCGAGCGGGGGAAACTCTCCGCTGTCGCCAAGGGCGCGCGCCGCCCGCAGAGCCGGATCGCCGGAGCCACGGAGCCGCCCACGTTCGTCCGCGCCTTCATGGCGGTGGGCCAAAACCTCGACATCGTGACCCAGTGCGAGGTGAAGGAGGCGTTCCCCGCCCTCCGCGCCGATCTGAACCGGCTCACGTACATCAACTACCTGCTCGAACTCACCGACACGCTGCTGGAGGATCGCTTGCCGCAGCCTGACCTGTTTGACCTGCTGCTGTCAGCGCTCTATCTGCTGAACGGCGGCGCGGAGGGGTTGCCTCTCCTGACGGCGTACTCGATCCAGGCCGCCGAGGACGCGGGGTTCGGCCCGTCGCTGGAAGAGTGCGTCCGCTGCCACGAGGCCGTCGGCGATGCGGTGGCGGGGTACAGCGTCACGCTGGGAGGCGTCCTGTGCCGCGTCTGCCGCCCGTCGGTAAAGGACGCGATCCGGTTCCCCGCGTCCGCGCACGCCGCCGCCCTCCGCCTGCGGGAACTCGATTTGCCGGGGGTCGCGCGGTTGACGTGGCACGAGTCGGACACGCTGGGCCTGTCGCGGGTGATGCGGCGGCATATCGAGTTTCGCACGGAGCGAAAACTGAAGAGCGCGGAGTTTCTGGAGAGTATGCGCCTGCGGGACCGCGAGGCGGATCGGGAGGCGAGGGACCGCGAGGCGGATCGGGAGGCGAAGGAGCGCGAGGCGGATCGGACGGGGTGAGGCGGGAGCGCCATCACCGAGCGACTGGGTGAACTCTTTCGCTCGGCGCCTGCGGCTGAGCGTCCCTCTGCGCGGATGGCCCTGTGGCAGGAAATATCCCTTTAGTCAGGAGCGCCTGTGGGATGAGCCGTGAGGCTAGTGGACCTATACAATTGATGCAGATAGAGAGTCGCTCCTCTTCCTTGCCGAGCGATGTCTGGGTAGAGACGCTCCAGGCCGCTCTGGTCGTGAGACCGCAGGAGGTCGGCGGGCGCCACCCTTCTCCCCGTTTAATATGTCAATGTCTATAAGCCCTCGGCTATTGGCCTGCGGCCCGGCGTCCCCCTGCGGGGACGCCTCTCATGTCCAACGCGTTCTCTCCGATGAAAACGCCTCCCGCGTCCATCCTCCTTTTTTTATAAACGCCGATAATCCGTTTGTCACACGTGTCCGCGAAGGCGGACACTGGGCCGCAGGCCAATAGCCGAGGGCTTTAGCCTCACGGCGGCGGCATGGGGAGCATAGAAAAGATGCTCTTCAGAGGAAGGATGTTGGCCACCAGGTTGTCCGCGCAGGAGGACGCTCAGCCGCAGGCTCCGAGCGAAGGACTTTTGTCTGTCGTTCGGCGGGTCGCAATGACCCTCGCTCTGTTGCTCACCTGGGACCCTCATGCCACACCGGGGGCGCCTGCCCACTCTGTCGCTCGGCGAGGGGACGATCCCGCCTCACCGCTCTAGCCGTAGCCGCGCTTGCGCTTGTGCGTCTCGTCATACAGGCGACAGAGGACCTCCTGCCGCGCGAACTCCCGCATCGACTTCGAGGGGCCGCGCAGTTTTTGGTACTTGGCGCGCGCCCAGGCTACCTGCTCGGCTTCCGCCTGCGCCTTCTCCATTAGGTCCGGCGGCAACCCTTCGGCCTCCAGTTTGGCCGCTTTCTCCTTGATGCGCGCGAACTCCGGCCCGGAGTAGAAGGGCGGCGGCATCGGATCAATCACTTCAATTTCGGCTTCGGTCAACGGATCAGGCAACGTCGCGCGCTCCTTTTTCCAACAGGCGCTCATGGTCAGGCAATCAGGCTAATTCGCTCTCCAAATCCCGCATCAGCAGGCCGCTTTGGAGTTTGGGGTAGAAGAAGGTCGTTTTTTCGGGCATGAGATGCCCCGTCCGCGCGGCCTCAAAGACATCGGCGACGGGAACTCCCTGTAGCAGGAACACCCCCCAGGCGTCTCCCGCGTTCACCTTGCAGACCGCTTCGGCGCCGGAGTGCGTGTAGTCCACCTTTAACTCCGGGGCTTCGAGGATTTCGGGCAGCCGGTCCAGGATCGTTCGGGTGAAGTGCGCGATCTCCTCGTAGCGCGGATAGTCGGTCTCTTTGGGGCAGAGGAGCAGGCCCGCGTCCTCCCCGAAGTAGGCGCCGTACGCCCGTCGCCCGGCCCTGGCGGCTTTCCCCAGTTCGATCATGGTGTGAGTGGCGGCGCCCGTCATCTCCGATTCAAAGGCGCTTTGCAGGCTCACGCTGACGACCTGCGCCATGCCCGCGCCGGTCATTGTAGGCAGGGAGTCCGCGCCGCCGATCATCCGATGGGTCGGCAGCACGAGCAGGCCGGGGTCCCGGATGGAGCAGAGCGTCATCATCACAAAATCGAGATCAGGCGAGGCGTCTTCGGCGGCGCAGCGGGCATCGCGGTAGTTCAGCGCGGTCTCGTACCGATGGTGTCCATCGGCGATCACAATGGGCGCGTCGGCAAAGGCGGCCTGGAGCGCCTCACACGCCTTCGCGTCGGTGATGGCCCAGACCCGATGTCGCTGGCCGTCGGAAGACTTGCCGGAGAGGATCGGCGTCTCGCGCTGAGCTGCCCTGATGAGGGCGGACACGTTGGCGTCCCGGTCGTCATACAGGCCAAACACCGAGTCGAGGTTGGCGTTCACCGCTTCCATCAACCGGAAACGGTCCTGCTTCGGCCCGGCGAACGTCTTCTCGTGCGGAAAGATCACCCCGGCGTCGTACGGTTCCAGTCGCACGGCGGCGACCAGACCGACGCGGGTGTACTCCTCGCCTTCGTGGAGGAAGCGCTGCTCCACCACGTAAAAGGCGGGCGTGTCCTCCTGCGTCAAAACGCCATCCGAGCGCCAGCGCCGCCACTTTTCCCCGGCGGAGGCGTAGACGGTCTCTTCCTGCTCGCCGCCGCCGATCCGGCTCTGGCCGAGGATGAGGTGGATCATGTTGTGCGGGCTGGACGCCTGGAGCGCCGCGCGTTCCTCCGGCGAGATCACGTCGTACGGGGGAGCGAGGACGGCGGAGAGGGCGACCTTTTGAGGGTTATAGCGCAGGGCGCAAAACGGCTTTAGCAGGGCCAAGTGGACGGGTCTCCGGAGGCGACGGGAAGGTGACTTCAGGGGTTGTCCAGCAGCAGGGGGACCATCTCCTCGCCGCGCTCGACGTGAAACCGCGTCTCCGCGAGGCCGCGCTCGTCGAACGGGAGGCGCGGGCCACCGAGGGCCTGCCGGGAGTCGTACAGGAGGAAGGGCACAGGACCACGATGGTGGGTGCGGAGGGCGAGCGGCGTGGCATGGTCGGGCAGGGCGAGGAAGCGCCAGCCGCCTTCACGGGCATCAAGCGCGGCGCGGAGCGGCCCCACGATGTCGGCGTCGATGCGTTCGATGGCGGCGATTTTAGCGTCCGCATCGCCCTGGTGCCCGGCTTCGTCGGGGGCTTCGACGTGGATGAACACGAAGTCGAGGCGGTCCAGGGCGGCGAGCGCGGCCTCGCCCTTGCCTTGGTAGTTGGTGTCCAGGTAGCCGGTGGCGCCGGGCACGTCCAGCACGTCCAGCCCCGCGAGGTGGCCGATTCCCCGGATGAGGTCCACCGCCGCCACGACCGCGCCGGGCAGGCCATAGAGAGTCGAGAACGGTTCAAGTTTGGGCGCGAAACCCTGACCCCACAGCCAGATCATGTTGGCAGGCGGGTGGCCTTCCGCGCGACGGCGGCGGTTCACTTCATGGCCGTCCAGCAATTCCAGTGAGTCCCAGATGAGCTGGCGCAGGACCTCGTCCTTCTCCCCGGTCGGCAGGTGCGGCGCAAGCGGTTCGCCCATGATGTCGTGGGGCGGGGTGGTTTTCTGTCCCGGTTCGCCGTCGCGCCAGACCATCAGGTGCCGATAGCTCATGCCGGGGTAGAAGGTGAAGCGCCGTCCGCCAAGCCTGGCTTCCAGGGTTTCGATGAGGACGCGCGCCTCCTCGGTAGTGACGTGGCCGCCGCTGTAGTCCACCATAATCTCGCCATCGGAGGAGACGAGATTGCAGCGGTACACCACATCGTGGTCGTTGAGCGGGACGCGCATGCTCGCCGCCTCGATGGGGCCGCGCCCGGTGTAATACTTCACCGGGTCGTAGCCGAACAGGGCCATGTTCGCCACGTCGCTGCCCACCGGAAGCGAGTCGGGCACCGTGAGGCAGGAGCCAATCCGTCCCCGCTGGGCAAGCGCGTCGAAGTTTGGGGTGCGCGCCACTTCGAGCGGCGTGCGGCCATCGAGGTCGGAATGGGGGAGGTCGGAGGCGCCGTCGGGGATGAGGAGGACGTATTTCATAGGAAGGTGGGAGACGGGGAAGGGGAGCCGAAGAGTGAGAAGAAAAGAACCGTGACGCCGCCTCCATGATAGCGAACTCCGCCGCCACTCCCAACGCGGCGCCCCGCCGAACACTCCTACCTGCGCCTCTCCGTTTCCCTCACAAGGAGCCGCCATGCCCGAAGGTCCCATACCTGTGCCCGCCGACCGCCTGGACGAGTTGGTGGCGATGACGAACCGCGTCTTCCGCGCAGACGGCGGCGATATGGGCCGCGAATACCCGCTCGTGTTCGACCCCGGCGCCCTGGACGGTATGCGCGTCATGCTGGAGGAGGGCCGCGTCGTCTCCCACGTCGGCGTCTGCGTGCGGGATGCCGTGCTGCTCGGCGCGCCGCTCACCGTGGCGAGCATCGGGGCCGTCTCCACCGACCCGGCGTTTCGGGGGCGCGGGTTCGCCGGGGCGCTGATGGAGGACGCCATCGCGTACGCCCGCGCGCGGGGCGCCTGCCTCATGCTGATCTCCGGCGACCGCGCGCTCTACCGGCGGCTGGGTGGCGTGCGGCCTGGCGGCTTCTTCATGGGGGAGGTTCCTCACGCCGATTTCCCGCGCGGTTACGCCTTCGAGCGCGCCACGCCGGACGACACGCCGCAACTCGCCGCGCTCTATCAACGTGAGCCGGTGCGCTTCGTGCGTCCCGCTGAGGACTGGCGCCGCCTGCTTGCAGCGGGCGTGGTGATGAATCAGGCGGCGGATTGCCTCATGGTTCGGGACCCGGACGGCGTGGTGGCGTACCTGGCGGTTCAGGCGCCGCCGTCCCACTCCACGGGGGAGACTCGCCCGCGCGTGATGGAGTACGCCGGGTCGCGCGAAGCGGTGTGGCGCGCCCTCGCGGCGGTGGCCGGAGAGTATGGCGCGGCCAGCGCGCGGTTTGCGGTGATGCCGGACGATGGGGACCTGCTGGCGCGGGCGCGGCATGAGCGGGCGCTGCTCCACGAGGAAGGCTTCCACGGGACGGTCAAGCTCCTCGACGGCGCCCGGCTGCTCAGCGCCGTGCGGCCTCTCTGGGCGGAACGGGTGGGCCACGGCGCCCTGGACGCCCTCGGATTGGAAGCCGACATGGGCGGCGTCACCTTCACGGCGGCGGGGGATCGCGTGCGCCTCGAAGGTCCGGCGGTCATCACCGCGCTCTTCGGCGCCGAGCGGGGCCGCGAGGAGGATCAACTTTCGATTCCGGGCATCAGCCCGCTTCCGCTCTTCTGGTACGGCTATAATTACGTCTGAAGCGACCTCCCGCTCCTCGCACCTCGCCGCGCCTCCCCCGCCCTTCGCCTCCTGGAAGGAATCCCCCTCATGCCCGCCTCAGCCGTCGCCCCTCAACTGCCGGATTTCATGAAAGCCGTCGTCTGCCACGGCCCTGAAGACTACCGCATGGAGGAGGCGCCGACGCCGACCGCCGGGCCGGGCGAGGTCGTCATCCGCGTCGATTCGTGCGGCGTGTGCGCCAGTGACGCCAAATGCTACTCCGGCGCGCCGCTCTTCTGGGGCGACGCCTTCCGAAAAGGGTTCGCGGACCCCCCGGTCATCCCCGGCCACGAGCTGGTCGGCACCGTCGTTCAACTGGGCGAGGGCGCCGGGGAGAAGTACGGCCTCGCGATGGGGGATCGCGCCACTTCCGAGCAGATCATCCCGTGCTGGGAGTGCCGCTACTGCAAGCGCGGGCAGTACTGGATGTGCCAGGTGCACCACATCTACGGCTTCCAGAAAGTGGTGAACGGCGGCATGGCGGAATACATGAAGTTTCCCGCCGGGGCGCTCAACTACAAGGTGCCGCCGGAGGTCCCCGCCAGTTTCGGCGCCCTGATCGAGCCGCTCGCCTGCTCCATCCACGCGGTGCAGCGCGGCAACATCGAGTTTGGGGACGTGGTGGTGATCGCCGGGTGCGGCACGCTCGGACTGGGCATGATCGGCGCCGCCCGACTTAAGAACCCCGGCCTCCTCATCGCCGTGGACCTGAACGACGACCGGCTGGAGACCGCGAAGACCCTGGGCGCCGATGTGGGGATCAATCCCGGCCAGGAGGACGCCCTTCAGCGCGTGCGAGACCTCTCCGAAGGGTACGGCTGCGACGTGTTCATCGAGGCGACGGGCCACCCGAAGGCGGTGGAGATGGGGCTTCACATGATCCGCAAGCTCGGCACCTTCGTCGAGTTCAGCGTGATGCGCGAGCCGGTGACGGTGGACTGGACGATCATCGGGGATACCAAGGAGTTGAACATCCACGGAGCGCATTTGGGACCGTACTGCTACCCGCTGGCGATTGATTACCTCCACCGGGGGCTGGTGAACGTGGCGCCGATCATCACGCACCACCTGCCGCTGGAGGGGTATCAGGACGCGCTGAACATGGTCCTCTCCGGCAGGGAATCGATCAAAGTGCTGCTGGAGCCGGACGCCGCGTAGAAGCAGTGTCTGAAGTCCACCCACTCGCTCACCATGGCGCCCGTTCATACCGGGAGGCGGTTATCCCAACCCTCCCGGCCTGACATCCTGCCGGCGGCGACATCGCCGGTGGGATGTTACGCCGCCACCGCGACCCGTCCCGCTTCGCTGGTGGGTTCGGGGACGGGATACCCGGCCAGTTTCAAGCCCTCCAGGTGGAACTCGATCGCTTCCTGGATCATTTGTTCCACTTCTGCGCGGGTATCACCTACGGCGACACACCCGGGCAAATCAGGCACATAGGCGCCCCAGTTCCGGTCGCCTCGTTCGTAGATCACCCAGTACTCTTTCATGAGTCTCCTTCCAACTGCGCCTGCCGCAATACGCTCTTCAGGGTATCTATCGGCATATCCTTACCGGGATGCCCGGCGATAGTCACGATCCCCGGTTTGCGTGAATGCCTGAA
>JBBRGS010000030.1:0-26644 GCA_038240635.1 Armatimonadota bacterium
ATCTTGGATCGGAGCGCGAAGTGATTGAGGGAGGTGGTCTGTTTCAACTGTTCCAGCTTGACGTAGGCGCACACGGACGCGAAGAAGTGGTTCGTCTGGGTCGTCTCAGTTTGGGTCGGAGACTGGGCTAAGGAAGCATTCTGCTTGAGCGAGAGGTGATACTCCTCGACTTTCCACCGTCTTTGGTAGATCGCCGTAATCCGCTCGCAGGGGAGCGTCGTGTCGCTGGTCACCAGGTAGAGGACGCCCGTGCTTCCGTCTCCGTTTGTGAAGACTTGCTTCGCCAGCAGAAGCGGGAACTCGACCCCTTCGAGGTAGATCTCCCGCACGGCTCCCTCTTCCAGTTCCAGCGTTCCGACTGCGTGGTAGCGTCCCTGGGCCTTGTCTTCCAGGGACAGGGCGACTTTTCGGTTAGACTTCAAGGGCATGACGAACTCTTTATTCAACTCGTCCCTGACGAACCTCATGTTCTCCGCCGAGGCATACCAGACGTCGTTGAGCACGTAACGGAACGGGATCTGATTGGAGGCGCACGCCCTGAGCATCTCCCGATACCGCTCGTTTTTGGTCTTCTCGCTCCGCTTCTTCTCCTTTCCCGTCTTCTTATCCATCACCGTCTCCGTCCTGGTGACCAGATCGAAGGCCACGGGGATGGAGCAACTCTTCCCTACCCTCTCCACTTGGTAGAGGGCGGTGAGAAAGTTGATCCCCCGGACGTAACGGCCCTTGGAATGGTCCCAGTGGGAACAGATCAGGTCGCTGAGATCGGTGGACGGCTTCTCTTCGACACTATCGTCCACAATGATTGCTCCATCTTCGGACTGCACCTGCCGCACCAGCGCCTTGACCTCCCTCCAGAGGTCGGCGGAGGTACGCTTCTCGCCCGACAGAGAGCGGGTGACCTGGTCGTGGCTGACGGCTCCCTCCACCAGAGCCGCGAGGCCCGTGGCCGTCGTCTTGCCGAAGGAACAGAGGAGGTAATCGGTATAAAGGTCAAACAGTTCCTTATCCATACTTCCATTCTACTCTGTCCTCCATCGCTAACTCTCACCTTACGGCTGCGTAAGGTGAGATATTCAGATACGTCTCGTTCGAGGCGCCTTCCGCGAAGGCGACGAGCTGTTTCCTGGTTCTGCCATCAATGATCACAATCATGTGCAGGTTGCGGTCAGGGACCCGGAGCTCATGATCCGTATCTGGACGGAGAAGAGAGAGGAAATCGGATGACACAAACACCGGCGCAGCTACTAGCGGACCACATCCGTAACGCGTCTCCTGAAAGCATTCGCGCCACGATGGCAAGAGTGGCGCCCGATTTTGAAGAGGTGGTAGCCAGTCTTAAGGCCGCTTCCAAAACTCGTTCGCGGAAGAAAAGCGTTCCCTCTTCCTGTGTCAAACAAACAGCGACAGGCCGGGCGCCTGAGAAGCAAACGCATCGAAGATTGAGAGTGGTGAAGCGCGCGCGCATCGGCGCTTCCGAGTGAACACCGCCTGAGACCCTGTCCGCACCTGAAGCGACTTGAAGTCCGCCTTCAAAGCCTCCGGGGAATCCAGTCGCGTCATCAACTGCACAAAGTCCCCCTTCGGACCGGTTAACGGGAAGACCGGGTCGTCAGGGAGTCGGCGAAAGTCAATTGGTGTCCTTCCGGCAGCGGATCCAACGCGAAGAAGACTCCCCTCTCCGCACCTAAGAGCAGCCCCTGCGCGGTGCGCGGGGCAGGAAGCGTCGCCGCGAGTGAGAAGGATGTGACAGCGTCATTTCATCATGAGACGAACACTGGAACGCCTCCGTCCCTCCCTGTTGCTCCCCGCCAACGCTGTCGCCCACCTTCGGCCACCCACTGACCTTATGACTTCCAGCCTCATTCACTCCCGGCCAATCCTCCTCTCCACGGCCCTCGCGTCGCTCCTCCTCGGCCCTGGCGCGCCGTCCCGCGCCCTGGACGCCTCCGCCGCCCCCTCCACTAAAAAATACGCAGCCACCTGGGAGTCGCTGGACGCGCGCCCCATCCCCACCTGGTTCACCGACGCCAAATTCGGCATCTTCATCCACTGGGGCGTCTACTCCGTGCCCGCCTGGTCGCCCAAAGGCTCCTACGCCGAATGGTACTGGAACTCGCTGCAGGACGCGAACGGACCCACCCGGAAGTTCCACGACCGGGCGTTCGGCAAGGAGTTCCCCTACGAGTCGTTCGCTCCACTATTCCGAGCCGAACTGTTCGATCCCGGACGCTGGGCCGATCTCTTCGCGAACAGCGGCGCTCGCTACGTCGTCCTCACCTCCAAGCACCACGAAGGATTCGCGCTCTGGCCCAGCGCCGACGCCTCCCGCGACTGGGGCCGCCCGTGGAACAGCGTGGAAACCGGCCCAAAGCGGGACCTCCTCGGCGACCTGTCGCAGGCCGTGCGCGCGAAGGGCCTGAAAATGGGCTTCTACTACTCGCTGTACGAGTGGTTCAACCCGCTTTATAAATCCAACTTCGCCCGCTTCCGCGACGACCACTACTTCCCGCAGTTCAAGGATGTCGTGACGCGCTACAAGCCCTCCATCATCTTTGCCGATGGCGAGTGGGAACACACCTCCGCAGAGTGGCGCTCCCCCGAACTCCTCGCGTGGCTCTACAACGACTCCGGCGCCGGGGACGACCTCGTCATCAACGACCGCTGGGGCAGCGAGACGCGCGGCAAACACGGCGGCTACTACACCACCGAGTACGGCGGCATGACCGGCTTCCAGGCGGGTCCCGGCCACCCGTGGGAAGAGAGCCGGGGGATGGGCGCCTCCTACGGCTACAACCGCAACGAAGACATTGAGGATTACCGCTCCACCGCCGACCTCCTGCGGCTGCTCGTCGGCACGGTTGGGCTGGGCGGCAACCTGCTGCTCGACATCGGTCCGACCGCCGACGGGCGCATCCCCGTGATCATGCAGGAGCGGCTGCTCGGCATGGGCGAATGGCTGAAGGCCAATGGCGACTCGGTCTATGGCGCCTCCGCCGGGCCGTACGGCGCCCGCCCGCTTCCGTGGGGCGCGATGACCGCCAAACCGGGCCGCGTGTTCGTTCACCTCTTCCGACGCCCTGGAAACACGCTGGAACTGCCCGGCTTCGCCAGCCGCGTGACGAAGGCGTACTGGCTGGCCGACCCCGCGAAGAAGCCTGTCGCCGTGAAGGCCGCCCCCAAAGGCGAAACCGGCCTTGTCATCCCCCTGCCCGAACGCCTCCCCGACGCCGCCGTCTCCACGCTGGTCCTCGCCATCGAAGGGGAGCCGAAGGTGGACCTGACGATTCGGCAGCGGGCGAACGGCGCCGTGGACCTCGACGCCGCCGCGGCCGACCTCCACGGCTCAAAACTCAAACTGGAGCAGCAAGCGGGCGGGACCCACATCGGCTACTGGCTCGATCCAGCCGAGACGGTCTCGTGGACCTTCACCGTCTCGCGGCCCGGCGCCTTCGAGGTCGGAGCCGTCTACGCCGCCGAACCGAACGCCGGGGGCGCCTTCACCATGACCCTCGGCGATCAGGCGTTCACCGCCGCCGCCACTCCAACCGGGAGCTGGGACGCCTTCCAGGAGAAGCGCGTGGGCCGCATCCGCATCCCCAAAGCCGGGACGTACACCCTCACCCTCAAGCCGCAGCCCCATCCCGACTGGCGCGGCATGAATCTGCGCGCCGTTCATCTGCTCCCCGCCAGGTGAAGCGCCACCCTCTCCCCGCCAGGTGAAGCGCCACCTCTGACGTCGACCTCCCCGGCGAGAACTCCACCCGCCACCTTAAAGGACCGTCGCCCCGTGCGCCTCTGGACCCTCCATCCCCGCTACCTCGACGCCGCCGGACTCACCGCGTGCTGGCGCGAGGGCCTGCTGGCGCAAAAGGTCCTTCAGGGCGGCACAAAGGGATACACCGCGCACCCGCAACTCGCCCGCTTCCGCGCCACGCCGGACCCGCTCGCCGCCGTCGCCGCCTACCTGAGCGCCGTTCACGCCGAAGCGACCGAACGCGGCTACCGCTTCGATGCGGCCAAAATCGGCGCTGTGGAATTGGAGAGGGAGGCGGTACCGAGCATCCCGGCGACGACCGGCCAGCTCGCCCACGAATGGAGCCACCTGCTCGCCAAGCTGCGCGCCCGCGACCCCCGCCGTTACGACGCGCTCCTGATCGTCGCGGCGCCGGAGCCGCACCCGCTCTTCACGCTGGAAGATGGCCCTGTCGCCGACTGGGAGCGGGGAGCCTCCGCCGCCGGGAGCTGAGTCTGCACAACCGAGCCAGGCCGTATCATAATGGGTTGATGACCGCCGGTTGGGGTACAATGAAGCGACCGACGTAACCTCGCACTCGGAAGGAGCGGACCCCCTAACGGGGCGCTGAACCCATGCTGACACACCCTCACGACGCGGAAATCTTCGACCTCACGATCATCGGAGGCGGTCCCACCGGCCTGTTCGCTTGTTATTACGCCGGGTTGCGCCAGATGAAGACGAAAATCATCGACAGCCTGCCTCAGCTGGGCGGCCAGCTCATGGCCCTTTACCCCGAAAAGTATATCTTCGACATGCCGGGGTTTCCCAAAGTCCTCGCCAAGCAGCTCGCCCTGGACCTGGAGATGCAGGCGCTCCAGTACGGCGCCACCATCTGCCTGGATGAAACGGTCCGCCACCTGCGCCCCGGCGCCGTCATCGAACTGGAGACCGACAAGGGGGTTCACTTCACCCGCACGGTCCTCATTGCGGCGGGCGTGGGCGCCTTCACCCCCAAGCGGCTCCCCGCGCCCACAGCAGCGGCGTACGAAGGCCGGGGCCTCGCCTACACCATTCTCAACAAGGAGATTTACCGCGATCAGCGCGTCCTCATCGTCGGCGGCGGCGATTCAGCGGTGGATTGGGCCTTGAACCTCGAACCCATCGCCGCCCGCGTCACTCTCGTCCACCGCCGCGACGGCTTTCGCGCCCACGAGGAGAGCGTGGAGAAACTGAAAAACTCCTCCTGCCGGGTCAAGGTCTTCTACGAACTGCGCGAAGTGTGTGGCGCCGAATGGGTCGATTCCGCCATCGTCTACAACAACAAAACGAAGGAGGAGGAGCGCCTGCGCGTGGACGCCATCCTCCCGCAACTCGGTTTCAACGCCAGCCTCGGCCCCATCAAGGACTGGGGGCTGGAAACGAGTGGCTCCTCCATCGTGGTGAACCCCCGCATGGAGTCGAGCATCAATGGGGTGTACGCCGCCGGGGACATCGCGGATTATCCGGGGAAACTCAAACTCATCGCCACCGGGACCGCCGACGCCACCGTCGCCGTCAACTTCGCCAAGCAGCACATAGATCCCACCGCCAACGTCTTCCCCGGCCACAGCAGCGAAATTGTTCCCTCCGGCAAGGACCGCGCGGGCAGGGCGTGACCCTCGCCGCGTCCCCCGCGCCTCGCCAGGATCGCTGCAACGTCGCATGGTGAAGTATATCGGCTCCAAGCGGCGGCTCGTCCCCCTCATTGTGAACCTCGTCGCCGCGCTGCCGGAGGTTCATTCGGTCTGCGACCTGTTCGCCGGAACGACGCGCGTGGGGCAGGGGCTGAAGCGCGCGGGATTCGCCGTTCACAGTAACGACCTCGCCACCTACTCCGAAGTTTTGGGCCGCTGCTATATCGAGACCGACGCCGACGCGGTGGACCTCCCGCGCCTTCACGCGCTTTTGGAGCGTCTGAATCACCTGTCGCCGGTGGACGGCTGGTTCACCGAGACGTACTGCCGCCGGTCGCGCTTCTTTCAGCCGTTCAACGGCCAGCGCATCGACGCCATCCGCCCGGAGATGGATCGTCTCGATCTCTCCCCCGGCGACCGGGCAATCCTCCTCACCGCGCTCCTCCTCGCCGCTGACCGCGTCGACTCCACCACCGGCCTGCAAATGGCGTACCTCAAGGACTGGTCACCCCGCTCCAACAAGCCGCTTCTCCTCGCGATGCCGGACCTGATCCCCGGCGGCGGAAGCGTCTCCCGCCAGGACGCCAACGCCCTGGCCCCCCGCCTCTCCGCCGATTGCGTCTACGCGGACCCGCCTTACAATCAACACTCCTACTTTGGGAATTATCACCTGTGGGAGACGCTCATCCGCAACGACGCGCCGGAGACGTACGGCGTGGCCTGTAAGCGCGTGGACTGCCGAGAGAACCGCAGCCGCTGGAACTCCCGCCGGGAGTGCAAAACCGCGCTGGCGGAACTGATCGCCGCGTTCGCCGCGTCCCCCTCGCACTGGCTGATCGTGTCGTTCAACGCGGAGGGGCACATCCCGCCGGAGGAGATCACCGCCATGCTCGGTGAGGCGGGCGCGGTGGGCGCGCTGGCGGTGGAGCAGCGGCGCTACGTGGGCGCAACGATTGGGGTGTACAACCCGCAGGGCGCCAAAGTGGGCGCGCCCACCCACGTTCACACGCACGAGTGGCTCTTCCTGTGCGGCGACGATGCGGTGGCGGTGGAGCGGGCGCTCGCTCAGGCGACGCGTCCCGCAGCTTCTCCCGCGATGACCCTACGGTGATGGGCCAGGCCGCCTCGTATTCATGAGGACCGCGCTCACGATTGAAGCCGTTCCGCCCTCGCTTGCTCATTGGCAATGATACGGAGGGAATGATTGAGAAAGCGAACTATTAGTTGATAATCAACAGATTTTCTACCGTCATCCGCCATCAAAATGCGGCCTTCACACAATCTTTATAATTGTGGCGTATTATCGGGTTAATGCATTGTGAACTCCGCGTAACTGTTCATACTTAGGCGAGTAATCGTCAAAAAGAGCGAAGACGATGAACCGACTACGCATAAACGGTTCGGACGGTATGACGCAAAGAGGACACAAACAGGCTGTGCTCTCTCAAGTCTGAACAGTTACTCCATTGCGCAGCCAACCCCGCTGTGTCAAAATCATGAGGAGTGGTGTGGAACCCATCTTGTATCCCCTCAGCCTCTTCTCCACACCTTCCTTTTTTCATGCTGCAGCTCCGACCGGACGATCTCCGGCGGTGTGAGCGGTGCCCATCCCATGTTTTCGCGGCTGCAAGGTCGGGTCATCTCGGTGGCCACAGCCGCGACCTCGAACTCAGGAGCGCTACGAAGCTCCGGCGTCAAATCCAGAACCCTCTGTCCTGGACGTCTCGCCTCTGTTCACGCATGCGCCTGGGTGCGAATACCCAACAACGGTGTCCTTCCCGCCCAACGATGCGGACACCGGTCCCGGTCTCCAGCGGGAAAACCGCTCCTTTGCGGGCGGTTCAGTAGAGAGACCGACCATCACTGAGAGGAATCGGTCACCATGTCAGTTTCATCCCCGCAAGGGAGCGGTCTCGTGAAGAGAACCCTCTTCACGGGAACGGCGCTCCTGAGCGTTCTCGGCGCATTAACGGCCTCCCGGCCGGCGTCCGCGCAAACCTTCGAAGACAAATTCACCGGGCCGACGCTCGGTTCGGAATGGGCGCCGGTGATCCCCAAGGCCGGACCCACCATCACGGTCAACAATGGCGTCACCTTCACCATCCCCACGGGCGGATACGACGACTGGAAGTCGAATCGGGGCGCGCCGCGCATCGAACTTCCCGCTCCGACCGGCGATTTCACCTTCTCCACGCACCTGAAATCCATCAACCTGCCGGACGGCTCTCCCGTCACCGACGGCTTCCCCTTCCACGCGGGAATCGTCCTGGCGTTCCGGGAATCGTCGCTGGGCAACGACGCGTACCTCTGGGGGCCTAACCAGCACTCGGATCGCGCGAACCTCGAACGGACCCAGTTCGGCCAGGAGATCATGACCGGCCTGACCGTCCCCATGTGGCTCCGCGTGCAGCGGGTCGGAGTCAAGTACCACTTCTTCACGCGGGCTGAAGGCTCCACCGACGCCGACTGGGCCGAACTTCAGCAGGCTGATGGAACCCCGGCGGTCAAGACCTACAACCAGCCGCTGATGAACCTGGGCCTGGAACTGAAGAAGTGGGCGGGCGATGGCCTGAACGCCACCTACGACGACGCCATCCTGACCACCCAGAACGGCGGAACGCTGAACCATTTCGGCTTTGTCACCGGCACAGTGACGGCCACCGGGGGCGATCCTTCCCTCCTTCAGGTCAACCTGGTGAACGCCGCCGGTCGCATCGTCGCTCAGGTCGCCCCAAACAGCGCCGGCAAGTACATCCTCGCGGCGACGGCGGGCACGTACTCCCTCGCGGTGGCCGAAAACAGCCTGATTACCAGCCCTGCGTCGGATCTCAAGAAAACCGGGATCGTCGTCACGGCGGGACAGACTGTCTCAACCGGCGGGGATTTCACCGTCCAGGCGGGCCAGTCGTTCACGCTCCCCACCGCATGGAAACTGATCGCGCCGGTGGAGAAGACCACCGACGCCTTCAACGCAGTGGGCAGCGTGGCCTATGACGAATCGGCCGCTACGGACGTCACCATCCCCGGCGATACCGCCGCGACGGTCGGCCTCAACGTGGACTTCGCGTACCGCGCGCACTTCGATCTGCCCGCCGGGATGGTGGGAAAGAACCTGATCCTCACCGGCTTTGTGTTTGATGATGGCATCCAGGCGGCCTACTTCAACGGCGTGAACCTGGGATCCTCCACCGAAGATGGGAATCAGGGCGGCCCGGCGAACTCCTGGACCTTCAACCAAACAATCGTGATTCCCGCCAGCCTGACCAAGGCGACCGGGAACGTCCTGGCGCTGGTAGGCGGCCAGGGTGGCGGCGGCGCGGGCCTGACCGGGAACGTGCCCCTCCTGCAAACGACCTCTGCGGCTACGGGTATCCTCACCGGGCAACTGCTCACCGCGTCCGGCGCCCCTTATCGGGGCACGTTTAACCTGTTCGACTCAACCGGCAAATCGGTCGCCACGGTGAACAGCTCCGGCCCGCTGAACGGATCCTTCAACGTCACGGGACTGAAGCCCGGCTCCTACACGGTGGATCCGATGGTCGGGACGTTCGCGGGCGCCACCGGCGCTGCGACGATCACCGCCGGACAGATCACCACGGCGAATGTCACCCAGAGCGGCACGAGCATCGCCGGCACGAACTGGAAAGTCGCGACCGTGACGGCGGGGGACTTCGCCGCAGGCGCGGTGACCTACGATGAAATGGGCTTCACCGATGTGACCGTGCCCAAGGACATCTCCACGACCGCCGGCGGGCCGATTGCGGACAACACCTCGTTCGCCTACCGCGTGAAGTTTGACCTCCCGGCGGCGTACGTCGGCAAGGACCTCGTCCTGACCGGCTTCGTGGTGGACGACGGGACCTCCGGGGTCTTCTTCAACGGTACCAACCTGGGTTCAAGCGTCGAATCCAACGGCCTGGGCGGCCCGGCCAACTCCTGGGGCATCACCCAGACGTACGTGCTGCCCGCGAACCTCGTGAAGCAGACCGGCAACGTCCTGGCGATCTTCGGCGCTCAGGGCGCGGGCGGCGGCGGCATCACCGGCGGCAATCCGGTCATCTTCCCCGTTCCGGCGGGAGCGGGTATCGTGACGGCCAAAGTGACCAATGCGGCGGGAACTCCGACCCTCGCGACGATCAACCTGATCGACTCGACCGGGAAAGTGACGTTCTCCGGCAGCTCGTCCGGCCCGCAATACGGCCAGTTCACGGCCCTCGTCGCGCCGGGAACCTATACCCTGGACGACCTGACGGTGAGTTTCTCCGGCGCCCCGGCCTCCATCACGGTGCAGGGCGGCCAGATGACGAACCTCGGAACGTTCACGGCGACGCCGTACCCGTTCATCGAAGGGACCGGCGCGGGGACGTATGACGACGACTTCAGCGGCTCCACCCTCAACTCGAAGTGGATCGTCGGCGAAGTCGGGGACGCGAACAGCAGCGCCACAACAGTCAGCGGCGGAATCCTGGATGTCGCCACCGCCAGTTCCAACATCTGGGTGAACCCGAACGACAACTTCACCTTCGTCCACCAGTCGGTTCCCAACGGTGATTACGCCGCCACGGCTCAGGTGATCGCGGTTCCCGCTAAAGTAGACTGGCAGGTCGGCGGCCTGATGATGCGCGCGGCGCAGGATCCCTTCAGCCCGATGGCCTACAACCAGGTGACCCCCAACTACAACACGCAGGACAAGAACCGGCTCACCTGGGACGCGGACGACACGGACAACGGCAGCGGCGGCGCCATCGGCTCCACACTGATGGCGACCGGCAGCCTGTACGTCAAGCTGCGGAAGAAGGGCACGCGCGTCGCGTTCTTCTACACCACCGACCCGACGGGAGCCGATCCGACCAAAACGTTCCTGAGCCACATCTTCGACATCACGGGGCTGACCGGCGACAAACTGCTCATCGGCTTCGCTCAGATCAATGCGAACTACGAAGTGGCGGAAGCGGGCTTCCAGTACGATAACTTCAAACTGACGGCCCTCTCTACCGTTCCCCCGTCCACCTGCAAGCCGGGCGACGTGAATGGCGACACCAACATCAACGTCTCCGACGCGGTCCTCGCCCTCAAGGCGGCGGCCAAGATCATCCTCCTGACGCCTGAGCAGACCAGGGCGGCGGACGTGGTGGCGGGCGGCGGCGTGAACGTCGCGGACGCGGTGAAGATCCTCCGCGTGGCGGCCAAGCTCGACACCCTCCCGGCCACCTGCCCATAACCCTCCCCTGCGCCAGGGCGGAGTTTGACACGCTCCTCCACCGAACCCCGCTCCCGACGCAACGACGCATCACTCTCAACCTGGCCGGCTGAAGGTCTCCTTCTCCGGTTGCCACAGCCTCGGCGGCGCCGCATTTCAAACTGCTGCGCCGCCGAACGCGCGCATGGGATGCCCTGAATAACTGATAAGAGGGGGGGCGCTCCTTCGGTGCGCGGCGGCGCAATCTCCTATAATGAGGGCGAACCTCCGTCCGCTCCATTTGATCGTTGGGAGACCCCATGCGCCTCGCCTCCAGGTTTGTCGTCGCCTCTCTGCCCCTCGCGTTGCCGCTCCTCTTCTCGGCATGCTCCCCCAACCGTCCCGCCGACACCGCGAACGCTCCCGCCAATGCGCCTGGCGCCAACACTCCGGCGGCAACCACTCCCGCGAGCGGCCCCATGAAGGTCGCCCTGCTCGTCGCCGGTCCCATCAGCGACGCGGGCTGGAACGCCAGCGCCTACGAAGGGTTGCAGGCGATCAAAAAGAAGTACGGCGCCGAGGTCACGACGCAGCAGACGAAAAGCCCCGGCGAGTTCGAGGGCGCCTTCCGGGACTTCGCGCAGCGCGGCTACCAACTCGTCTTCGCGCACGGCAACGAGTACGGCGACGCGGCGGTGCGGGTGGCCAAAGCGTATCCGAAGACGGTCTTCGCCATCTCCTCCGGCGGAGTGAGCGCCCCCAACGTCGTCTCGATGGTGTTCGATCTGGGACAGGCGACCTACCTGTGCGGCGAACTCGGCGCCCTGATGAGTAAAACCGGCAAACTCGGATGCGTGGGTGGTGTCGAAATCCCCAGCGTGAAGAGCACCTTCATCAGCTTTGAAGGCGGGGCGAAAGCCGCCAAACCGTCCACGAAAGTCTCCAACGTCTACATCGGCAACTGGGAAGACCAGAGCGCCGGCAAGCAGGCGACGGTGGCCCTCATCAACTCCGGCGCCGACTTCATCTTCCACAACGCCGATCAGGCGGGCCTCGGCGTGATCCAGGCCATCCGCGAGAACAAGGCGAAAGGCGTGTACGGCTTCGGCTCCAACAAGAATCAGAACAGCCTCGCGCCCGAAGTCATTCTCGCCAGCGCCGTGCTGGACGTGCCGAAGGCGTTCCTCACCGTCGCCGATGAGGTGAAGACGGGAACGGTGAAGGGCGGGCCGCAGTACCTCGGCATGAAGGAAGGCGTCGTGTCGCTCGCGTGGAACGAGGCGCTGAAGAGCCGCATCCCCGCCGCCGTGCTGAAGCGCGTGCAGGCCGATGAAGCCGCCATCGTGGCAGGGAAACTGGTGAACATCCCGCGCGGCACGTTGTAGAAGGCGGACACCCGAAACGGCACGAGAGAGTGAGGAGAAGGGTCTCGCTCGCGCAGGGCGAACCCATGCCTCGGAGGTGGGTATGCGTCTGGTTCCGTTCATTATCTCACTCTGCGGAGTCATGGTCGCGCTCAGTCTGGAGGGCGCGGCGTTCGGCGCCACCACGCCCCGCGCCGCCGCAAAGGCCGCTGGCGCCACTACCTTTGAGGCCACGGTGATCTCCGTGCGCCATGAAACCTTCCCGGAGTCGGTCCTCGCGCTCGAAGTAACGCGGGCCGGAACCCCGTCCGCCCTGAGGGGCCGAGGCGACTCCCGACGGCTGCTGACCATGGCGCGGGCGGCGCGAGGGAAGGGGGGCGTCCTCTCCTTCGGCCTCCCGCGCAACGTCGCCATCGCCGGAGCGTGGTATCTCCTCCCCGGCGACCGCATCAAAGGCCGCATGATCTACGGCGAGGAGGGCTGGACCCTCGATACCCTGGAACGGACGCCGCCCGCCGCCCCGCCCGCCGCCCGACGCGCCACCCTCCAGGTGGAACTCAGCGCAGACCATGAGACCTACCGCCTCGGCGAAGACGTTCAGATGAGCCTCTCCGTGAGCAACACCGGGGCCGCTCCCGCCGTGTTCAACTTCCCCACCGGCCAGCGATACGACTTCGCCGTACGCCAGGGGTCCCGCGAAATCTGGCGCTGGTCCAAAGGCCGCGCCTTCACCCAGGCGGCGACTGCGCTCACCGTGGGCGTCGGAGAAACCCTCCGCTTCCGCGAACTGTGGCCCGGCCTCGACGCCTCCGGCGCCCCTGTGGAGCCGGGGACCTACACCCTCGTGGGATGGGTGACGGCGCAGGGTCAGGAAACCCTCACGCAAAGCAGCATGGAGATTGAGGTCGTGGAGGGCGAGCGCTCCGGCCCCACGATTGAGGACCTGATCACCTCCCCTCGCTCATACATGAACAAGGAGATCACCCTGGAGGGGACCTACCGCGCCCAGCTCGCGCAACGGGGCGAGCCGCTGGTGGAAGGCGGCCCGCCCACCTCCCGAAGCGACTGGATTCTCCAGGACGCCACCGGCAGCATCTACGTGGCGGGAACGGGCAGCGTCGCGTTCAACTCCAGGGCGGACCTGAACGCCCGCGTGCGCGTGAAGGGCCTCGTGCGGATGAACCCGGAAGGCCGCCTCTACCTGCGCGCCTACGAAGTCCAGCGGCAGCCCGCCCGCCGCTGAACGCGTTCTCCCTCATGACCCTGGCGACTGAAGTCGCGGCGCCAAATGCACGAATTCCGCCTTCGCGGACAGGCCGACGGTGAGACCGGGTCCGTGAAGAGGGGTTTGAGAGTCGTTTCGGGCCGCTCCCCTGGATGGGGATGGAGTCGGCGCAGGCCGACTTTGTGTCCTTGTTGCCGCGACTTCAGCCGCCGGGGCAGCGTGCCCTGAACCGCCGCGCCTTCCCTGAAAATACCGCGCTGAGGCGGCTTCATTGTGTGAGTCCTACCCACGCGGTAAAATCGGAAGAGAGACTCGTCTCCTCGTCGCGCGCTCCTCCCCTGGCCCTCCATGAAGCCTCCTCGGCCCTTACCTGACGCGCTCCCCCGCGAACTGCTCACCCGGCTCCAGGCCGATTGCGCGGCGCTCCTGGGCGGGTCCACCATCACCTTCAAAGCCGACGGGAGCGCGCTCACCGATCTCTTCGCCGTGTCGCCCTACTGCCGTCAGGTCGCTTCCACGGTGAAAGGGCACTCTCTCTGCGTGCAAAGCCGTCGCGACCTCGCGCTGGAAGCGATGCAGACAGGCCGGCCGCAGCAGGCTCTGTGCCATGCGGGCGTCTGCATGGTCGCCATGCCGCTGATGGTTCACGGGGAAGCCCTCGCCGCGTCGGTGGTGTCGCTTCATCCCGGCCCGGAGCGCCGCGACGCCATCTTCGAGACCGCGCGCGACCTCGGCGAGGATGCCCGCGCCCTGCTCACCGCCGCGCAGCGAACGCCGCCGCTGCCCCAGGACCGCGTGAAGATCGCCGTGCGGCTGCTGGAAGGGCTGCATCGCCTGTATGGATTACAGGTTACGGCGGCCCTCGAAGCCGAGCAGGTCCGCCGCCAGATGGCCGAATCGGCCCGGCGCGCCAAGGCGCTCTACAACGCCACCCGCGCCATCTCCTCCACCATGAGCACGGAGCAGACGGTGCGACTCCTCGCCGAGCAGATGACCATCACCGCCACAATGGACCGGTGCGTCATCGCCATTCGCGCTCACAACGACCATGACCTCACCCCCGGCGGCGACTTCGGGCTGACTCCCGCCGAGCATCAGAACCTCCAGGCCGCTGGCGCCTTTGACCTCAACGTGCGCGCCGAATGGTGGAACAAGATGGCGGAGGGCAAGCCGGTGCGCCTTCCCGTGGGCTGGCTGGAAAGCACCCCCCTGGGCCAGCTCATTGCTCCCCGGCGGGGAACGCGGGCGCTCCTCGTCCCCGTGTGCAGCGGAGGCGTGATGTGGGCCGCCGCCTACATGGATGGCGCCCGCGACGCCGACCAGATCACCCAGCAGGAAGTGGACACCGTCCTCGCCATCGCGGGGCAGGCCGGCATCGCCCTCGCCAACATCACCCGCCTCGAACAGGAGAAGCGGGTCACCCAAACCCTTCAGGACAGCCTGCTGCTGCCGGTCCCCAAAGCGCTGGGGCCGTTCAGCATCGGGTCGCTCTACATCCCGGCGCTGGCCGAGGCGCAGGTCGGCGGCGACTTCTTCGACCTGATTCCCATGGACGAGAACCGGTTCGCCTTCCTCATCGGCGATGTCTCCGGCAAGGGCGTGGCGGCGGCGGTGCACACCGGCATGATGCGGTACGCCGTGCGCGGCCTGGTGTACGACGACCCGAATCCCTCCACCCTCGTCACGCGGCTCAATCGCTCAATCACCGCGCAGGGACTGCTCGACAGCAACTTTATCACCTTCTGCTACGCGCTGGTGGATGGCCGCGACGGGCGCCTCACCTACGCCAACGCCGGGCACGAGCCGCCCCTGCTGTATCACGCGCATCTGAAGGACGGCATCGAACTGCGCCCCACCGGCCCCGCCATCGGGCTGCTCGACACCTTCGAGTATCCCCAGGAGGAGCGCATCATTTCCGAAGGCGACTCGCTGCTGCTGTACACCGACGGCGCGGTGGAAGCCCGCAACCCCTCCGGCGACTTCTTTGGCGGCGATGCCCTGATGAAGAAATTCCTCTACCTGGCCGAGCGCCACGACGGCCCCAGCCTGGTGGAGGCGTTGCACACGGAACTCCGCAAGTTCACTCACGGCGCCATGCAGGATGACCTCGCGCTACTCTGCCTCAAGCGGGACGGGGGGCAGGCCCAGGGGTGAGGTCCGGAAGCGCCTCCACAGGGTCGGGCGCCCGAAGCGGGTCCTTTTGGGTCTGTGTCAGCAGGTGAAACGGGGCGAAACAGGGAACAGATTGCCCTGGTAACTCACTCTGCCACACGGTTCGGACGGAGGCGACGCGTGAAGAAATTGAGAGTCGGAATCATAGGGACCGGCGGGATCGCCAACGCCCACGCGGGGGGCTACAAGGGCAACCTGGACAAGTGCGAACTGGCGGTCGTCTGCGACGTGCGGGAGGACGCCGCCCACGCCTTCGCCCAGCGACACGGCTTCGCCGAAGTCATGACCGATTACCACGCGCTGCTCGCCTCCGACAAGGTGGACTGCGTCTCCGTCTGCACGCCGAACTTCCTGCACGCGCCGGTGAGCATCGAAGCGCTGCAAAACGGGAAGCATGTCCTGTGCGAAAAGCCGATGGCAACCACGGTCGAGGACGCTCTTGCGATGAAAGCGGCGTCCGAGGCGAGCGGAAAAGTCCTCTACATCGGGTTCAATCACCGGTTCATCGGCAATTTCCACACGGGGAAGAAGATGATTGAGCGGCTGGGGAAGCCGGTCGCCATGCGGGTCGCGGTCGGGCACGGCTCGTACGACGGCCTCCAAAAAACCTGGTTCGCGCACAAGGAGCAGTCGGGCGGCGGGACTCTCATTGACAACGGGGTCCACATGATTGACATGATCGCCTGGTATTTCGGCCCCATTGAAAGCGTGCAGGGGCAAATCAGCCGCGTCCTCATCACTGAAGGCGACGTGGAGGACAACGGGTTCGCGCTTTTCAAACTCAAAAGCGGCGCCATCGCTTCCCTTCAGTGTTCGTGGACGTGGCCAGGGGGCTACCACCTCCTCTTCGAGGCGATCTGCGAGCATGGGACGCTCCGGCTCGATGAAGGCGGATGCGAAGTGTTCGACAACGCGCTCCCCGGTCGGATTCTCCCCGACGTGGCCGACATGGACTCGTGGAAGGAGGAGACGGGCCACTTCCTGCGCGCGGCGGCGGGCGAGATTCCTCCGTTTGTGACGGCGGATGATGGGATTGCGGCGGTGAAAGCGGCGGTCGGCGCCTATGAAAGCGGCGCGAAGGGCGTCACGGTATCCATCGCTTAACCCAGGCGTGATTCGCCGGGCGGTCCGACAGCCATGAAGGCGCTGCGTTCGAGGGCGCCCGCCGTCTCACCGGCGCTCTCGGCCAACGGTTTGCCGGACCTCTCCCTCCCGTCAGGAAAGAATTGCCCCCGATGCGGCTACTCGACGATACGATGTGCTTTGTGTGCGGCCCCAATAATCCGATGGGCCTCCATCTCGAATTTTGGGAGGAGGGCGACCGGTACCACACGCGCTTCACGCCGCAGCCGCATCATACCGGGTATGGAGGGATTCTTCACGGGGGGCTGCTCACCGCCGTGCTCGACGAGGTGATGGGCCGCTTCCTCTGGGCGCAGGGGATCCGCGCGGCCACGGCGCAGATGGAAGTGCGCTGGCGGCGTTCCGCGCGCATTGGCGAACCGCTGGAGTGTGTCGGATGGGTGGAGGAGACGCGGGGGCGCCGAATCCGCTGCGCCGCTGAAGCCCGAACGGCCTCCGGCGATCTGGTGGCGCGCGCGTCGGGGGCCTTTATGGTGATGTCTGAGGCGACTCTCCAGGCGGAGGAGAAGGCGGGTTAGCGGGAGATCATGCGAGGAGGCCACGCGGTTCCGAGCGCAATAAGAACAGGCAAACTAAAGTCGGAACGGCTAAACTGACATGAGAGTCTTAACCCTCGTTGAGGCGAAGCGACCTCGTGGCGCCCTACACCCGTATTCAGTAAGGCGACGGCGGCCTCGCTGTAGCCATTTCCCTCCCTGCATCAGGGAGAAGGAGAAGATCGCATGGCCGTGTGCCCTCAGTGTGAAGCCGCCGTCTCGATGAATCAGGCCACTTGCGCCAACTGCGGCGCGTCCCTCGAAATCACGCCGGAAACCCCCACCGAAAACCTCGATGCGCTTCGGGAAGACATCGCCGACTATATTGACGAGACCGCCCCCGATAACAGCGAGCTCGCTCATCAGCAGGTGGAGAACTGGCGCCCCGCTGACGACCGCCCGGCGGAGATCGTCACCTCCGAGGAGGAGGCCGAGCCGGTCCTGGTGTACATCGCCAATGACGAAACGAGCGCCCGGCTGGTGGCGTCGCTGCTGGAAACCGAAGGCCTCGACGTGATGGTGCAGCAGCACACCGTGCCCGGCCTTGACACCGCTCAGCAGATGCTGGAAGGATTGTGGGGCCAGGTGTACGTGCATCGCATGGATGAAGGCCGCGCCCGCGACCTCCTCGCCGCCTACGAAACGGCCCCGATGGACGCCTCCGCTGACGACAGTGTTCCCGTGACCGACGACTCCGATCCCGACGCGCTGGCGCCTCCCACCGTCTGACACAGACCACCGTTCGCTCTGACACAGACCACCGTTCGCTCTGACACCTCTCATCCTTCCCTCCACCGTTGCGGGTGGAGTCTCTCCGATGGACGCATCGCCGCCCTTGTCCGCCGCGACGCTTCCCTTCATTGCAAGGAGCGCTGAATGAAGTTCCTCCGAACGGCCACACTCACCGGCGTGGCTCTTTTCTGCACGGCGTCGGTGTTCGCCGCCGCCCCACCCCGCACGCTGCATATGGTGATGAGCCAGTCCATGGCGGCCAAAGGCGGCAAAGCGATGAACCAGAATCTCCAGATCTGGATCAAGGGGTCCAAAGCCCGCGTCGCCACCGGCGCGATGGTAATGATTTCAAATGGTAAGCAGCAGTATATGTATATGACCAAAAACCCCAAAAAAGAATACATGAGCATCCCCGTTCAGAACAGTTCCGCCACCCCGCAGCAACAGATGACCAAAGCGATGAACGACGCCGTCCGGAAAGGGAAGAAAGTCGGGACGGCCCGTATGAACGGTCACATGACCACGATCTACAGCATCACGTCTCCGGACAAGAAATCCACCGAGAAAATCTGGATCGCCAACGACCTGGGCGCGCCCATCCCGATGCGCGACGAGAAGCGGTCGCCGCAGTTCACCCAGATCGTCGAAGTCCAGTCGGTGGAGGTAAACAAGGCGATCGCCGATAGTCTCTTCAGCGTTCCCGCCGGCTACAAAAAGAGCCAGGCGCCGATGATGCCTCCTGGCGCCCGTCCCCCCGTCCGTCCGCCCGTCCGCCCTCGATAACCCACAGGCGAACGCGAACCCGTCTGTCAACGGTCAGCCCCCGGTCTAAATGCCGGGGGCTGACCGTATTTGTGGTTTTGGTCAAACCGTGATTTCACGCGAGTGACCCCACCATCTGGCGCTCACGTTCAGGCGCATACACGTTCAGCCGGATCGCTGAGGCACGCCCGGACATCCTCCGGCGTAAGATAAGGAAAATCCTCCGGCGTAAGATAAGGAAAATCCTCGACAATTTCACCGGAGGTCATCCCTGCGGATAAATAGGACACCACCTCGTAAACGGTGATTCGCATTCCGCGAATACACGATTTTCCGCCGCGTTTGCCCGGATCAAGGGTGATAATATCCTGATAATTCATATTGTGAGTGCAAGTCGTAGTCATGGGTATTCAACGCCTCAGGAGGTCAACCCTCAATTGCTTCACGGACCTCCTCGAAACTTAAGCCATTCCGGCGTTCCCTGGCTTCAAGGAGCCGCTGCTTCATCCATACTTTCGCCACTGCACAGGGTGATGAATTCGAAGGATGAACAGGGTAGCGGTGAAGCGGCCTCGCCGTGGAGGCGGTCCTGAACCTGCTCATTCCATATAGCTCACGGAGTCCCGCCCAAATCGGCAGGGAGAACGATTCTCCAGGCGGAACATCTGCATCAGCGCCTCACGGCGCTCTCACCCATGTTCTCGCCGGAGATCATCCCACTATGCGCTTTTGTTCCCTTTTGCTGGTGGCGTTCGCGTGCGTCGCGCCAACCGCCCTCTCCCTGGCCGCAAAGCCGGTTACGCCGAAGCCTCGGAAGGCTCCGTCGCCCCGACCGCTGACCGCGCTCCTTCAACGGGACGGCTCCCTCACCGTGCGAGACGCCACCGGGGCTCTCTGGTTCACGGCCCGGCCCGGCGTCTATGAAGCGACGTGGCAATACAAGGGATTCACGCCGTCGCTCGCCTCCCCCGCGGAAGCCGTAGCCAAAACCTCCACCGCCACCGTGACGTTGCTGCCCACCGCGCGCGTGGACGGCTCGAAACTCTTCCTGACTTACGCCTTCACGCCCGATCACGACACTCAGGTGAACAGCGCTCACGTCTCCCTTAATCTGCCTCTACCGGACTGGCTCGGCGCCCCATGGGCGATGAACCAGAGCGCCGGAACCGTTCCCGCGCGCTACGGCGCCATCCAACTCACGAGCGGAGAGACCCGCGACCTGACCTTGACGAAGGGGATGCGAGCCTTCCACGTGAACGCCGACGCGCCTCTCCCCGTGATGATTCAGGACAATCGCGCATGGAGCGATAACGGCGACCTCGAACTGCGCGTCGGAGCGCAATACGGCGAAGGCCACACCCTGAAAGCCGGGGAAACCGAAACCGTCGCCTTCACCCTCGTCTTTCCTCAGCCGGTCCAAATTATCCGCGATGCCCCCATGACCCTTCAATCGAACGCGAACTGGACACCGCTGGACCTTAATCTCGATGTGGAGCGGGGCAGCGCCCTTGATTTCTCCTTCCTCCAGGACGCCCCTGCCGGAAAGCATGGCCGCGTCCTCACCACGCCCCAGGGACATTTCGCCTTCGCTCACGCCCCCGGCAAGCCCGTCCGCTTCTACGGCGTCAACCTCTGCTTCAGCGCCAATATCCCCGACAACGCCCTTGCCGACCGCGTGGCCGACCGCCTCGCCCGCCTCGGCTACAACACCGTCCGCATCCACCATTACGAGTCGTCCCTCCTCGACCCCGACGCGCCCAACAGCCTCACCTTCGTCAAGGAGAACCTGGATCGACTCGATTATCTCTTCGCCGCCCTGAAGAAGCGCGGAATCTATATGAAGACCGACCTCTTCGTCTCTCGCCCCGTGCGGCCCGACGAAGCCCCCGGCGACTTCAAAATGGCGACTCTCGTCTCGGACAAGGCGATGGCGAACTGGAAAGCCTTCTCCAAACTCCTCCTCGAACACATCAATCCGTATACCCATCTCGCCTACAAGGACGACCCGGCCCTCGCGTGGCTCTCCCTCGTCAACGAGCCGAACGCCGTCTGCTACCTGGGCGACCTCACCGGCGAACTCGGCGCCCTCTACGACGCTCGCTGGGCCAAATGGAGCGCCGCGCGCCACCCCGATCAACCAGCGGCGTCGCTTCCCGCTTCCATGCCCCGCTCCATGGATAGCCCCTGGAAGAACGATCTCGGCGTCTTCCTCACCGAACTCCACATGAAGGCGTTCGCGGAGATGGACGGCTTCCTGAAGCGGGAGATCGGGACGAAGGCTCTCGTCACCTACCTGAACGGCTGGGCTGAAGCGCCTCCGTTCATGGCCGCCCGCACCGACTTCGACTGGGTGGACAATCATTTCTACTGGGATCACCCGAACTTCCTCCAGACCCAGTGGAACCTCCCCTCCGCCGGGGGATCAGGCGGCGGCAGCGCGGTGGACGCGGGAGGGGCCGGGCCTCCCTCGATGGTGATGACGCGGCTGCAAAACAAGCCGTTCTCCGTGAGCGAGTTCAACTACGCCGCCCCCAACCCATACCGCGTGGAGAGCGGCCTGCTGATGGGCGCCGCATCGGCGTTGCAGGACTGGGATGCGGTCTGGCGCTTCGCCTACTCGCACTCGCGGGACAACCTGGCGCAGCCCGGCGCCCTCGGCTACTTCGATATGGCGACGGACCCCGTTCAGCAGGCGTCCGAGCGCGCCGCCGTACTCCTCTTCCTCCGCCACGACGTGAAGGCCGCGCCCCATCGCGTCACTGCGCGGGTGAAGCGCTCCGATCTTCTCTCCGGCCAGGACGCCAACCTGATCCCCAACCTGCGCGACTTCACCTGGCTGACGCGCGTCGGCGTGACCGTTACCGAGGGCGATGCCGCCCCGCCCGCTTCAGGCGAAACCGTCGTCCAGCCGGGGACCGAGGAGGCCGCGCTGGCAAAATGGAAGACCGGAAGCGCCCCCTCGGCCACGCCGCTCCCCGAAGGCGTTCTGAAGAGCGAGACCGGGGAGATCACCCTCGACTCGCCGAAGGGATTAATGCGCCTCGACACCCCGCGCACGGCGGGCGGCATCGCGCGGGAGGGCGACTCCTTCACCGCCGGACCCCTCTCCGTCACGGTAACGGGCGCGCGGGCGGCGGTCTGGGCCTCCTCGGTGGACGGCGCGCCGCTCAAAACCAGCCGCCGTATCCTCCTCATCCACGGCACGGACGACCAGAACACCGGCGCCCGCTACTCCTCCCGCGAGATGAAAACCCTGGAAGCGTGGGGCGGCCTGCCGCACCTGCTGCGGAACGGGACCGCCCTCGTCACGCTGGCGCACGCTCATCCCGACCGGCTGAAGGCGTGGCGGCTGGACACCTCCGGGCATCGCGTCGCCGCTCTCCCGGTGAAGCGTGTGAACGGCGGGGCGCAACTCCGCCTCTCCACCCGCGCCGCCGACGGCAAGGCCGTCCTCTACTACGAAATTGCCGAAAAATAAGATGAAGATTACCCTTCAGAGTTAGACCAACTTCCCCTTAAGGAGGATCAACGTGTCAAAACCCAATCTCGGCAGCACCACCCTGAAGCAGGTCGCCCTCGTCGTGAAGGATATGGATACCGCCATACAGCGCTGGGCGGCGGTCCTCGGCGTGGACCCGCCGACTCCTTTCACCACCGCCCCCGGCGCCGACGTTCAGATGACCTATCGCGGTCAGCCCTCCAACGCGCAGTGCAAGCTCGCCTTCTTCAACCTCGGCCCCGTCCAGCTCGAACTGATCGAGCCGCTGGGACCGCCCAGCACGTGGCAGGAGGGCCTCGATCAGCATGGCGAGAGCGTGCATCATCTCGCGTTCGCCGTGGAAGGGATGCAGCACAGCGTGGACTTCCTGAAGGCGCACGACATCCCGATGGTGCAGCGCGGCGACATGGGCGAGGGTCAGTACGCCTACTTCGACGCCGAAGACACCCTCGGCGTGACGCTCGAACTGCTGGAAAACAAGCGGGAGTCGCGCGCCCAGCCGTAGCATCCCCTGTCAGTGACTCTCTGCTAAGGAAGCGAGATATTTATGAGCATCACTCGAAGAGACCTGCTCGTCGTCGGCGCGCTCGGCGCGCTCCCCCTGGCGACCTTCGCCGCCACTCCCGCGCGCCTCCGCGACCCCGACAGCGCCGATGTGCCCCTCGTTCCCGCACCCAAAGGCGCCACCACCCTCTTCGATGGGGGGAACCTGTCGAAGTGGGTCAACCGGAACAACGCGCAGGCCGCCGGATGGACGCTTGGCAAGGGATGGGTGGAGGTGAAGCCCGGCAACGGCGACATCGTGACGCGGGAGACTTACACCGATTACCAGCTGCACGTGGAGTTCTGGCTGCCGCTCATGGCGAATGCGGAAGGGCAGGGGCGCTCCAACAGCGGGGTGTACAACCAGGGCCGCGTGGAGGTGCAGGTCCTGGACTCGTATGGGAAGCCGCCGCGCGAGAACGAAGTCGGGGGCATCTATCGCGTTGCGACGCCGCTCCGCAACCCGGCGAAGAAGCCGGAGGTGTGGCAGGCGTACGACATCGCGTATCGCGCGCCCCGGTTCGCGGAGGGGAAACAGACGGAGAAGGGCCGTATCACGGTTTTCTTCAACGGCGTCCTCATTCACAACAACGCCGAGTTCGACGCGCAGACGACGACCTCCGGCCTGCCGCCCGCCAACGATGACTACTCGAAGCCGGGGCCGATCCTGCTTCAGGACCACGGCAATCTCGTGCGATACCGCAATGTCTGGATCCTGCCGGACGACGCGGCGAAGGGGTAGCGACGGCCACGGAACGGAGCGCTTGCGGGCCGGGAGGTTACACGCCGGTGAGGATCGGCTTCTCGGCCAGCAGTTCCCCGATGGACGTGTCGCGGAAACTGCCTTCGAGAAAGGCGGCGGCTTCGTCGAGGCGACGGTGGAGGGCGCACAGTTCCTGGTCGTGCTGCCGGAGTCCGAGCGGGCACTCGTGGATGCGCTGCACGGGGTCCACCGCCTGCACCACGTCGAGGACGGTCATCTCGGAGGGCGCTTTGGCGAGTTTGAAGCCGCCGTTCAGGCCACGCTGCGACGAGACGACGCCGCCCCGGCTGAGGCTCTGCATCACCTTGGACAGGTAACCCGCCGGGACGTGAGTGGCCTCGGCGATCTGCGCGGTGGTGCACGGTTCATCAAACTTTTCGGACAGGAACACGATGGCCCGCAGCGCATATTCCGCCGTCTTTGAGATCATTCCTTCCACCCCTTCGGCGCATAATCGGATACTCGCCTCCAATTTTACTCCCTACGCCGATGCGGTGTCAAAGCCGACTTTGAGGGTCAGCGTCAGGGCAAACCTCTTCTCGGCGCGTTGACACCCCCCGGTCCATTTGCTACGGTTCATTTATTGTTTCCGGCTCTGCCCCCGCCCCCGTAGGCGCGCCCTCCGCGTCTCCACTCCACTGCTCGCGTCCCGTCTGGCGGAACCCCTCCTATGGCCAACATCACCCTCGAAGAAGTCGCTCATGTGGCGCTGCTCGCCCGGCTGCAACTCACCGACGAGGAGATCGCGCACTTCACGCCGCAGATTGATCAGATTCTCGGCCACTTCCTCCGGCTTCAGGCGCTCGACACCACCGATGTGCCCGCCACCTCCCACGCCATCGGCATGACCAACGTCTTTCGGGACGACGTGGCGCGGCCCTCCCTCTCCACCGAGGAGGTCGTCGCCAACGCCCCTGACGCCGAAAACGGCCTCTTTATCGTGCCGCGCATTGTGGGAGACGCTCCCGATGTCTGAACTGACTGACCTGACCGCCCACGAACTGGCCGACCTTGTTCAGGCAGGCGAAACCTCCTGGGTGGAAGTCACCGAGGCGCACCTGAGCCGCATCGCGAGCGTGGAGGAGCGCGTCCGCGCCTTCGTCACCACCACCCCCGACCTCGCTCGGCAGGCCGCCCTCCACGCTGACACCGCCGGTGACCCCTACAGCCCCCTGTGCGGCGTGCCCGGCGCCCTCAAGGACAATATGGCGACGCGCGGCATCCGCACCACCTGCTCCTCCAAAATCCTCGGCGACTGGAAGCCGCCCTACAGCGCCACAGTCGCATCGCGGCTGGCGGGGGCTGGCATGGCCCTCCTTGGCAAAACGAACATGGACGAGTTCGCCATGGGGTCCTCCACCGAGAACTCCGGCCTCTTCGTCACGCGCAACCCGTGGAACCCCAACCACGTCCCCGGCGGCTCCAGCGGCGGCAGCGCGGCGGCGGTCGCGGCGGGAGAAGCGGTCTTCGCGCTGGGGTCGGACACGGGCGGCTCCATTCGCCAGCCTGCGGCCTTCTGCGGCATCGTCGGGATGAAGCCGACCTACGGCCGCGTCTCCCGCTACGGCCTCGTCGCGTTTGGCTCCTCCCTCGACCAGATCGGCCCCCTCACCAAAGACGTGCGCGACTGCGCCCTCGTGATGAACGTCCTCGCCGGGCACGACCCCCTTGATGCCACCAGCGTCCCTCTTGACGTACCCGACTACACCCAGGCGCTGCGGGAGGACGTGCGCGGTCTGCGGATCGGGCGCCCGACCGAGTATTACGGGGAAGGCAGCCAGCCCGCCGTGCGCGACGCCGTGGACGCGGCCCTGGCGTACTTCGAGGACCGGGGCGCGGAGATCGTGGAGGTGTCGCTGCCCCACACCGAATACGCGCTGCCGGTGTACTACCTGCTGGCGCCCAGTGAGGCGTCGAGCAACCTGGCGCGGTACGACGGGGTGCGCTACGGGTATCGGACGCCGGGCGACGTGGACATGACGGAGATGTTCCTGAAGACGCGCGACGAAGGGTTCGGTCCGGAGGTGAAGCGGCGGATCATGCTGGGGACGTATGCGCTGTCCGCCGGGTATTACGACGCGTATTACAAGAAGGCGCAGCAGGTGCGGACGCTGATTGCGCGGGACTTTGCGCGGGCGTGGGAGCAGGTGGACGTGCTGGTGACGCCTTCGGTTCCGACGGTGGCGTTTGAGTTCGGGGCGAAGACGGAGAACCCGCTGGAGATGTATCTCAACGACCTCTACACCATCCCGACGAACCTGGCGGGGCTTCCGGCGGTGAGCGTGCCGTGCGGGTTCTCGGCGGAGGGGCTGCCGGTGGGGCTTCAGGTGATCGGTCGTCACTTCGCGGAGGAGACGCTGCTGCGGGTGGCGTACACGTATGAGCGAGGCACCGAGTGGCATCGGGCGCGGCCTTCCGGGTAAAATAGGGTGTCCCAACCCTCCCCTCCCGGCGTGATTGCCCTCCCGCGAGACGCCGAACCGTGATCGCCCCCGCGCACCGCTTTGGACGACTGACCCCTTCATGGCCCTTTCCGATTACCAGCTCAGCGTCGGCATGGAAGTTCACGCCGAACTCCTCACCGAGAGCAAGATGTTCTGCGGGTGCAGCGCGCGCTTCGGCGGCCCGCCCAACAGCAACGTCTGCCCCGTCTGCCTCGGCCTGCCGGGGTCGCTGCCGGTCCCCAACCGCCGCGCCGTCGAATACGTCATTCGCACGGCGATGGCCCTCAACTGCGCCATCTCCTCGCCCTCTATCTTCCAGCGCAAAAACTACTTCTATCCCGACCTCCCCAAGGGATACCAGATCAGCCAGTACGGCGATGACCCCCTGGGCCGCAATGGCTGGATAGACTACGAAGTGAACGGCCAGCCCAAACGGGTGAACATCAACCGCGTACACCTGGAGGAGGACACCGGCAAGAACATGCACGCGGCGGGCGGCTACAGCGAGGTGGACTACAACCGCTCCGGCGTCCCCCTCATGGAGATCGTCACCGAGTTCCCGCCCGACATCCAGACCCCCGACGACGCGCGCGGCTACCTCATCGCGCTGCGGGCTATCCTCGTCACGCTGGGCGTCTGCGACGGCAAAATGGAGGAAGGCAGCCTCCGCTGCGAGCCGAACATCTCCGTCCGCCGCAACGGCGCCGAGCGGTATGGGAACAAGGTGGAACTGAAGAACCTCAACTCGTTCCGCTCCGTGCAGCGTGGCTGCGAGTACGAATTCCGCCGCCAGGCCGCCCTCTACGACGCCAATCCGAACGCCGCCATCCCCCAGGAGACCCGCCGCTGGGACGATGCGCGCGGCGAAAC
>JBBRGS010000031.1:0-26506 GCA_038240635.1 Armatimonadota bacterium
TAGGACTTACGCATGAAGTGCTAACAACCGGAGTCATGATAGACTGGAGTTATGAACGACGACCGATTTAGCAGGTTGGATTACTGCCAGTATCTGCTCAGTAGCCCCCTCAACTACACGCTGACACATCTGGCGGATCACCTGGAGGGCTTCAGCCACGACACCCTCAACCGTTACCTGCGCAACGAGAAGTTGACCCCGCGTTTGCTGTGGGAGCAGGTGAAGGATCAGATCGAAGGCGCTTCCCAGGGCTATCTGATCTTTGACGACACGGTACTCGATCACCGGTTTGGGCCGGCCATCGAAGGAGTCCGTCGGCAGTGGAGCGGCAACGAGCGCCGGATCATTCGGGGGATCGGCCTGGTCAGCTGTGTCTATGTCCGCGCCGACACTGGAGAGTTCTTTGTCATCGACTACCGGGTGTACGATCCGGAGCGGGACGGCAGGACCAAACTCGACCACGCTGCGGACATGCTCCAAATGGCGCACCACCGTCAGGCGCCCTTTGACACGGTCCTGATGGATACCTGGTATGCGACCCGCGAGCTGATGCTCCTGATCGACGGGCTGGGCAAGCGCTTCTACTGCCCGATCCGGAGCAATCGTTACGTGGATGACAGCGGCGGAGCACGTCCTTACCAACGGGTGGACACGCTGGAGTGGACCCCAGCCGAAGCGATGACCGGCAGGGCGATCAAAATCAAAGGCTTTCCGAAGGACTACAAGGTGAGATTGTTCCGGGTGGCGGTGTCTTCCCACCGCACGGACTGGGTCGTCACGAACGACCCCACCTGCACCACCACGCAGGCGGCTCAAGAGGCGAGTCGCCTGCGCTGGAAGGTGGAGGAGTTTCACCGCGAAGCAAAGCAGTTGACGGGGATCGAGCAGTGCCAATGTCGGAAAGGTCGGATCCAGCGCAATCACATCGCCTGTGCCCTGCTGGTCTGGACCCGCCTGAAAGCCCTGGCATATCAGAGCGGGCTTACGGTCTATCAGATCAAACACGGATTGCTCCATGACTACCTCGTTCAACAACTCAAGGCTCCAACCGTCAGGATGGCTCTTGCGTAAGTCCTATGAGTGTACGGTTCGCGCATCGAGGACTCCTCTTTTCATCACGGGCCTCCGGCGAATGAATTCGCGGCAACAAAGACATGAAACCCGCCTGCGCGGGTTTCATGGTACTGGAGTCGGCGAAGGCCGACTTTGTGTTCTGGTTGCAGCGAATTCATTCGCCGGGCCACCAGGTATCACAAATTCTACGGGCCTTTCGCCTCCTCCACCTGGCGTTCCTGCTCCGTGAGGTAGAGCGGCGCCAGCTGCAACGGCTTCACGATGGGCACGGCCAGCGCGGGCATCTTCTCCAGAGGGCCCCTCACCGTGACCTGCGCGTCCTTCAGGGGCGCGCCCTGCTGCGTCTCCACCGCCATCTGCCCCGTGCCATCGCTTACGATGTAGTACGCGTGTTTGGCGTTCACGCCGAGCGTGAAACTGGAGACGACCGCGCCCCGAATGCGGACCTCGTAGCCGAGATACTTCGGGTCAGAGGCGACTTCCTTAATGGGAATCGGCTTCTTGCAGCCCCCCAGCGCAAGCAGTACTGGAACAGCGCAGGCGAGCGGGACGAGACGGCGGCGGACACACGGAGGCGAAGGCATGGAGTTCCCTGGGCGCGTGAAGGGGGAAGGAGGTGTCTTCCCGAAGAGGCTTTCGGCAAGGCTTGCGGGAGGTCAAAAGCGTTCCAGCGACGCCCCGAAGTACGGGTCCGGCTTGTCGTCGGGATTGAGCCATTTTTCGAGCTGGACAACGGTGCCACCAGGTCCGGTGGCGAGCCACATCCGATCCGCCGTTTGCAGAATGATGGTGTACCCCATCCCCATGCTGACGGCGGTGGAGAAGCCGGGCATGAGGATGGTGGCGGCCAGACTCTTCGCCGGAATGCCGCCGCCGTGGTCGGTGATGCGGACGATGAACCGGTCCTCCGTAAGCCATGCCTCGCAGCGGCCGCCGCCCGCGTGCTTCAGCGCGTTGGTGACGACCTCCCCGACGGCCAGCATATAATCCCCGATGATCTGAGGCGGCATACGGGTGGACTCCATCAGCGCGCGGAGCTGATTGCGGAGTTCGCGATACCCTTCGATCTCGGCCAGAGTGAAGTCGAGGATGCTCTCGCCTTCCACCGGAATGTCCGCCGCGTCCACGAGGTGCACCTTGTTGAGAGTGACGCTGCGCACCACTTCGCTGTAGAACTCCTTGCGTTCGCGCTCCTTCTCGATGAGCTGCAGCTGGGCGGCCTGCAATTCGCGGGCGTTCTTCTGGCGCTCCCTCATCTCGTTGTGAAGGGCTTCATTCGCCAGCGCGAGGTCGGCGGTGCGCTCCCGCACGCGCTCCTCCAGTAGCTCGCGGGCCTGCCGCAGTTCAGCGTTCTGGTGTTCGAGGGTCTGCTCCAGGGCGATGACACGCTCTCCGGCGCGCAGTCTCACCCGCAGCTCGTCGCGGTCGAACGGCTTGGTGAGGAAGTCGTCGGCGCCCGCCTCCATCCCCTCCACGATGTCGTCCTTCTGGGACTTCGCGGTGAGGAGGATGATGTAGACGTAGCCCGGACGGTCCGACGCGCGGATATGGCGCACGAGGTCCACGCCGTCCATTTCGGGCATCATCCAGTCGGTGACGACGAGCGAGTATTCGCCGGTCTGGAACGCCTCCCAGGCGGCTGCTCCATTGGGCGCGATGAGGATGTCGTACCCCCACCCGGTCATCAGAATCTGGAGGAGGCGCTGGAGAATGGCGTCATCTTCGGCGAGGAGGACCTTCATGCCGACACCCCTATCGGGTTGCTAAAAGGGACAACGAACCGGTTCCTTCGGGAGCGGCGGCGGGGCGCCTGTGCGAAGGGAGCGCCGCGCACTACCCTCGCCGCCCCAAAACCGCCGCGCTACTCCATCGCCGCGCGGGCGACGCGGACGCTTTCGGCGACTCGCTCCTCGGTCTCCGCCTGGGTGAGGCTTTCGCCTTCCACGCCTTCGATCTCCAGCGTCGCCGGGCCGTCAAAGTCGCGCGATTCGAGGAGGCGCATCGCCGCCGGGAAGTCAATGCTCCCCTGGCCCAGTGTGGGGAACGCCCACTGCTGCGGCCCTGTGCCGGAGTAATCCTTCAGGTGAACGCTGACCACCCAGGGCAGGACGAGTTTGAGTTCCTCCAGTGTATCAGAGGGACCGTCCGCATAATACAGGACGTTGGCGGTGTCGAAGTTGATCCCTACGCTGGGGTGATTCACCGCTTCCATCGTCTGGCGCGCCACGCGGCCATTGTTGGCGAGGTCGGGGTGCGTCTCCAGGGCGATTTTGACCCCGTGGTCGGCGGCAACGTCCCCAATCTCGCGGAGGCGACGGTATACCGTGTCGAGCGGGGTTCCATGGGAATGGACACTCACAAACAGGATACCCGTTCCCAGCCGATTGGCGACGTGCAGCGGACGATGAAACCGATGGGCGACCTCCTCCTCGGTGATGGGACAGTCGGCCATCAGGCTCGTCACGGTGAGGCCGTACCGTTCCAGGTCCTCCTCCAGCGCGTTGAGGCGGTCGGGAGCGGGCATCGGGAGTTCCACATAGCGCACTCCCAGCGCCTGGAGGTGCGGGAAGGCGGCGTCGGCGTAGGGGCCGTAACTGGCGGGATTGCAGGCGAGGCGAATGGCCATGAGGGTCTCCAGGAAACTGGACTTGAGAGAAAGAAACGGGCTGGAAAGCCTTAAATGGCGCCCCCTCCGACCCGCAGCGCAAAGCGGGAAGGAGAAGGGGCGAGTGAGTTACAGCGTGCGGATGCGGAGTCGGGAGCGCGCTTCGGCGGGGGATTGCAGCAGGCCGGAGGTGTACATCAGCAGTTCAACCGTCTCCCCGGCGCGCAGGTGCAGGAAGTTGTCGGTCCATTCCACTATGCCAGACTCTTCGGCGGTGTCGCTCAGGCTCAGCCAGACGTATGGCGCGAACCGCTTCGCCGTCACCCGCACGAGGAACGCCTCCTCGTCCTGCTCCTCCACTGTAACTTGCAAGCCGGGGTCGGGCAGGGCCAGGTCCTTCGGCTCGGCGAGGAAGAGCAGGTTGGAGGTCGCCGCTCCCGCGCTCTCCGCATCGGGGAGGAAGTCGGCGCAGACGATCACCTCGCGCTCGCGGCCGGCGGCGGCGTCGAGATCGAGGGCCGCGACGACGCCGGTCCCATTGGCCGCGATGGACGCCGGATGACTTGTTTCCGCCAGCCGCTCCCCCTCGAAGGTCTCCAGGGTGAGATTCACCACGCCCTGGATCGGCTGGAGGCGGTCGTTGGTGAGGTGAGCGACCACCTTGTCGCCCTCCTGGACCAGTGAGAGGAGTTCCGGCGCGAAGTAGCCGCGTTTCGCCCAGTAGTAAGCGGCTTTCGGCTCGCCCTCGTAATCAATGAGCGCCCATGACTGCACGGGCCAGCAGTCGTTCAGTTGCCAGATGAGCGCGCCCCAGTTCCAGCCCTTCTGGCGGCGCCAGTTCTCCACGGCGCACTTCATTGCCTCCGCCTGGTTGATCTGGCTGGTGTAGACTAAATCTTCCAGCGTCACCGGCTCCGGGTAATGCAGCGCGATGTAGCCGAGGTAGGTCTCGTACCCTTTGCGGGTCTTGTCATGCCATCGTACCGCCGCCGAATGCGGTTCCTTGTCCGCCTCGTCGAGGCAGGTGTTCCACGCGCGCATCCCGCACGAGGAGCCGAAGCCGAACTCCGAGCAGAAGCGCGAGCGGTCTCCCCGGTAATGAACCCAGTCGCCAACGCCGTGCCACACGTCCCAGTCGTGCCGGTCGCCCTGTGTGGGGTCGTTGGGGTTGTCGCCCAGGTACGGCGAGGAGGGCCAGTAGGGCCGGTTCGGGTCCTCCCGCTGAGTGACCTGAGGCAGGACTTCGTGGTAGAGGTGTTCGCCGAGGTAGCGCGGAGGACGGTTGCCGCCCCAGCCGTCGTGGTAGAGCTGATGGTTCTCGTTGTTGCCGCACCAAATCGCCAGCGAGGGGTGAACCCTCAGGCGGCGGACGGCGGCGGTCGCCTCACGCCGGGCGGCCTCGGCGTACTCGTCGGTGTCGGGGTAGTAGGCGCAGGCGTAGGGGAAATCCTGCCAGACGAGAAGGCCGAGCTCGTCGCAAAGAGAGTAGAAGTACTCGGATTCGTACAGGCCGCCGCCCCACACCCGCAGCATATTCATCCCGGCCTGCTCCGCCGCTTCGAGGAGCGGCCCCACGCGGTCGCCCTCCGCCCAGCCGTCGCCGATGAGAACCTCGCCGTTATCCAGGACGAACGGAGCGGTGGAAGGGAACGAACTGGCCGGAATCCAGTTGGCGCCCTTCATATAAGTGTCCACGCCGTTCACGCGGAACTGAAAGGAGCGGGCGCCGTCCACGCCGGGTTCCTGAATCAGTTCCACCGTTCGCAGCCCGATCCGCGCCGCTTTGGCGTCCAGTTCCTCGCCCTGGCAATGGAGGGTGATTTCTGTCTCGTACAGCGCGGGATAACTCCATTCATCCGGTTCGCCGTGTCCCGCCGGACGCCACCGACGCGGATTTTCCACGCGCAGCGTCACCGTGGCGCCGACGCGGCCCTCGCCAGAGGGAAAGGTGGCAGTCACGGCTTCCACCCCGCTCGGCTGTGGCTCCTCGCCGCGAGCGACGACTTCCGGCAGCGCCACCACGAGAGTCAGCGGGGAGTCGGGCGCTCCGGGGGCGCGCTCGGCGAAGGCTTCCAGCGTGACGGTCGCCGCGCCATCCTCCTCAAAAATGACCTCATACCGCCAGTCGAGCAGCCGCGCGACTGGAACCGTCACCAGCTCCACCGGCTGCCAGAAGCCGCAGGAGACGGGTTCGGGACCCCAGTCCCAGCCGTACATATACTGCGCCTTGCGGAGGAAGGAACGGGAGTTCCAGGCCTGCCAGTCAAACGGCAGGGTGTCGTTGCCAGAGGCGTCCCAGGCGGCATGACGTTCGTTCCCGACCCTCAAGGCCGACCGGAAGGTGACGCGGAGGGTGTTCTCCCCGGTCTTCAGCAGGCCATTCACGCTGAATTCGTGGGGGATAAACATATTATCGGCGGCGCCAAGCGGCTCCCCGTTCAGGGCTACTTCCGCCACGGTGTCCAGGCCGTGAAAGAGGAGCAGGGCGTTCTCCGGGGGAGCGCCTTCCACGGTGAAGATCGTTTCATACATCCAGTCGGTGGCGTCCACCCAGGCGGCGCCGCGCTCGCCCAGGCGGTCGTTCACGGCCTGAATGACCCCGGCGCGCGTCAGATCAAGGTGGACGTGACCGGGGACCTGCGCGGGCAGCCAGGGCAGCCGGTTCGCAGGCGAGGAGCGTTCGAGGGGGACCTCCATAAAGCGCCAGCCGTCGTGGAGGCGGCGGCGAGTGATGGCGGGAGACGGAGAGGAAGACACGTGAATCAACCTTTCTGGGCGGGAGAAACCGGAGAAGGATCACAGGCGTCATGCGGAGGGGCGGACGCGCCCATTTATAATTTCGGCGAAACTGTCGCCGCTTCCTATACCGTTCTGTTACAGTTCGGAGCGCCTTCCGGTGGGCAAACCGTGTCATGACATGAGAGGGCTGCGTTCGGAGGATGCGCCGTCGCTCGCGGAAGCCAGCGATTCCTCGCATGGCGGGGCGGGCGATCACTTGAGGCGATCCCCAGGAATTGAACAGAATCAGAACACGCCTCCACGAACGCAACCGGATTTTCACGCGCCAGTTCGTCCCCAAAAGCGGCCCGTCACCTGCGGAGGTTCACCTCCCTGAAAGGAATACCCGATGAACCGCGTCCTTCCTCTCGTTCAGTTTGAGGAGCGCATTCCCCGCCCCGCTCCCCCCCAGCCCTCCCGTCGCGAAGGCCCCGCCGGCGACGGCCCGAAGCAGCCGGAAGTCGGCAGGCCCAACGCGAAGGACCTGCTGGAACGGATGCGCCGCGTGGACCCCGACCAGGCCCGACGGTATCGTCAGCGAAGCGGGGAGTAGCCATTGCCCCCTCTCGATGTTTCGGCTCCGGCCCCCGTTTCCCCAGCTTCTGTTGTTGCCCCCGGCGACTTCCTCGGCCTCCTCGAAGCGGCGGGGATGCCTCTCACCCGGCCCCCGTTCGCCGGCGACTCTTCCGCGATCCAGGACACCCACGGCACCACGGTCATCGCCGTTAAGTTCCGCGATGGCGTCATCAACGTGGGAGATCGGCGCGCCACCGCCGGGAACTACATCATGTATGACCGTGCGGAAAAAATACTCCCGGTGAACGACCATATGCTGATCGGGTTGTCCGGCTCCTACGCGCGCGCCATCGAAGTGGTGAAGTACCTCCGCACCGCATTCAAGTATTACCAGCGCAGTCAGTTGCAGGAACTCAGCCTCGAAGGCCAGCTCAACGAGATCACCCGCGTGATGCAGCAGAATGTGCAAATGGCGATGGCGGGGATCGGCGGATTCATCCCCATTGTCAGCGCGTGGGACAAAAACCTCAAAGAGGGTCGCATCTTCTTCTTCGACGGCATGGGCGCTCGCTTCGAGACGCCGGAATACGCGGCGGCGGGGTCCGGCTCCGAGCGCATTCGCGGCGTCTTCGAGTACATCGTGAAGACGAAGCGCCGCTTCACCGATATGCCGCGCGATGAAGCCCTCCGCGACGCCCTCGCGTTGCTGGAAATCGCGGCGGACCTCGACTCGGCCACCGGCGGCTCGGCCAAAATTCTTCCCGCCGTGAAGGTCCTCACCGTCGACGGCATCGAGACCGTCACCGAGGAAGAGGTGCAGGAGGCCAACACTGCCGTCGCCGAGGCCGGGTTCTCCCCCGGTTCGAGCGAAACCGACCTCCCGGAGGAGCCGCATGGCTTATAGCCCCTACGACTGGAACGAGAACGTCCGGCACCGCAGTGAGTATATCGAGAATATTCTGCGCGAAGGCAGCCCGGTCATCGGCGTGGCGTGCGCCGAAGGGCTGCTCATGGTCACGCTGAGGCGCCATCAGCGCAAAATCTTCGAGATCTACGACACGTTGCTCTACGCGGGCGTCGGCAAACAATCCGACATCGAAACCGTTCGCATCTCGGCGATTGACCTGGCGCATCAGGAAGGGTTCGTCCGCAGCCCCAACGACGTGTCGGCCCAGCGCATCGTCGGCTTCGCCATCAGCCCGGCGATGAAGAAGGCGTTCAGCGACCCGTTCAGCGGCCCGTTTGTCCTGCGCGGCCTCTTCGCCGAACTGGGCAGGGACCCCCAGGACGACCTCTTTTTCACCCTCAACTACGACGGGGAGTTCGCGCCGTACTCCCGCTACGCCGTGGTGGCTGGAACCCAGGCCGCCGAGGACCGGATGCTTCGATACCTCCAGCCCGGCGAATCGGGCGACTTCCCCGACGTGAAGACCGCCCTGGAACGATCCCTGCTCGCCTGGTCGGCGGGGCGGCGCTACTCCGCGTTCCGCAGCCCCGAAGAGGAGGCCGAGCTGGGCGGGGCAGAGACCGAGGAGGAACAGGTTCGCCGGTTTCTTGCGGAGACGAATGACCTGATCGTGGAGGCCGGGCTGCTCGAACGATACACGAAGCGGGAGAATAAGTTCCGCCTCCTGCGGGATGACGAGACGCGCCCCGTCCTTGAAGCGATCGCTGATCGCAAACCGGCTCTCCCGGCTGGATAAGTCAGCCGTATCAGCGCTCAACAACCAGCGGCTCGCCCCTCTTCCGGGAGGCGGGCCGTTTGGTTGTACTCCATGCGGAGGGCCATAATTTCGGCGAGGGCGCTATCCTATGGGTAACCTGACAGCCTTTCGCCCCAGGGAGGATGGTCGTCGTGAACTCTGAACCGGTGTGGTGGGAAATCCTCCTTCCCTGGCTCGATGCGATCGCCTTCGCAGCCGACGGGGTCGCCTGGACCGGCTTTGCGCCCGCTCACTCCGTTATTGATCTGAGTGACACTGAAGGCCCTGTCATGGTGCGCTCCATGTCAGGGGGGCATGAGGAAGGCGCGGGTTTTCGGCGTACCCTGGCGGCTTGTTCGGAGTATCTGCTGGACGCGGCGCTGATCACCCCGGCGCAGCCCGGACGGATGGACTGGACACTCTTTGCGCCACTCCTCCGGCCCCTGCACCCCAAAGCCCTGCCGCGCGACGGCGCCTCCCTGCCCCTGGAGTCCCGCTGGAGCGTGGAGTGGCGCACGGACACCGGGCCGTTGGTCCATACCGGCGGCGAAATCGGGCGCGGCTCGGATGCGGTGCGGCTTCGGGGGACGAACGATTCGAATCGCGCCTGGACCCTCTCGAAGGAGGGGCGGCAGGGGCAGTATACCGCCTGCCACGAACCGGCGGCCCGGAAGCGGGTACAGGCAAGTTTCACCCTCGTCCAGGGGGGGCGCTACACGATTCGCGTCACCGGAGACGGCTTCTTCGATTACTGGATGCTGGACCCGGCGCATACTCCGGCGCCGCTTCATTTTGGCGAGGAGCGTGTGGAAGTCGGCTGTGGCTGGGGGTTTGTGCGGCTGGAGCGTGGCCGCGAAACGACCTACGGCGCGCTTCGCCGCGACTGGGGCCTGTAAATCACGCGGAAACTCTCCCGGCGGAGTGCAGGCCGAATGTCACGGGATGCCTGACAGCGCAACGCCCGTGCGGCGAAGGAAGCGACACGGGCGCAGGCGAGTGTGGGGTCCACTACTGGATTGGGAGTTAGCATCTACTCGTCATCTTCATCCCTTTCTTCGTCCAGGTCCACCACCTGGGTCATGACCGCGTCGCCTCCTCTTCCGTTTCCGTTGTGGGAGAGGTCTTTGTCGTCCCGGTAGGGATGGCTGGAGAAGGGGCGATTGTAGTCGGCGGGGCGCTGGGGGGCGGTTCCGTTCGGGGAAGCCGGGGCGGGGCGGGGCGGAGGATCGGCCAGTAGGATTTTGCGGTATTTCTCGTCAGGGTAGTAGGTGGGGATGGCTCGCCACAGGAGGCGTCTCACGTGGATGGAGTCGGAGGTCAGGACGGCGGTCTCGAAGTCCCGCAGAATTTGAGAGAGTTCGGCGCGGGAGAGTTGGCCGACTTGCCCCTTCGTCACGCTGATGCGCGAGTACTGGGTGGCGTTGACTCCTTCTTCCGCCGTCATCAGTTCCTCGTGAAGCTTTTCGCCGGGCCGCATGCCGACGATTTTGATCTCGATATCCTTGTCTGGGATTTTGCCCGACAGGCGGATCAGGTTCCGCGCCAAGTCCATGATCCTAACGGGGCTGCCCATATCCAGCACAAACACTTCGCCATTGTTCCCTATGGCGGCGGCCTGCAACACGAGCAGGACGGCTTCGGGGATGATCATGAAGAAGCGCGTCATATCCGGGTGGGTCACGGTAACGGGGCCACCGCGTTCGATTTGCTTCTTCATGGTGGGGACGACGCTGCCCCGGCTGCCAAGGACGTTGCCGAACCGCACCGCCACGAAGACCGTCTCGCTGTGAGCCGCTTTGGCCTGCATAGTCATCTCGGCGATCCGCTTGCTGGCGCCCATCACGCTGGTGGGGTTCACCGCTTTGTCGGTGGAGATCAGGACGAACTTCTTCACCTTGAACTCATCCGACAGATTGATCACGTTGCGGGTGCCCAGCACATTGTTTTGGATCGCTTCGCACGGGTGCGCTTCCATCAGGGGGACGTGCTTGTGCGCGGCGGCATGGAACACCACCGTCGGCCGATAGGTGTCAAACACGGCGCGCATCCGCACCTCATCCTCCACGGAGGCGATCACCGGGATGGGGTCCAGCAGCAAAGACCCGTCCGGCTGGGTTAGTTTTGCTTTCAGATCATACAGGGCTTCAAAAATACTGTTTTCGCCCCGTCCCAGCATGATCAGTTGTTTCGGTTTCATCGCGGCGACCTGGCGACAGATTTCGCTGCCGATGGACCCCCCCGCCCCGGTGACCAGGACGACCTGGCCGGTGAGGAACTCTTCCACAGGTTTGGAATCGAGCGTAATCGGTTCCCGTTCGAGAAGGTCTTCTGGCTTGATGTCACGGATTTCGGGGCCCCCGTTCTTCATGATATTGTCAATTGGAGGCACGATGGAGAGGTGGGCGGACGAATTCTCGCACAGGGAGACGATGCGACTCACCTCCTGGCCGGAAAGATTGGAGAGGGCGACCAGCACTTCATCCACGGCCAGAGTCTCCAGCACGATGGGAAGGCTGGAAATCGGGCCGTGAACCCGCCGTCCGTGGATACGACCTCCATGACGAGCGCGGTTGTCATCCACAAAGCCGACAAAGTCCCACTTATACGGGACCTGGCCAATCTCGCGTGCGACCTGTTCCCCCATCCCATCAGCGCCGATGATGAGCACCCGACGGCGTTCCGGCTTCTTGTCGTGTTCCCCATACGTGCGAAGGACACGATGGTAGACGGGAAAACTGACGCGGAAGAAGACACGCATACCCAGCAGCAGCAGAACGTTGAGCAGCGCGTCAATCACGAGAATCGTGCGGGGGGCGCTGCCAGGCGACCAGAAGTGGAACACTCCGGCGATGAAGAAGGTGCTGGCGACTGTCGCTCCCATGATCTGGCTGAGATCGTGAAGACTGACGTACCGCCAGGCGGGCTGATACCGGCTAAAGAGCCATAAAGTAGTGAATCGGATCGAGATGACGACCGCCACCGTTTTCATCATAAACAGATAAGCAAAGGGCGGTACATCTAAATCGTACAGCAATGCAAATGCCATAAAATAGCATAAGGTGATCAGGACACAGTCAATCGCGCCCTTGGCCATCATTCGCATGCGAAGAAGGTTTGTCATCGGTAAGCCACCCTTTTTCATAAGCGACAGAGGAGGGGGTTATGGTGTGCTTCGCCACGCTTTAACGGGCGCCAGAGACGGTTCGTGCGCTGAAGGTCCTGATTCTGATGATCTTAGTGCCTTAGACTAACACGGTCGCCAAAAGTTTCGGGCCGTCGCTTCTGAACATAATCCTCGTAAAGGCCGCGCTTTCGGAGGGCGCAGGATGCGATAGAGCAGGGGAGGGTCTGGTGAATCTACGAAGGGGGAGGGGAAATCCAACAGCATCCTGTGCCCTCCCGAATGGGGGTGCCGGACAGAGCCTTTTTGATTATAGCGGTTTGCGGAATAGTTATAACAACAGGCCGTCTCCGTGCATCTCCGGATTCCTGCATGTTAAGTCAGGTGTATAGTCCCTGCGCATCTTCGGAAAACCCCGGTTCGTTCGCCCGGTTCTCCCCAATGAACCTGCTCCTCTTCCCGTTCATACCATGTACAGTACCGGGTACAGTACCGGAGATGGCCCCCGCCGCATTCCGGGAGCGCTTTGGAACCATCCTACCCCACCCTCGAAATATTTGGAGAACTCATGCCTGATCTCAATGAAAAGCCACGGTCGGAGCCGCGCGACTGGCGCGAATATCTCAACACCTGGAAGGACGAGATGCCGCCCTGGCAGCGGGAACGCGCTGAGAAACTGCTCGACCGCATGCCCTCCATCCCTAAACCGCTCCGGTCGCTGTTGCAGGCGGTGTATGACCGCGCCCGCTCCACCTTCGACCGCGACAGCGTGGACATCGCCATCGTCGGCCCGGTCAACTCCGGGAAAAGCTCCCTGCTGAACGCCTTGATGGGGCAGGAGGTCGCCACCGTCTCCCCGGTTCCTGGCACGACGCGCGAGTCGCACTGGACCCCCGTCGGCCCGTTTCATATTGCAGACACGCCCGGCATGGATGAAGCCGACGGCGAGGCGCGAACCCGCAACGCCATGGAAGCCGCTCAGGCCGCCGACATGATCCTGCTGCTGTTCGATGCGGGAAGCGGAATCACCGCAGGCAGTCGGGCCATCCATGACCAAATCAAGGGGCTGGGCAAGCCGACGCTCGTTGCCCTCAATAAGATGGACCTCGTGCGAGGCCGGGAAACGGAGTCCCGCCTCTCTGCCGAAGAGCTGCTGGGAGTTTCCGTCGTTCCCATCTCGTGCAAAACCGGGGAGCGCCTGGGCGACCTGATGAAGGCGCTGGTCCTCCTCGACCCCCGCGTGATCAACGATATGGTCGATCTGCTGCCTCAGTATCAGCGGGAGGTCGCGCGCCAGCGGGTCGCCACCTCCGCCGCCCTCTCCGCCGCGGTGGGATGGGAGCCGCTCCCCGTCGCCGATATTGTGCCGCTCACCGTCATCCAGGGCCTCATGGTGCTGGAGATCGGGAAATTGTACGGCTATGAGATCAGCATGACGCGGGCGCGCGAACTGATCGGCGTCTTCGCCGGGGGAATGGTCCTTCGCGAAGGGTATCGACAGGTCATCAAACTCCTCCCGTTTGCCGGAAGCCTAACCAGCGCCGCGTACGCCGCCGCCGGAACCGCCGCCCTGGGAATGGCCGCCATCGCGTGGTTTGAAAGCGGCGGCCACATGAGCGAGGAGGAGGTGAAGCGCGTGTACCGCGACGCCTGGGGGAAGCTGCGTGCGCTGGTGATCGAACGATTCCGGCGCGCCCGCTCCTCCCGCGCCCCCAGGCCGTCGTCCGAGACCGTCTGGGACGAAGCGTTAAAGGCTCTGGACGCTCCAAAAGGAGCCGCTCCGCCGACAGACGCGCATGAGGCCACTCCCCCGTCGTCGGATGCCGGGCAGGCGTAATTCCGCGCGACGAACAACCCGGCGCCTCCTTCCGATTTATCCGTTATTCCCTATGAGAGGAATTCTGCGATTCCCGTATGTGGGATCAGTAAGTCTTGTGCGCCAGACAGTCACACATGATGATGCTCGGTGAATGGGATAATTCCATGGAATCGTGGGGTGATCCGAAACGTCGGAGGCAATAAGGCCTCTTTGTCCCCCTGACGGCTCCAGTTTTCCACGGAGGCCGGAGATTCCAACAAAGTCGTTGTAAACCTTATATAATGGTTTCCATAAGGTTCAGAAGAGGCCCTTGTCGTCTTGAGCAAGCGTCTCAAGGGTTCTGTCCTCCGCAGCCTCCATTCCACGCCGCACGTCCTTGAGAGGTCTCCATGTTCACCGTCAGCAAGTGGGTTCATGATCTCTGCCGCCCGGCGCCGCGCGCCGCCGCCTCGCCTCTCCCTCCTTACCGAAACCTGGGGAAGGCCCTCTCGCTCTCGATCTTCACCGCTCTGCTGATTGGAATGGCGGGGAGCGCCCGAATCGCCGGCGCCTCCACCCCCCTCAACGGCCCCATCAGCGTGGACACCACCCTCACCGCCGCCAACAGCCCCTACATTGTTAACAGCGCTATCGGCTTTATCGGCGGCGCTACCCTCACCATTCAGGCGGGCGTCGAAGTGCGGTTCGCCAAGGGGACCTACTTCGAGGTCAACAGCGGGACCAAACTGATCGTGAACGGCGCGGCGGACTCTCTCGTCCGCCTGACCGCTGATCAGACCGACCCCCGCTCCGGGGACTGGCGGGGCACATGGGTGCATGGCGGCGGCATGGCCAGCTTCACGTACTGCGATATCGGCTTCGCGGGTAATCTGAACGAACACGCTCTCAAAATCGAAACTCCGGATGTCACCCTGAGCCACGTCACCATCCACGACAGCGCGGGAGTGGGCATCCGTGTTGCGGGCGGGCAAAATCCCGCGTTCGATAATCTCACCATCACCCACTGCGATCAGGCCGCTGTTTATCTGGAAGACTTCAACTCCACACCGTCCTGGGGCACGAACCTCAAACTTCAGAACAACCGCCCTGATGGCGTGGTTATGGGAGGCGGCGCCATCAACCGGGACACCACTTACACGCTGGTCGGCTATCCTTATTACCCCACCTCCGCCATTGGCACGGTGAACGGCGCGACCGTGACGTTCAATCCCGGCGTGGAAGTGCGCTGGCCCGGCGGCTCCTACCTGGAGATCAACGGCGGAACCCAGCTCAACGCGGTCGGCACGGCGAGCAGCCATGTGAAGTTCACCTCCGCCGCCGAGACTCCCGCCGCTGGCGCCTGGCGCGGTACCTGGGTCCACGGCGGTGCAAAGGCGAACTTCAATTACTGCGACATCCAGTACGCGGGCAATGTGAATGAACACGCCCTCAGTATCCAAACCTCGGAAGTGCAGGTCCTCAACACCACCATCCGTGACAGCGCGGGACCGGGAATCCGAGTGGCGGGCGGGCAAAATCCCACCTTCGATCACCTGAGCATCTCAAACAGCGCCCAGGCCGCCATTCTGCTGGAAGATGTGACCGCGACTCCCGCTTACGGCGCGAACCTCACGCTGCAAAACAACCATCCCGACGGCGTAGTCCTGGGCGGAGGAGCCATCAACCGAGACACGACCTACACGCTGGTCGGCTATCCCTACTACCCATCCGGCGCCATCGGTACGTTGAATAGCGCGACGCTCACCCTCAATCCCGGCGTGGATATCCGCTGGCCCGCCGGCGCCTATTTGGAGATCAACGGGAAGACCCACCTAAAGGCGCAGGGAACCCCGACCCAGCGGATCCGCCTGACCTCCGCCCAAACCCCCCAGGCCGCCGGAAACTGGCGCGGCGTCTGGGTGCATGGGGAAGCCACAGCGGACCTCGCCTTCTGCGACGTGGAGTTCGCGGGCGGTCCGAACGAGCATGCGATGAAAATCGAAACGTCGGACGTGACTCTCCAAAGCGTGACTATCCATGACAGCCTCTCCACCGGCCTGCGCCTCTCCAACAACGTCTCTCCCACGTTCAATCAGCTGAGTATCAGCAAGTGCGCCGGAGCGGCCATTCTCCTCGAAGGCGCCATCGCCACGCCCGACTACGGAACCGGCCTCACGCTGAAGGAGTGCAGCCCCAATGGCGTCGTCGTCGTCGCCAGCGCCATCAGCCGCTCGGTCACCTATCCGCTGTCGGGCTATCCGTACTACATCGCGGGCGCGATTGGATTGAACGGCAACTCTGTTTTGACCCTCCTGCCGGGCGTGGACCTTCGGTTCAGCGCCGGCGCCTACCTGGACATCAACGGCTCGACTGGCCTGGTGGCGGAAGGCGCGCCCGGTCGGCTCATCCGTATGTCTCCCTGGAACGATGCGCCCCAGGCGGGTCAGTGGCGGGGCATTTGGGTTCACGGGGGGGCGCAGGCGCGCTTCGCCTTCTGCGATATCGCGTACGGCGGCGGGACGAACGAGCAAGCGATCAAGATCGAAACCTCCGCCGTTCGTATCGCCGAAACGACGATCCATGACAGCAACGCCGCCGGTCTCCGCCTCTCCGGCAGTATCTCGCCTACCTTTGACACGCTCGCCATTACCAATTGCAACGGCCCCGCGTTCGTGTTTGAAAACTCGATGACGGCCCCGGACTTTGGAACGGGCCTCACGATGCAAAACAACCGGCCTGACGGCGTGATCATGGGCGCCAGCGCCATCAACCAGGACACCACCTGGAATCTGGTCGGCTACCCGTACTACCCCACCGGCGCGATCGGCACGTCGGGCAATACAACGCTTTCCATCAGCCCCGGCGTGGAAGTGCGCTGGCCGGGCGGGAGCTACCTGGAGATCAACGGCGGCACGCGCCTGGAAGCCGCCGGCGCTCCCGGACGCCCTATTACGTTCATGTCCGCGCAGGTCCCCCCTCGCGCGTCGGACTGGCGCGGCTTCTTCATCCATGGAGGGGCGGGCGCTCGCTTCTCCTACTGCGACATCGCGCACACCGGCAGCAACGGCGAAGGCGCGCTCACCATTGAGACCTCCGATGTGGTGATCCGCCACAATCATTTCCACGACAACGCCTCCGACGCCGTGCGCGTGCGGAACAACGCCGCCGTGGTGATGACCGGCAACTCCATCGAACACAACACCTTTGGCGTGCGAACGGAAACTCCCAACACCTTTGTCAACGCCGTCCTGAACTGGTGGGGCGACCCCAACGGCCCGAAAAGTACCCGCAACCCGCTGGTCACCATCGGCGATTCGGCGGGCGACGGCGTGCTGTTCCAGCCCTGGATCGGCAACGCGGCGGAGGCGGGCACGGCGGCGACCGGAGACGCGGCGGCGGCGTTCGTGCCGTGGCCCCTCTTCTCCAGCGACGACACCCAGGTGACTCCCGACGGCTCCGCCTTTGCGGTCTGGAGTCAGGTCCTGCCTCAGCAGGGCAAGGGCGACCCAACCTTCTTCCAACTCCCCTTCGACTTCGGCGGCGTCCAGTTCTCCCTCGACTGGAAGGCGGGCAAGCACGCGACGCTTGCCGGGGACGGAGCGGCGACTCAGCAATTCTGCGTGGATGGACAGTGGCAGGTTAAGATCACCGGCCCCACGCCGAAAACCCTGTCCGGAACCGGCTGTCATGACCCGATTGATCTGGCTAACGAGGGCCTGGCCGACGGGGTCTACGGCGTGCAACTGCTTCTGACATCCCCCGTCGGCGCGAAGACGTACGGCGTGAGCAACATCTACCTGCTGAGCGACGGCTTCAACTTCCGCGAGAAGGTCCTCAGCCAGGCGGGTCGGGCGCTCCACTTCGCATTGGCCCCCGCCGACATTCCCGTGGGCACGGTGGGGACGGTGGAAGCCAAGCTCGTTTCCACCCCGAAACCGTTCAGCGGCATGATCACTCACTTCGGCCTCGATCCCCGCGCCATCCTCATCGAAGGGTTCGGAGTTCCGTCAGGCTGGAGCGGCACCGGCGGCGGCTCAACTCAGGGCACCTTCTACGAAAGCAGTGGCGTTGGACCGCTCAAGGTGGGTCAAACCGCCTTCTCGATGAACGTGCGCTGCCTCAAGGCGGGCAAGTGGCCCATCTCCTTTGAAGGCAACGGGTTCGGCCTCGGCCCCACCGCCGACCCCAACCAGTCTCTCAACTACCTCACCGCTGTCAGTGACGTGATGACCCTCAGCTGCGTGGACCCCGCTCCGGCGGCGGGCCTCACTCCTGGCGGCGTGGCGGTAGACCCGGCGGACGCCTCCCTGTTCGTCACGGTGAACGGGACCGGCTTCGGGGCCGCCACTAAGGCGATTCTGACCAATGGGGCGGGCGAGACGGTCTCCACCTCCACGGGAGTCACCCCCAGCGGAAACGGAGCGTCCCTCACCGCTCACTTCCCGAAAACTCCCGCCGGGACCTACGGCTACAAAGCGACGGACGCCGGTGGCGCGGTCCTTGGCGCCTCAGCGACCACGGGGATTGACGTTCCGCCCGCCATACCGCTCTTCACGGTGGAGCAGACGGATGTCATCCCGCAGCTGCCGGGCAAAGCAGTCACGCACTTCTGGAGCCTTGAAAACCACGGTTCGGTGGACGGAGTCGCGGTGGTCACCTTCGGCTTCCCCAGTTACATGAACCCGGAGCCGAAGCTGGTGACGGACGCGCTTCCCGAAGGCAGCCGCCTCCTCGTTCACGAGGCGAGCGATTACGGCTGGATCGAAAACGTCGCCGTGCCGGTGAAAGCCGGGGGCTTCGTCAACGTGCCGTGGACCTACGTTGTGCCGCCCGACGTGGTGTTCGGCGCCAACCCTCTGATCAACGGCGGCGATACGCTGAACATCTACGCCATTGTCTCCGGCTCCGTGAACAACGCCCAGTGGCTGGCGATCACCGGGCAGGCGGGCATCGCGGCGGACGCCATTCAACAACAGGCCAACAGCGCGTGGAATACGGACATGGCCTTCGCGTTGGGCGGCCTGAAGGGACTGGACACCGCCGGAGTGATGGATTACGCCTTCCGCCTCCGCGCAACCTACGGCGATCTGGTGACGACACTGTTCGACAGCGGCTACTACAGCCGGTATCAGACGCTGGCGTCGCTGGGCGGAGGTAGTGGAACGCTCTCCCGGCTGCGGTCGAAGGGTGGCCCTGGGCCGCTTCAGGCCAGCTCAGCCGCCAGCGCGCTCTTCACCCTCCGCAATATGATCCAGCACGTGAAGTGCGGCAAGAACTCCGCCGCCGCTACGGACGCGCTGGACCTGGTTGTCGGCGAAATCGCGGACAGAGCGGTGTCGCCGGTGCTGGGCTACCTCTCGCTGGCGAAGTCCACCGGCATGTTTGCGGCGGAGCAGGTGAACAACGCCGTCATCGAATCCGGGTTCAACTCCTACGAGAACGCCCGCAGCAACTACATGACGCAGATGGGCCTTGATCCCACCCAGCAGTTCCCGCCGGAGAAGTTCCACGACTTCGTCAGCTACCTCAACGACCTGAGCGCTTCCACGCAGGCCACCCAGCTGATGACCGCCATCGCCTCCCTCTACGGGCCGGACGTGAACCGCATCCAACTCACCGACAAGCAGATCATGGACGGGCTGAATCAGATGGAGGTCATCCACTTCCTGAAGATCGCCATGGACGAGAAGGCGAAAAACCAGAGCACGTGGGACAGCCTGAAGAGTAAGTGGAACCACCTGATGGGTGGGACCCCCGTGCTGCCGACCGCCAACCCGTGCCCGGACAAGCAAACTCGCATCGTCTTCGGCTACGACCCGAACGACATCGAGGCGACCCCCGCCGGCGTGCCGGACAAGAACTGGTTCGCGGGCGCCCCGCCCATGCGCTACATGATCCACTTCGAGAACCTGCCCGCCGCGCTCGCCGCCGCCGAAGATGTGCGCGTCGAGCTGAAACTCGATCCGAGCCTTGATCCCGCCTCAGTGAAGCTCGATGGCTCCTCGATGGCAAATGTCCAGTTCGCCTTCGACCCCGGCAGCCGCACCCTCACCTGGATGCTGCCCGGCATCAACCTCCCACCAAACGCCGCGCCGCCCAGGGGCGAAGGCTGGGTCGCCTTCACCGCGACACCCAAGACCCAACTGACGACCGGCTCCGCGATTAAGGCCAAAGGACAGGTCTTCTTCGACTTCAACCCGCCCATCGTCACGCCGGAGATCATCCGCACCGCCGACAACACCCGCCCCGTCAGCCACGTGCAGCCGCTGCCTCAGACGGTAACGGTGGACAACTTCCCCGTGCAGTGGACCGGCACGGACGAAGGAAGCGGGATCGGGACGTACGACGTGTATGTCTCCGAGGACGGCAAGCCGTTCGCGTTGTGGCTCAATCAAACCACGGCGTCATCGGGCGTCTACCACGGCGTGAATGGCCGCAGCTACGCCTTCTTCAGCGTCGCCACTGATAAAGTGGGCAACAGCGAATCGCCCGCCGGAACCGCTCAGGCGACGACGAAGCTCTCCATTGGCATCGGAGGCAAGCCCGGCGATGTCAATGGCGACACGAAGGTGACGGTGCAGGACGTGATCCTCGTGCTGCAGTACACCGCCAAACTGATTACCCTCTCGCCGCAGCAGATCGCGGCGGGCGACGTGACCGGTGACGGCAAGGTTAACATCGCGGACGCCGTGCGTATCCTTCGCATGGTCGCCGGCCTGCCGTAGCCCGAACGAGCGCCAGCCGTCGCGGAGACCCCGCTTTTCCCTCCGCGACGGCTAAAGTCCGCTCACTGCTCTTCCCAGGAGGGCGTTGAGGAGCCGAGAAACATGGTTCCCCGGCGCCCTTCGGGGTGTACCGACACTGTTCAGCTGAAGCAAAAGCCCACAGAGGCCGATGAGAGTCATAGTAACGGCGCATGAGTCTCCCTTCGTCCGCGCCGCCGTCCCCCCTCCGTTGACCTCCGTGATGCGGTGCGTCAAGATGCTCTGAGATGCTCTCGGAATCGTTGTGGCCTACACCATCCGAACCCCGGATGCCCCTGATCCTTTCCTGCGCCTGGACGCCCCGGAAGACGCCCCTCCGCCGCGTTCGCAGCGCCGTCACTGATGTTTTCGCCCCGATTACCACCCCCTCGTTTTCCTGGCTCCTGAGCAGCCCTCAGGGGCCATTCGTTTGACTCCTCTGACTCATCTGACTCTTCGCCTCCCCTCATAATCGTCTCAATCCCCCTGTGCGAGTCTGGAAGCGGCCCTCGTCGTCTCCACGACCCGCAACATCCCCGGTCTGAACCCTTCGGCGGACGCTCCCGCCCGGTACCCGGAATAGCCGGAACAGAAGGAAGGAACTCATGGTTACGGAAGCGCCTTCGGACAATTGCACCCCTCATTGCTCATTCAAGGAACTGCGGATGAACCTCAACGCGGTCCTTGCCCCCTCCTCCATCGCCGTCATCGGCGCCTCCCGCGAACCGGGGACCGTCGGGAACGCCGTCCTCACCAACCTGATCACCGGCGGCTACACCGGCGTCATCTACCCCGTCAATCCCAAGGCGAAAGCCATCAGCGGCGTCCGCTGCTATAAAAGCATTGCCGACATCCCCGATGAAGTGGATATGGCGGTCATCATCGTGCGGAGCGGCCTCGTTCCCGATGTGATCGAAGCGTGCGGCGAGAAGGGCGTCAAGGGCGCCATCGTCATCTCCGCCGGATTTAAGGAGATCGGCGGCGAAGGGTACACCCTCGAAGAGACGGTGAAGGCCATCGCCCGCCGCTACGGCATCGCGCTCATCGGCCCGAACTGCCTCGGCGTCATCAACACCGACATCAACGTGCAGATGAACGCCTCCTTCGCCACCGCCATGCCCGCCAGAGGCCACATCGGCTTCATCTCGCAAAGCGGCGCTCTCTGCACCGCCGTCCTGGAGTACGCCCAGGCCGAGGGAATCGGCTTCTCCCAGGTCATCAGCATGGGGAACAAGGCCGGCGCCACCGAACTCGATCTCCTCTGCGCCCTCCACAACGATCCCAATACCCGCGTCATCCTGATGTATGTGGAGGACCTCTCCCAGGGCGCGCGCTTCATCGAGGTCGCCCGCGAGATCACCGGCGAGGGGACCAATCCCAAGCCGATCCTTGTGGTGAAGTCGGGCCGCACCCCTGAAGGCGCCAAGGCCGCGTCGTCGCATACCGGCTCCCTGGCGGGCAGCGAGGAGGTGTATGACGCGATCTTTGCGCAGGGCGGCGTCATCCGCGTGGACACCGTGGACGAGCTGTTCGATTACGCGCTCGCTTTCGCCAACAACCCCCTCCCTAAAGGCCGCAAGGTCGGCATCATCACCAACGCGGGCGGCCCCGGCATCATGACGACCGACGCCTGCATCCGGTACGGCCTGGAGATCGCCAAACTATCGCCCGACACCGTGGAGGCGATGCGGCCCAAACTCCCCCTCACCGCGTCGCTGAACAACCCGGTGGACGTGATCGGGGACGCCCGCGACGACCGCTACGCCGCCGCCCTCGAAGCCGTCTCCGCCGATCCCGAAGTGGACAGCCTGCTCGTCCTCGCCACGCCGCAGTCCATGACCAACCTCGAAGAGATCGCGGGAGTGATCGCGGAAACGGGCCGGAAACTCGACAAGCCGGTGCTGACCTGCTTCATGGGCGTCGTGGACCTCTCGCACGGCATCAAGGTCCTCGAACAGAACCATATGGTGCATTACCGTTTCCCTGAAGCGGCGGTGCGGGCGCTGGAGAAATTGGCGTGGTACTCCGAATGGGTGAACCGCCCGCGCACCACCGTACGGGAGTATAAAGCCGATAAGGATGCCGGATTGGCGCTGATCGCCAAAGCACGCGCGGAAGACCGTCTCTCCCTCACCCAGTCGGAATCCATGGAGTTGCTGGAGGCGTACGGCCTCCCCGTGCCCGGCTGGGGCATCGCCCACTCCGCGCAGGAGGCGGCGACCCAGGCGGAAAGCATTGGCTACCCCATCGTCATAAAGGTCCTCTCCGCCGACATCATCCACAAGTTCGACGTGGGCGGCGTGAAGCTGAACCTCGGCGGCGCGGCGGAAGTGGAAGCCGCATACACGGAGATGATGGCGACGCTGAAGACCCACTGCCCCGACGCGAAGATCGAGGGCGTCCTGCTCCAGAAGATGGTGCCGCAGGGCCTCGAAACCATCGTCGGGATGAAGCGCGACAAGCAGTTCGGCCCACTCGTCATGTTCGGCCTTGGTGGCATCTACGTCGAAGTGTTCAAGGACGTGACGTTCCGCCTTGCGCCCGTCCGGGAACTCGGCGCCGAGCTGATGGTCCACTCGATCCGCGCCCGCAAGCTGCTGGAAGGGTATCGCGGCGCTCCGGCCACGGATCAGGGGAAGGTCGTGGAGTGCATTCAGCGCATTTCCCAGCTCTCCCTGGACCTGGAGGAGATCGCGGAACTCGACGTGAACCCGCTCATCGTCTACGCCGAAGGGAAAGGCGCCTACGTCGCGGACGCGCGGGTCATCCTTACCGACCTCCACGAAGAGGACGACCGGCACTAGACCCCATCAACCCGCCATCGGGTCGCTGGCAGTTGAAGCGGCCCGGTGGCGGGCGACAGAGTGAACTTCAGTGTCGCTTCGGCGGAGAGGCTTCCCCTGGGCCGCCTCTCGTGGGAGGAGGAGGGGTCAGCCAGGCTTCACCACCACCCGATGGTGGGTCTTCTTACCCGCCCGCAGCGTCAGCGCCCCGTCGGGGAACCGATCCGCGCCGAGGACCGCGTCCACGTCCTCCACCTTCTCGTCGTTGATCCGCAGGCCGCCGCCCTGAATGAGGCGGCGCGCTTCATTGCGGCTCGGACGCACGCCAGTTTCCACGAGGAGGTCCACGACGCCGATGCCCGCCGTCACCCGCGCCGCGTCCACCTCGGTCGTGGGCAGGTTGTCCACGACCCCGCCCGCGCCGGGGCTACCGAACGCCGCGCGCGCCGCCTCCCGCGCCATTTCGGCTTCGGCATCCCCATGGGCGAGCCGTGTCGCTTCAAACGCGAGGACCTCCTTGGCGGCCCGCAGATCAGCGCCCTGCATGCGGCCCCAACGCCTCACTTCCTCCATCGGCAGGAAGGTGAAGAAGGCGAGAAACCGCTCCACATCGGCGTCGTCCGTGTTGATCCAGTACTGGTAATAGTCGTAGGGCGACGTGCGCGCCGGGTCGAGCCAGACCGCGCCTCCCACGGTTTTCCCCATCTTTTCGCCGCGCGCGGTGGTGAGGAGCGGGAAAGTAAGGCCAATCGCTTCCCGGCCTTCCACGCGGCGGATCAGGTCCACCCCGGCGACGATGTTGCCCCATTGGTCATCGCCGCCAATCTGCATGACGCACTGGTGACGCCGGAACAGGTTGAGGAAGTCGTAAGCCTGAAGGATTTGATAGTTGAATTCGAGGAAGCTGAGGCCGGTCTCCATCCGAATTTTATAGGCTTCGGCGGCGAGCATCCGATTGACGCTGAAATGCTTCCCGATGTCGCGCAAAAACTCGATATAGTTCAGATGAAGCAGCCAGTCGGCGTTGTTGGCGGTGAGCGCGCGGGCCGGGTCCAGGTCCACATACCGCCCAATCTGCTCCGCGAAACAGGCGGCGTTCGCTTCCACGGCCTCCACTGGAAGAATAGGGCGCGACTCCTGCTTGCCGGTCGGGTCCCCAACAAGGGCCGTGCCGCCTCCCACCAGCACGACGGGGAAGTGCCCCGCGCGTTGCATATGGGCCAGCGCCATCACGGGGATGATGTGGCCGACGTGAAGGCTGTCGGCGGTGGGGTCAAACCCGACGTAACAGGTGACGGGACCCTCCGCGAGGGCTTTGCGCGCGGCGGCTTCGTCGGTGACCTGGCGCACAAAGCCGCGTTCCATGAGGGTGTCGTAGACGGTTAAAGGCGTTTCGGAGGATAAGGACATCGGAGGAAAGCTTTCCATTGAAGTTGGCGGTAAGGAGAGTCGCAGCGTCAGAACGACAATCGCCCGGAGGGAGGCTCCGGGCGAAAGGGATAACGGTGATCGGTGAGTGAGCCTGATGGCGTAAGCGGCGCCTTAGAGCGCGACTGTGACCTTGAATTCCTCTCGGAGTTCCGGCTTCACCCCGTTGATATCTCGCACCCGGAGGGTTACGGTATAGTCGCCCAGGTTGGTGAAGGTGTGGTAGGCCGTGGAGCCGTAGGCTTCCTCCTGGAGGCCGTCGGTGCGGTTAAAGTCCCAGATATACTCCACGCTGGCGAGGCCGCCGCTGGCGACCGCCGTGATCTGAACGGGATCGCCGGGGCCGACCGTCTGCTCCTCCGGCGATTCGTCGAGGTACAGGTCGCTTTCGTCAATGGACGTGTGAATGTCGCCGATGTTGAACTTGTCGGGTCGGTCGCCGAAAATCACGAGGCGACTGAGCATGGATCGGCCTGGCGTGCGCGGCCCCTTGAGAGCGGAAAGCGGCACGGAGAGGGTCGTCCAGCCCGATTCGGTGTTGGTGATGTCCACCGGCTGATCTTCGGCGACAAGGTTTTGGCCGTTGACGGTGGCGACGACGCGGAAAAAGCTCATTTTGGGACCGGCGGCTTCTCCGGTGGACGCCTGGCCCGGCGCGATGGAGGAGCGGGAGTAGCCGCTGCCGGCGCTGTAGTCGTTGTCCTCTCCGATGCCCTGGAACTTCGCCATGATGACGAGGTAGGCGTTCGGCTCGGCGAAGGCGTCGGTCATATCCACCGGCGTGGTGAAGTCGAGGCGGCCTCCGGCGAAGTAGCCGTCGGTGCTGAGTTCGAGCGAGTGGGAGCCGGTCATGAAGACGCGCTGGGACTCGGCGGCGTATCCGCTGCCCCAGCTGCCCAGGGTGATGCCCTGAGTCGCCACCGGCTCCCCGCGATACAAGGTAATTTCGGCGGCTGCGGGGACAGGGCGAGCCGCGAAGGCGCTCCACGCGAGAACGAACGCCGCCACCATCCCCCACTGCGGGACGGCGCGGAAGCGACTTGACGGGCGCCAGGCCGCCGAAGCGAGCCGCACGCGAGAGGCGCGGATGTGCGTCACAGGTTCTTCCTCCTGACTCGGTTCCATCTATTGGGAGTGTAATGGTCCACAGGGGCGAGTGTCAACGTGAAGGGGTTGGATTCGGGTGTCAACGTGAAGGCGGTTCGGCGCTTCAGCCGAGCGAAGCTAACGAGAGGCGAAGGCGGCCAGCCCCTGGATTCCCCCGACCGTCATCCAGAGGTGAACCAGGGGGCAGACAAACAGAAAGCTGTCAAAGCGGTCCAGGACGCCGCCGTGGCCAGGGAGCCAGCCGCCAAAGTCCTTCACGCCCAGGTCCCGCTTGAGCGCCGACTCGGAGAGGTCGCCGACCTGCGCCCACGCCCCCGCCAGCAGGCCGAGCGCCAGGCCGGACGCCTCGCCGCCGGGGAGGATGCGGTCGCCCCCCCAATGGCCCAGCATCCACCCGATCAGCGCCGCCGCGAGCCAGCCCCCCATGGCGCCTTCCCACGTTTTATTCGGGCTAAGGCGCGGCGCCAGTTTTCGGCGTCCCCACGTTCGCCCCACGAAGAAGGCGCCGGTGTCGGTCGCCCAGACGAGGAGCAGCGCGGTGAGCGTCCCCAGCGCGCCTGCCTCGACCTGAGCGCCAGACGGCATCGTGACCAGCAAGGTGTTCATCCGCAGGGCCACCGGCGCGGCGAAGAGTCCCGCATAGGCGCCGATGAAGGCCGCGTCGGCGAGGCGTCGGAACGGATGCGGCTGCCCGCGCCACGCCTCCACGGTGAACGCCACGAGGACAAGCGCCGTGAGGCCCCCCATGCGAAACCGCTCGCCGTGGGGCAGGGCGCAGGCCGCCACCAGTATTCCTACTGTAAGGAGTGGCCACGCGACCGTCACCGGTTCCCCATGAGACGCTTTCGCC
>JBBRGS010000032.1:0-25906 GCA_038240635.1 Armatimonadota bacterium
GCGCAGCAGCACGGTGGCGATGCTCACTCCGACAATCGTCAGGAGGATGGTGGAGGCGATGAGGGTGGTCGCCTTAGCCTTGAGCGAAAGAGTCGGCAAAGGGAGTCCGGGGAGAAGGAGCGGGGTCGCCCTGAAAAGCGAACGACGGCGAAGCGCGGCTTTATTGTACCGCGCCGCCTCCCGCCGGAACAACGCGCCGCCATAGCATCACGTGGCCCATCGTTGTCGCATTACGCGGAGATCAAGGCGGGGCCGGTTCTCCTTCCCAATCCAGGTCTGTTCCAGTTTGGCGCGCTTCGCCATGCCTGCTCGCTTTCCGCCGGAGGAATCACCTCCCGCTAAGTCCCCGCCCATGGAGGGGATTCACCATTTCCGTGTATATCTCCCCCCTGCCACTGCTCCCATTCCCTGGCATCATATTCGCCCGCCGCGTCTTCGGCGCACGCCTGAAGGATGCGGTGGCGCTCCTCCAGGGGGAGACGGTGCAGGGCGGACGGTTTCATCCCGCGTTCCCGCGCCTCTACCGAAAGGCGCTGGACGTACTCAATGATCTCCTGTTCGTTCGTCGGCATCGGAGGCCCTCCTCAGACCGATTATAGCGGTTAACCCGGCGACGCCGCCCGATGGCGCGGATCGGTCACGGCATCCCCGCTCTCGTCGCCGTCGCGGAACTGGGCAGCGTAGAGGCGGGCGTACGCTCCATCGGCGGCGAGGAGTTCCGCGTGAGTCCCGCGCTCCACCACGCGCCCCGCTTCCAGCACGAGGATTTGGTCGGCGGCCATGACCGTGGAGAGCCGATGCGCGATGGCGAAGGTGGTGCGCCCCGCCGACAGCCGCGCGAGGGCGTCCTGGATCAGCCGCTCGCTTTGAGTGTCCAGTGCACTGGTCGCCTCGTCGAGGATGAGGATGCGCGGGTCCTTGAGGATGGCGCGGGCGATGGCGATGCGCTGCTTTTGGCCGCCGCTCAACTTGTAGCCGCGCTCGCCCACCACGGTGTCGTACCCCTCCGGTAGCGTGGCGATGTGGTCGTGGATCGCGGCGGCGCGGGCGGCGGCCTCCAGCTCGGCGTCCGTGGCGTCGGGCCGACCGTAGCGTAGGTTTTCGCGCAGGGTGTCGTGCACCAGGTACGTCTCCTGCGACACCAGGCCGACAATGCGCCCCAGCGACTCCTGGCTCATGTCGCGCACGTCGTGGCCATCCACCTGCACGCTTCCTTCCCCCACGTCGTAGAGGCGCGGGATGAGGTAAGCCAGCGTTGTCTTGCCCGCGCCCGACGGCCCCACCAGCGCGACCAGTTCGCCGGGCCGGGCGGTCAGCGACACGTCATCCAGCGTCGGGGTGTCCTGCGTCGCGTCGTAATGGAATGAGACATGCTCGAACGTCACTTCGCCGCGCACGTCGGCGGGAGCGAGCGTCACGGCGTCCGGCGCATCCCTGATCTCCTGGGGCAGGTCGAGATACTCGAAGATGCGGTCGAAGAGGGCGAAGGCGCTGGCGAGTTCCACCTGCACGTTGAGCAGCATGGTGAGGGGGAAGAAGAGCCGCGATTGCAGGGCCGTGAACGCCACAATGGACCCCAGCGACAGATGGCGGTCGCCGCGCACGATGATGAGATACCCCGCCAGCCAGTAAACGAAGACCGGCGTGAGCGAAAACGTAAGGTGAATCAGGCTGAAGAAGAGGCGCCCCACCACCGCCGTGCGGACCTGAAGCAGGGTCATCGCCTCATTTTCGTGAGCGAACTTCCTCATGGCGAGGGCCTGCCGCCCGCTCGTCTTGGTGAGCAGCGCGCCGGAGACCGAAAGCGTCTCCTGCATGGTGGCGGTGAGGTCGGCCATGCGCTCCTGGGTCGCCGTCCGCAGCGTGCGCGACAGGCCGCCGACGTACGACGCGAGCAGCGCGAACAGCGGCAGCATCCCCACGGAGAGGGCTGTCAACCGCCAGTCCATATACAGCATGGCGATGAGCGTGGAGACGACGGTGGTGACGTTGGAGAGGATGTTGGCGGCGGTGTCGGTGAGGACCCCCTGCATGCCGCCCACGTCGCTGATGAGGCGGCTCTGGATTTCGCCGGTGCGCGTCTGGGTGAAGAACCGGAGCGACATCCCCTGTAGATGATCGTAGAGGCGGTCCCGCAGGTCGCGCATGATGCGCTGGCCGAGCAGCATGGAGAGGTAACTGTACCCGGTGGAGAGGACGACCCCGCCGAGCGTGACCGCCAGCGTGAGGAGGGTGAACCGGGTGACGACCGGCATATTCCCGCGCGTGAGGCCGTCGTTGATGAGCGAGCGCAGGAAGAACGGCGACATGACGCCCAGTCCGGTGGACGCCAGGACGAGGACGGCGATGAGAATCAGCGGGCGGCGGTAGGGCAGAAACGTGCCCGCCACGCGCCGCAGCGACGCCTTGCTCACGCCACTGAGGCTGGGAGGCCGGGAGCCGGGTTTGGGCGCGAGGTTGGGCCGGGGCGCCTCGGCGGGCGCCTTGCCGTTTGCAAAGGGAACGGCGCCGTTGGCGGAGGGCGTTTCACGCGAGGAGGAGTCGGAAGGAGAGGACATGATGAAAATCCTTGTGGGAGAGTCGCGCGCCATGCGCGATCAGGGCGAGGCCCACTTAGTTAGATGACTAAGTATATCCCCCCTCAAACTGAAAAGCAAGGGGCGAGCGGGTTCCGCCGAAAAGTCGCCCGACCTCCCTCAGTCTGCGGCGGACGGGGGCGGCGTGGGGAGGCTCAGCGCCATGGGAGTCGCCGCGGGCCGCGCATACAGGCCGATATTCTGCCCCTTGAAGTTGAGGCGGAACGGTGTCACGTCGAGGCCGAGGCCCTTCGCGTGGTCCGCGACGGACTGAAGCCAATGCACGCCGGGCGGGGGCGTCAGTGGCTCCCCAATGATGCAACACGGGAGCAGGAGGGCTGCGCGCTCCAGCGCCGCCGCCGTCTCCAGGATTTGGATGTTGCACCCGTGCGCGTGCAGCGCCACCAGCAGATCAAAATCCTGCGCGAGCTCAGGGCGAAACGGTGCAGCGATGCGGTTCACTCGCTCCGTCGCCGGGATGCGAACCTGTCGCCCGGTGGAGAGGTCGCGGTACTTCGTGGGCAGTGGCTGCGAAAGGGGGTCGATCACGGTGGCGCGCCAGCCCGCGCCGTTCAGGAGATACGCCAGCAGGCCCTTCCCTCCGCCGATGTCGGCGACGCGGCCCGGCGTCACGTGTTCGGTGATCCAATGGCTCAGCAGCTGGAACCGAAACTTCTTCATCTTCGGCAGTTCGCGTGGCCCGGCGCCGGAATCGCTTCGTAACCCGCCAAAGTCGGAGGTGGCGGCGAGGAGTTCGTCCGGGATCGGCCCCGCCTCGTGCGCCGGGTTAACCGGGTTAAAGGGGGCCGACTCATTCCCATCAGGGGCGGAAGGTTCCGGGCGCCTGGCGATCTCCAGCACGCTCTCGTACAGGGCGCCTGAGCGGATGCGGTCTTTCCGCTTACTCATGACCCTCGCGGTCTTCGATGCCGATCGTCGGCTTCTGCCGTGCGCTCAGGGGGAGTCATGCGATGCGCTGAGCCGCCGCGTACAGTTCGTTCGCCTGCTGTGCGCGAGTCAGGTCGGACCCCGCCAGCTGCCGCGCGTGAAAGGCCCAGGTCCGCGCCATCCGCCATGCGCCCAGTTGCAGCTGGCGTCGGGCTTCCGCCAGCAAATAATCAAACTGTTCCGGTTTCAAAGGATCGTTCATGAGTGCGCCTCCGCCCCGACCGTGGCAGAAAGTCAGCCTCGGTTGAGGCCATCACGCCGTGGTATAACCTATATCGGCCTGTCGGCGGTATATTGGTATCCCTCATTCGGTGCGGTCCTCATCCTGACCCGCTGAGACGGTTCCCTCCGCATCCGTGCGACAGCCTCGTCTTTGAAATGGAGCGACAGATTGGCCGACGAACTTCAGCAAGCCCTCGAAGCCCTCGAATCGCTGCTCGCCAAAGCCATCAACCCGAAAGTCGCCTGCGAGAATCGCTGCAATCGCACCGTCACGCTCCAGTACGCCCAATGGGACGAACCCGGCGAGTACGCCTTCCGCTGGAACTGCGACGCCACGGCGGAGTGCGGCTCGGCCAACGAGCACTTCTGCCGCTTCCCCCCTCTTTCGGCGGACGGCTACGGCGACACCCCGCTTGAGGCCGTCCGCGAGTGCCTGGAGCGTCTCACAGCCCTCATGGAGGAACGCGCCGAAGCCGTTCGCCTCGAAGTCGAAGAGGAGGAATGATCGCCTCGAAGGCGGACGCGCGCACCGCTCCTCGCGCGCTCATTCAGGGGGAGGGGCGGGGTCGGTTCGCATCATGCCATGCTCGATGCCTAAAAGAACTTCCGCCAGCGCGTCGAGGTCCGCTTCCGTGATGTAAGCGTGCAGTGAGATGCGGACGGCGGGCGGGTGCGGCGGCGGGATGGAGCGCGTGATGATGCGAGCCGACTGAGCGAGGTACTGCGCGATACCGGCGGGAGCCAGTGTCCCCACCCGAAAGGCGAGCAGGCCGGACGTTTGCCCCGCCGCCGTCGGCCCCACCCACTCGATGGACGGCAGGGAGGAGAGGGCCTTGCGGGCGTACGCCGACAGCTCGCGAATCCGCCATGCGATGGCCTCCTGGCCATAACTCCGCAGAAAGTCGAGACTCAGCGTCAGCCCCAGAGAGGCCGCCGGGTCCCGCGTGCCCACCTCAAACTTTGCGGCGGACGGCTTCAGGCTGTACTCGCCGTTGAGGTCAAAGCTGATCTCGCTCGCCCAGCCGACCCGGTCGGGCCGCAGGCGCTGCGCCCAATCGCCATGCAGGTAGAGAGCGCCGGTTCCTTCCGGCCCCAGCAGCCACTTCTGGCCGGGGATCGCCACGAAATCCGCCCCCAGCATCTCCAGATCAAGCGTGATTTGCCCCGCCGATTGCGCCGCGTCCACCAAAACCGGAACGCCCGCCGCGTGCGCCCGCTCAATCAGCGGCTCCAGGGGCAGGACGCGGCCGTCGCAGTACGCGATATGGCTGAGGGCGAGGAGGCGTGTTCGGGGCGATAGCGCTTTCTCCAGCGCGGCGAGCGTTCCCTGGCCCTCCAGCAGCCTCACTATCCGGACGGTCAGCCCCCGGCCTTTGGCGAGGTGGTAGATGGGCGTCGCCAGCCCGCCGTGCTCCAGGTCGGTCGTAATGATCTCGTCGCCGGACTGCCACTCCATGCCGTTGAGCGCGATGTTGACGCCTTCGCTCGTGTTTTGCGTGAGGGCATACTGGTCTCCGTGACCGCCGAAGTACCGCGCCAACGCGCGCCGCAGGTCCGCCTCAATCTGGACAGACCGGGTAAACGCCTCATAGCTGCCGGGGCCTTCCTTGCTGCTGGAACGGAGATAGTCGCACTGCGCCCCCAGGGCGATGCGCGGCAGGGGGCCGGAGGAGCCGACATTCATATACCGGAGGGCCGGATCGAGCAGGAGATCGCGCTTGAAGGCTTCGGTTGGAAACGGCATCGGGTCTCCCGGAGGATAAATGCGGCGGCGGCGCAGAGGGTGGAGGCGTTACAGCGCTGTTGGGGAAGACGGCGGGGCTGCGTTGCCGCCGGGGCGGGTCAAGGCTATCATGGGGAAGGCGAACCACAAGCCCCTGACGACGTTCCGCCGCTCTCGTTTCCCTTCTGGCGGCGCCCTCGCCTCTCCTTACATTCTGCCATGACCCTGTTGATTGTGGGAAAACCCGCCGTTCACGCCGCTCTCGAATCTCCGAATCGCGAGGTCGTGCGGTTGCGTCTCGCTGACAGCCTCCTGCCCCGCCGTCGCGCGCCCTTCGAGGCGCTGGCCGAAGCCCGGCGCATCCCGGTGGACCGAGTGTCGCCGGGCCGCCTGACGGAGTTAACCGGCGTGGAGAACCACGGCGGCGTGGCGCTGGAGGCGGAACCGCGCCGCTACATCAACGCGGACGCCTTCCTGGAGGGGGTGAGCCAGCTGGACCACCCGCCGCTGCTCTTCGCGCTGGAAGCCTTCCACGATCCGCGCAATCTGGGATACGCCCTGCGCTGCGTGGAATCCCTCGGCGGGGACGGCGCGCTCCTCTCCCGTCGAGAGTGGGGCGCGGAGGAAGCGATTCTGGCCCATGCTTCGGCGGGCGCCTTTGACCGGCTGCCGCTCGCGCCGCTGGAAGACTCGGCCACCCTGCTCCGCCGCCTGGAGACGCTCGGCGTGGATGCCGTCGGGGCGACAAGCGGCGCGACCCGCAGCGTGTACGATTTCGATCTGAGGGCGCCAGTCCTCATCGCGGTGGGCGGGGAGTTCAAAGGGCTGTCGGACACGATGCGGAAGGCGTGCCGTCACACCGCGCATCTCCCGATGACCGACTCGGTTCAGTCGTTCCCGGCGAGTCATGCGGCGGCGATTCTGGCGGCGGAGGCGGCGCGTCAACGGCGCGCGGGCGGGCGTCCCGGCCCACTATGGCGTCGGTGAGGCGGTGGAAGGTGAGGGCCGCGCCTCACTCCTGCGCGTAATAGTCGATGCTTTTACCGAGAGAGCGCACTTGCTCCGCGAAGTCGTCCAGCGCCACCTGAAGCAGGGCCTGCGCCCCGGCCGCGTCGTCGCCGGTCGCCACCAGGTCCACGGGAAGCCGCTCCTCCGCCGTCGTCCGCAGGGCCACATACGCCTTGAGATAGACGCCGGGGTGCGCCGCCATGGTCGCTTCCATGAGCGGGGACACCTCCGATTCATACATATCCACGTTCACGCGGAGGCTGGCGGTGCGCGTCTCAAAGGTTGCGGAGATGAACGGCGCCACGTACCGATCAAAGAGGGCCTGCATCTCGCGGGGCGGCCCCGGCATGATGAACAGGTTGACGCCGTCCCGCTCCACGCGGATGCACGGCGCCCATCCCACGGGGTTCGTCATAGCGGTGGACCCTTCGGGGCAGCGCGCCATCCGCAGCAGGTTGTCGGTCAGTTCGTCGCGCGGGATGTTGCGGCGGTGACTATAATCGTCCAGCACGGCGTCGCTCATCGTCACGCCCACGCCCAGCCAGTCTGACACGGCTTCCACCGTCAGGTCGTCCGGGGTGGGACCCAGGCCGCCGGTGGCGATGAGGATTCCGGCGCCGCGCTTCACCGCATCCTCCAGGGCGGCGATGATCTCTTCCTTCTCATCCGTCAGCAGCGTGACTCGGCGGAGGCGACCTCCCAGTTCCGTGATGCGCTCGGCCATCCAGAAGGAATTGGTGTCCTGGATGCGCCCGATGACCAGTTCGGTGCCGATGGCGAAGATTTCGATGAGGGGTTGAGACGAAGGGGAGGCGGGCATGGAGTCTCCGGGCGATTTAGGCGCCCATAAAGGTGGCGTCGGAAAGGCCGGGCAGCTCTCCGGCGCTGTCTCCAAACTGAGCGAGGGGTGCGCCCATGCGTTTCGCCATCGCCAGGTGGAGGTCGCACAGGGGTGTGTTCGGTGAGTAGGCGAGGCTCCGACCGGTGGCGAGGGTTCCCCCGCCCCGCCCGGCCAGAACCACCGGCAGATTGTGCGGCTCGTGGGCGTTGCCGTCCTTCATCCCGCTGGCGAAGAGGACCATTGAGTGATCCAGCAGCGAGCCGTCGCCCTCCTTCAGGTCGCGCATCCGGGAGAGCATATAAGCGTACTGCTCGATGTGCCACATGTTGATACGCTGGTACTGCGCGAGCTTCGCCGGATCGTTTTCGTGGTGGGAGATTTGATGATGCCCACCGTCCACGCCAGGCAGGAATGAGAAGTTGCGACCGCTCACCTCATTGCCATACATGAAGGTGGCGACCCGCGTGGTGTCGGTCCAGAACGCCAGAACCATCAGGTCGAGCATGATGCGGACCTGCTCGGTGTGGTCAATGCCGGTGTCGCCGTCGGCGGGATGGTCGTACACCGTGCGGATGCGGTCGCCGAGACGGGCGATCTCGCGGCGGGCGGCGGGGTCCTCCCGGACCTGCGAGGCGCGGCGGGCGGCGTCGGCCTGGATACGGCCTTCCACAGAGCGCACAGCGGTGAAGTACTCATCCAGTTTGGCGCGGTCGGCCTTCCCGATTGTGGCGCGGAGGCGTTGGGCGTCGTCCGCCACCGCGTCGAGGATGCTGGCGTCTTCGGCGGCGGCTTTGGGCGTGGGGCGGGGGCGGAAGAGACGGTCGAAGGCGGCTTTCGGGGCAATCTCGCGCGTCATGGGAGTGGTGGGGCTGCTCCACGAGATATGCGAGCCGTACAGCCGGGTGTAGCCGACGTTGGTGTCCACGCCAGTGGTGACGGATTCGACGCTGAGTTCGAGGGAGGGGAGCGGCGTGAGGTTGCCGATGCGTTGCGCCATGAGCTGATCCAGGGAGACGCCGCCGCACCGGAGATCGCTGCCGGTCGTCTTGGTGATGTGCGTGCCGGTGAGGAACGGCGCGACCTTCACGTAATGGCCGTCGCCTTCGATGCTCTGCTTGTTCATCAACTGCGAGAGGACGAGGATTTCCGACTTCAGCGGTTCCAGCGGCGCGAGGATGGGCGAGAGTTTCATCGCCGCGCCCTTCCCCTCCGGCAGCCATGTATGGGGATTCACCCCGTTCGGCATATAGAGGACCGCCATCCGCACCGGCGCTCCCGTCGGGGAGTTCGGCAAAGCCTTCTCCGCGGCCAGGACGGCGGGCGCGAGGGCTTCCAGGAAGGGCAGGCACATTGTGACGCCGAGACCTTTCAGCGCCGACCGTCGGGTGAGTTTCCCGTGTGAGGTGGGCATATCGCTCCCTTCCTGAGGGTGTTGTTCAGCCATTCCTGCGGTTCCTGAAGGGGTAGCTTTTGGCGATTTCCGTTACCAGCGTGGTGGCGGAGTAGCCGTTGGCGGATAGCCGCTTCGTGATGGCGGTCACGGTCGGCGCGTCGTACTCTTCCAGCCCCCTGCCGAGGGCGTAGGCGAGCATTTTGCGCGTCAGGCTGCGGATGAAGGCGTCTTTCTCGCTGAGGAGGTGCCGCTTCAGCTCCACGGGGCCGCTGAACTTCTCGCCATTTTCGAGGACGCCGGAGGAATCGACCGCCACGCCGCCGATCTGATCCCGCCACCGCCCGATGCCATCGAAGTTCTCCAGTCCGAAGCCGAGCGGATCCATCCGGCTGTGGCACGAGGCGCACTCCGGCTTGTTTCGGTGCAGCTCCAGCCGCTGCCGGAAGGTCATCCCTGCTTCAGGCGCGTCGTTCGGCGAGAGTCCGCCCGCGTTCGGAGGCGGGGGCGGCGCGGGCGTCCCCAGAACCTCTTCCAGAACCCACTTGCCGCGCAGGACCGGGCTGGTGCGCTGCGGGAACGACGTGACCGTGAGGACGCTCGCCTGCGTGAGGATGCCGCCCCGACGGCGGTCCTTCAGGGGGACGCGGCGCATGGTGTCCCCTTGAACGCCGGGGACCTCGTACAGTTTGGCGAGGCGCTCGTTAAGGTAGGTGTAATCCGAATCGAGCAGTAGGAGCAAGCTGTCCCCGTTGCGAACGATGGAGTCGAAGAAGCGGTTCGTCTCCTCAAGCATGGCGTCTCGTAAGACGGGGGTGTAGTCGGGAAATCGGCCAGGATCGGGTTTCGCGGTGGTTTTTAGTTCCCTGACACGCAGCCACTGGCCTACAAAGCTGGCGGTGAACGCCTGCGCCCGCTCATCCTTCAACATCCGGCGCACCTGCGCGTCAAGGACCGCCGGGTCCTGCAACTTTTTGGTGGCGGCGAGTCGGAACAGTTCGGCGTCGGGCATGGAGGCCCAGAGGAAGTAGCTGAGGCGGCTCGCCATCTCATAATCGCTGAGCGGATAGGGGGCCGCGCCGGGGCGGTCCCGCTCCACGCGGAAGAGGAAGTGGGGCGACACCAGAATGGCCTTCATCGTGCGCTTCACCGTTGCCTCGAACGGCTGACCCTGATGCGCCGCCGCGAGAAAGAGGCTCAGCAGGCGGTCCAGCTCGGCGGGTTCCAGTGGGCGGCGGTATGCGAGGGTGGCGAAGCGCGTGAGACACTGGCGCGCGGCCTCGCGCGGCGGCGTTTTAGGTCCCGGCCGGGCGATGAAGAGGCGTTCGGGTGGGGCGTTCCGCAGGAGCGTGGTCGCCGTGGCGAGGTACCGCTCCATGAGGATGGGCGGAACGAAGAGGGTGTCGGCGTTGTTGTCGAAACCGCCACCTCCACTGCCGTCGGGGGGGAACGAGTCGGCGGGGCGGGTGTTCACGCCGAGGAGGTCGCGGACGGTGTTGTTGTACTCCTCGCGGCTGAGGCGATGCAGCAGGACGCGACCGGGGTTCGGCGCGGCGTTGAGGGGGCGGGCATCCGGCTTTTGGGCGTCGGAGGCCGGTTTGATAGCAGTTGCCGCCGTCAGGCCCGCGACCAGCCGCGCCCGTTCGGCGGCGGATGGCTGAGGCGCCGATTTGGGAGGCATCGTCCCTTCCCGCGCGCGGGTGAGCGCTTTGGTCCAGTGAGGGTTGGGCGCTCCCGGCTTGCCCAGGGTGTCCAGCTCCGCATGACACGGCACGCAGAAACGCTTCAGCAGGGCGTGGGGTTTCTCCAGGGAGGGCGCGGGGGACTCGTCCGCGCTGCGCGCCCAGCCGCCCGCCGCGAGAATGGGGGCGGCAAGCAAAGGCAGCCAGACCGCGAGGGGGCGCTTTGGGGATGAGAGTGATGGACGCCTGGAGCGTTTCATAGGGGCAGCCCGAAGACGAAGCGCGAGTGATTACCAGTATAGACCCTGCCCATCAGCGCCCGTTACGTTAATTCATTGACGACTGGCGGTTGCAAGAATCTGGAGAAAGATGTCTGAAATAGTTGAGGGGGGGAATCAAGGCGGGGAGGCTCCCGAAGGAATCTCCCCGCTCTGCCTGGTTTCAGGTTGATGATCTTCCGAGGACCTTAGCCGATGCCGATTTGCTGGTGGCTTTGGGTGGTGAGGACGATCACGAAGTCCCCGGAAGTGACGCCGGTCACGACGATGGTGTTGCCGCTGATGGTGGCATGGGCGCCAGGAAAGAGCGTCGCCATACCGTTGCCACCCGTGCCCGTAACCACGCGCACCTGGAGGTCTCGTCCGCCGTTCATGGCGTTTTGGATTTGCTGGATCGTGGCGGGGTCGGCGGTGATGGTGACCGTTTGGGTACCGGTCATCCCACCATTCTGGGTCGGGTCAATGGTGGAGCCGGTTTGCAGGCCAAGGACAAACTCGGCGATGGGGCCGAAGTTGTTTTTGTCGTCATTACTGGCTGAATTGAGGACGGTATCCCCCGCGCCAAACAGTTCGATGCCGATATTGTTACCGCTGTTCAGAGTAACCGTTGCGACCTGGACACCGCCGGAGAGAGCCGCGCCGGAGTTAATGGTGGCCCCGCTATTACCAGGCGTTCCGTTGGTGGGGACCGAAGTTCCACGGACGGTGACATTGATCGGTCGGGTGATGTCAATAAGATTGTTGTTGCTGTCGCTGCCGCCGCCGCAACCGGCGAGGCCGAGTGTGAGAGCGCCCAGCACGAGGCTGGAAAGGGAAAGGATCCCCAAGGGTTTCATAGCCAGTTTCAAGAGTGGACTCCTTGGAACAATTGAGGAAGGCGCAAGGAAGGCGCTGAGCGTGAGACGCCACGCCGAAGACTATCGGGAGACTCCGGAGTGGATTGGAAACGTGGATCTATGTTTTGGGGAGAAGCCGTGACCCCAGGAGGGACCCTGGTGTTTTGACGCTGTATCTGCGGAGGTCTCCAGACTTAGTACGTGTGGAGATCAAGGCTTCTAACACGATTGTGGGACAGAATGGACCGCAGATAAAAAAACAGGGGACCTGATGAGGTCCCCTGAGTCTGACGCTGCACAGGAACACGCTGGGTCGTGGGGTGGATCGGCACGATCCAGCGGGAGCCGATGGGACTGATTTACAGGTTATTGCCGAAGTCGAACTGCGGATGGTTCGGGTTGGCCGCGAGGATGAGGTAGTCGCCGCAGATGGACATCGGGTTGGCGGACGTAACGAGAGCGGTGTTGCCGGAGAGGGAAACGCTCACGCCGTTTACGATGACGATCTGGTTGCCCACGACTTGGCGCACCTGAAGCAGGCTGCCCTGGCCGAGCATGTTGCGCAGCATATCCGCCTGCGCCTGGGAGAGCGTCACGCTGAAGGAGGTGATCGTGCCGTCCGTGCAGCTGGTGTTGATCCTGCCGTCTCCGCCGACAGCGCCGATCTGGAACTCCGCGATCTGGGTGAGGCCAGGGCCGGCGTTCGGGTTGGTCAGCCGGGTGGTGTTCAGGGTGCCCTGGCTGTTCGGGATCGAGGCCACGCCGATGGTGGTATCCGTGTTAACGGAGTTGGGAGGAATGGTCACGGTGACGCCGCCGCCGGTGAGGGTGCCACCGCCGGAGCGAGTGACGGGAATCTGGGCCTGAGCAGCTTGCGGCCCGATCGGCGTCACGTTAATGGGGTTCTGATTGTTGTTCGGGCTCGGGAACGGAGAGTTGTCACCGCCGCCGCAGCCGGCGAGGCCCAACGTCAGGGCGCCGAGGATTCCGGCGACGGGGATGACCCAGGAAGATCGCATGCGCAGTAAACTCATGTTGTTTTGGACTCCTTCATCAGTGTGATGACGGGGCAGGGCCTGCGCGCCCGAACCGCTTCCCAAGGGCGCTCATGCATCCTCTAAGGGTTCGACTCGCCGGCGAGTGGACCGGTGGTGGCGCTGGTGATTTCCGGTTGGCACGTTCGGGGTGAGGCGAGGGTTGCGGAGCCGTGACCCGGAAGGCGATTTCACTGGTCTGTGGCCTCTGAATACAGGAAAGTACGCGGACGGGACGCCGCCATGCAGGCTTCACCCCGACTGGATACTCACCGCCTTCAGAGAACCGATTTGCTTTGATTGTAACAGCCTTCCCGCTCGGTTGTCAAACCGCCTCGCCTTCCCCCCGCTCTCTCTACTTTCCTCTTCCCCTGACTGGTTTCGCCCGCGACCCGTTCTGCCAGGTCGTTTTAGGTCCGGTCAGGAGGTGTAATCCGCTCTGACCGACGGTTCCCCACTCCGCTCCGGACTGGCGGGATGGAGCTTGCGCATGGTGGCGCCTGAGTGTTGCGGTGGGGGTTGGCCCGCCTGGAAGGTGTGGGGTTGAGTGACCTCACCGTTTCTTTGCGTGCCTGGCGCCGCCAAGCCCTTTGATTGTAGACGGTTCCCGCAGCTTTTTGGCGCGCCCTGCGAGATTTTCACCCCACCTATGCTGATTTTCCGTCCTGATCTCCAGCGATCCGGGGCTGCCGGATGACCCGGATAGTCCCCGCTCACCTTTTCAGACGTGCGGGACCCTCCAACCGCTCTGACTCCGACCGAAAGCGTTAGTTTCAGCGCTTTGTTTTTACCTTACAAATTCCATCCCGGTCTTCCTACAAGTCTTCTCCCGAAGCAGGAGCGATTCAGCTAAGGCTGACGGTCCACTGTCCACACGGAGGCGCCTTCCGCTTCTCTCAATCCTCCATGGCTACCGGGTCGCTGGACTCTTGATCGTTCAATTGAAGCCTGTACGGCAGGCCGGTTGCAGGAGGCGTGCCGTCCCGCCAAGAATATGCACGGTGGAACCGGCCACTCCCTCAAGTTTCCCGCACGCTTTCAACCCACGCTATGACCGACTCTTTCACGCCTCATGAGACGTTGAACGCTTTCACCGAAGCGGGCGCCCTTCTCCAGGGCCATTTCCTTCTCTCCTCCGGCCGCCACAGCGACCGCTATCTGGAAAAGGCGCTGGCGCTGCAATATCCGCGCAACGTGGAGCGGATGTGCCGCGCGCTCGCCGACCGCTTTGCCGAGGCCCGGCCCGACGTGGTGATGGGCCCCACCACGCTTGGCGTCGTCCTGGCCTACGAAGTCGCCAAAAACCTCGACGTGCGGAGCCTCTTCGCCGAACGGGACGGCGATGGCCGGGCGCTGCGGCGTGGCTTCCGTTTATCCCCCGGCGAACGGGTCCTGGTGGTGGACGATGTGCTGACGACCGGCGGCTCTGTCCGCGACGTGCTGGACGTAGTGAGCGCGTGGGGCGCTGAATGCGTTGGGGTGGGCGTTTTGGTGACGCGGGCGACCCTCCCGCCCGATTTCGGTGTCCGCACCGAGTCGCTGCTGACCCTGGCGATTGAGAGTTACCCCGCCGAGTCGTGTCCCTTGTGCGCTCAGGGGCTTCCTCTGGTGAAACCCGGTTCCACGCCGATCCCCGGCGAAAAGGCCTCCCCATGACCCCGCCGCTTGTCGCTCCTCCCCGGCGCCTGGCCCGTTACCTCCTGCTCCTTTGCGCGGGCCTGTCGCTTCTGGTCAGTTTACCGGGTTGCCACGGCTCCGAGGAGTTTGGCGGCATCGTCGGCTCCACCGATCTCCCCGTCGGTTACTCCGTCGCGCTGCAAACGCAAACCACCGAGGTGAACTGGTTTCCCGTCGCCGCCACCCATGTGGACGCGGCCCACACCTTCCGCTTCGACCGCCTGACGCCTGGCGAGTATCGCCTGGTCGCTTTCAACGCCAGCAATCAGCCGGTGTTCGCCAATCTCTCCTTCGGCGTCGGGGTCAGTCAAACGGTCGTTGTCTTCAACATTCCCTCGGAATTGTTAAACCCGCTATGACTTATCCGGTGTCCTTACACCGCCGAGACGCGCTCTGAACGATTCCTCGCTTCCTTTAATTGACGGAGCCGCCTCCGACCTCCATCCCTCCCGCTGGGAAGCGGCCCTGCCTCCGGGGGCGCTCGGTTCTCCCTGTCGTTATCGGCTCGTCACCAGCTCCACTCTCTCGGATGCGGGAAACTGGGCGCGGGACGGCGCTCCGCATGGCGCGCTGGCGTTGGCGGAGGAGCAGACGGAAGGCCGGGGCCGCTTCACCCGCCGCTGGCATGGGGGGCACGGTCGGAGCATCCTGGCGACGTATGTGCTGCGATTCCCCCTCCCGGTGGACCGGCTGGGGCTGCTGTCGGGAGGACTGGCCGTCGCCGTCGCGCAGACCATTCGGGAGGTGACGCATCAACCCGCCGTCACCCGCTGGCCAAACGATGTAACGCTTAACGGCCAGAAGGTGGCAGGTGTCCTCCCCGAAGCCGTCTGGGAGGAACGCCGCCTTGTCGCCGTACTCGCGGGTATCGGCGTCAACGTGAACCAGTCCGCCGCCGAACTGCCGGAGCGCCCCGCCAAACCGGCCTCTTCGCTTGCGCTTCTCACGGGCCGCCCGTGGGATCGGGGCGCCCTGCTCGTGCGGCTCGGCGTCCATCTGGCGCGGGTGTGCGCCCTCGTGGAGTCGGATCCGACGGCGCTCCTGGCCGAGTGGGAGGTTCTTGAATCGCTCCTCGGCGAAACCGTGTCCGCCAATTTGTCCCAGGGCGCCGTTCAGGGTACGGTCCTTGGATTGAATCCCGATGGAGCGCTTCGCCTGGGTGAGGGCGCCGCCGAATGGCTCCTTCCCTGGGGCGAGGTATCGCTTCGCCAGCCGGACTTCCCACAAGTCCAGGAGTAAAACCCCTCCATGACACGCATTCCCGTTCCATATTCCGCTCATCGGGAGACCGCTTCCCCTCTCGACCGGCGCGCCGCCTTCGCTCTCAGCCTGGGGGGGGCCGCTCTCCTGGCGCAAAGCGCGCGCTGGGCGATTCCCCTGCCCTTCACCGATGTGCCGGTGACGCTTCAGGTCTTTTTCGTCCTCATGGCGGGAGGGCTGCTGGGCTTCCGATGGGGCGCCGCCACCGTCCTTGAATATCTGCTGCTCGGCCTGGCGGGGCTGCCGGTGTTCGCGGGAGGGCGGGCCGGAGTTGTCGCGTTGCTTGGCCCCACCGGCGGCTACCTGATCGGTTTTGTGGCGGCGGCGGCTCTGGTCGGTGGCGTGACGGAACGAACGCATCGCGGCTGGGCGGTCGCCGGGGCGCTCATGGCGGCGGTGGCGCTCATTCATGGCTGTGGAGCGGCGTGGTGGCATTTGATGCATGGCGCGCCCTGGATGATGACTCTCCAGATGGCCGTTCTCCCCTTCCTGCCGGTGGATGCCCTGAAGGCCGTGGCCGCCTGGGGCGCCCTTCAGGGGACCTGGCGGTTTACCCACTCCAGGTAGGAGGCGTTCGGCGCTCACCCCCTGCTGGCGGTTCAGCGAAGAGTGGAAGAAAATGAGTCAACGCTCTGCTTCCTGATCAAAAGAAACCGCACGGCCCTCCTAAAAATTGGAGGAGCCGTGCGGAGGATGAAGGGAGGGTATTGCCGACGCCTAGCGGGGCTTCCTCATGAAGGCGGGCACCTCCAGGTCGTGCTGAGGCTGTCGGGAGAGGCGGGAAGGCGGCGCGGGTTCCTCCGCCGCGTCCACAGGCGCAGGTGCGGAAGCGCCGTTGGGGTTGGTAGGAGGTTGTGCTCGAAGACGCGAAGACGCATCCGTCACGGACGGGTCACGGCGCGGAGCCGTTCCGTTCGCGCGTGAAGATGGGGATGCATCGGTGGAGGTTTTCATGCCGTTGGTGGTCAGGCGGTTCTGCGTCGCCCGGAGCGGATCAAACCCGGTCGCCAGCACCGTGATGCGGATTTCACCCTCCATTTTGGGGTCGGTGACGGTCCCGAAGATCAGATTGAGCGACTGCTCATCGCTGGCGGCGGTGACGGTCTGCGCGGCGTCCAGCACTTCCCTGAGTTGAAGGTCGGGGCCGGCGGTGATGTTGAGGAGGACGCCTTTCGCGCCTTCGATGGTCTTTTCGAGCAGCGGGCTGGCGATGGCCGCTTCCGCCGCCGCGACCGCTCGGTTTTCGCCGGACCCCGTGCCGATGCCCATGATGGCGCTGCCGGCGTTTTGGAGGATCGCTTTCACGTCGGCGAAGTCGAGGTTGATGTTGCCGGGGACGGTGATGATGTCGGAAATGCCCTGCACGCCGTGACGCAGCACATCGTCGGCGGCGCGGAAGGCGTCGAGCAGGGTGAGGTCCTTGGCGGTGGTATTGATGAGCCGGTCGTTCGGGATAGTAATGAGGGTATCCACCTTCTCCTGAAGCAGGTTGATCCCTTCCTCCGCGACCCGGTGACGCTTGGCCCCCTCCCAGCCGAACGGCCGCGTCACGACGGCGATGGTGAGCGCGCCCAGTTCCCGCGAGATGTCGGCGATGACCGGAGCCGCCCCGGAGCCGGTGCCGCCGCCCATGCCCGCCGTGATGAAGATCAGGTCCGCTCCTTCCAGTTGCTTGCGGACTTCCTGCTTGCTCTCTTCGGCGGCCTCCCGTCCCACCTCCGGGTTGCCCCCCGCTCCCAGGCCACGGGTCAGGTTGTCGCCGATCTGGATCGTCTGATCCGCCGGGGACATGGAAAGGACCTGCGCATCCGTGTTCATCACCAAAAACCGGACGCCCGATAATCCGGCTTCGATCATGCGATTCACGGCGTTGGAACCGCCGCCCCCCACTCCAACGACCCGGATATCGGCTCCGGGGCCGCTGGGCTTCTCGTTAAGCATTTAAACACCCTCCCTCGAAGGTAGTTAGGAACCACATGGAACGTTGAAGCTCGGAGGGGAAAAACGGAATACGAAACCTGGACGGCGTCCTTCAGAATTGCCAAAACGCCATGAGCGCCCTGATCCGCGCCGACCGCCGTTCGATGGTTGGAACCTGTCCCTCAGCATCCTCTCATTCGACGGGGCACCCTGAGGTGTCCTGCGGGATATGATAACGTACATTACAGGGCGATTAAAGACTTAGCCAGGCGAGCGCATGTTTGGCGCCCTTTCCATCGCACTCGATCTCTCCCACTGGCAAGCGACTCGTTCGCTAACCTTTCCCCAGCAGGCGGCGCAGCCACCGCTTCATCCAGTCATGCACCGGGGACAGCAGGTGATCATTCTCCTGCGCCGCGACTTCGGCGGCGTGGTGGCGGCGCCCGGCCAGCATGAGGAGGCCGACCGCCGTCGCATAACCGGGCCGGGCTAATTGATCCGCGATCCCCCCCACACACCGGGGAAGTCCGATGCGGACCTCTGTCTCCTTCATCATCGAGTGAGCCAGTTCCACGGAACCGGGCACCAGCGCCCCTCCGCCGGTCAGGACGAGGCCCGATTTGGCGGCGTCGGGTCCCGCCTTGCCGACCTCGGCGACGATCATTTCCATTAGTTCTTCCATGCGGGCGCTGGTGATTTCGGCGATGAGAGTGCGGGGGATGGGGTCCGGTTCCTCGCCCCCGACGCGGGTCGCCATCACATCGTCCGTTTCCCGAATGTCTTCGGGTCGGGCCACCCCGGCGGAGAGTTTGATGCGCTCGGCTTCCTCCTCTGAGACCTTCAATCCTTCAGAAAGATCGTGCGTGACGTGCCAGCCTCCCACCGGGATGACGCCGGAATGCAGCAACGCTCCGCCCTGGTAAACCAGCACATCGGTGACGCCTTCCCCGATGTCGGCCATGGCGACACCGAGCTCCCGCTCCTCGGCGGAGAGGACGGCCTCCCCGGAGGCGAGCGCCGCCAGCACCACGCCGTCCGGGTCCGTGGAGCGGCCAGCGCCCTCCACCGCGTTGAGGAGGTTATCCACGGCGCTGCGGATGGCGGTCACAATGTGGGTTTCCACCTCCAGGCGGCTGCCGACCATACCGACCGGACGGTTCACGCGGGCGCCGTCCACCATGTAGCGGAGGGGGAGCGCGTGCAAAATCCGTCGGTCGGGGGGGCACGGCACGGCGGTGGCTTCGGCCATCACGCGCTGGAGGTCGGCTTCAGTGATTCGCGATTCGGGAGGGGAGATCGCCACAACGCCCCGGGTCGTCATGGAGGCGATATGTTCCCCGGTGACGCCGAGGGTTACTGAGCTGATTTCCACCTGGGCGCGTTTCTCGGCCTGCGCGATGCTTTTGCGGATGGCGGAAACGGTCGCCGGAACGTCCACAACGGAGCCTCGTCTCAGGCCGGTGCAGGGCGCCTCTCCAAACCCGGTGATCTCGACGCCGCCGCCTGGCATGGTTTCTCCCACGATGGTTGTGACTTTGGTGGCGCCGACATCCAGCCCGACGACGATCTCCCCGCTCACGCTCTCGCCTCCTCATGGCGCCCCTGGCAGGGCGACCTTCGACACACACCCAACACAGTCGTCCAATGGCGTTTGCCGGATCGGGAGGGAAGCATTGCTTCAGGTATCTCCCTGTTCGAGGCCGCCGAACAGACTGAATTCATCATTACACGTTTACACCGGTTCGACGCCCGCCGCTGAAGTCTTGCCGGGTTTCGCATCACTCATGCCCGAACGACGGCATCCGTGGCGTCCGCGGGAGGGTCCGGCGGTGAGGACCCCTCGGCGAGGATGGGGGCGGGGACTCCGGTCATGCCGGCCATCGCGGCGATTCCGCTGACTCCGGCGTCCTGGAGGGTAGAGCGATGACGCGGGCGACCGAGCAACTGGCGGCGAATCAGCGACAGATTGAGAAAGATTCTCAGGCCAAAGACGACGACCGCCGCCATGTACATCTCCGGCAGGCCGATCTGGTCCCCAAAGTAGGCGATGAGCGCGGCCATGAGGGTGTTGGCGAGGAAGCCGGAGAGGAAGATGTCGCTCTTGAAGCGGCCTTCCAATCCGCTGCGGAGGCCGCCCAGTAGCGTGTCCACACCCGCGATGGCCGCCAGCGAGATGTAGCTGGCGTACTCGCTGGGGATAATGATGTTCTTGTACCAGATGGCGAAGAAACCCAGCAGAAATCCGATGACCGGCAACAGCGCCACGCCCAACTCCCTCATCGCCTCTTTCCTCAGTGGTGAACTCAATGGATTGTACCCCTGGACAACTTATTCGCGGGGATCAGCCGAATGGGAGCCGCCCGGTTCGGGAGCGGGAACTAATGGAGGAGGGGGTTGCGGGGCGCCGGTTCCCTGGAGGGCGGGCGGCTGCGGTTCAGCGGGGCGCGTCCGCTCCCATGAGTTGGGGGGCGCCTCTGATCGGGAGGCGCCGCGTGTCGTCACGTCCTTCGTCGCCGCGCGGGCTTCTGAAGGAGGCGGCTCTGTCGGTGGAACCAGCCCCAGAGGGGTACGCTCGGCTGTGGGAGAGGCGGGGGCGCTCTTCGCGGTCTTCTGAGGCGTCGGTTTGGCGAATCTGAACACGGTCAGGCCGTCGTAGGGGGGAATCTCGACTTTGGGGCGATGCTTGATGCTCACCATTTTATAGGCGAGCAACTGTTGGGTGTCCAGATAGCCGCCGGGCAGGCGCAGGCCGTTCTCCATGTCGCGCGGGGAGCCAACTGCCAGAATGGTGTAAGGCGCCGCGCCGCCGGTCGGCTGCCGATTGATGTAGCAGATGGGGCCGACGCATCGGATGGAGCTGGTGGCGATGATGCGCTGGCCGTTCACCGAGATCGCTTCGGCGCCCGCCTGCTTCAGTTCGTTCACCACCCCCACGATGTCCTGATCGTGCACCAGGAAGTTGGAGAGTTGATTTTGGAAGTCCGCCCCCTGGTCGCTCCCCCCGGCGAGTTGTTTGGCCATCTCCTTGCCGTTGGCGGCATCGGAGAGGATGACCTCCACGCCGGGGCCTTCCACCGGCGTCAGACCTGCGAATTGCTTCGCCTCCTGGAGCTGCTTGAACAGGGCCACCACCTGCGGGCGCCCCGTATCGTTCTGCGCGGACGCTTTCAGCGCGGCTTCAAGTTTGGTGATGTTTTCGCGGAGGCCGTGAATTTCTTTTTCTGAGTCTCGGTTCGTCTGTTCCAGCTCAAAGTAACGGCCCGCGAGGGCGCTGTACCGGGGAGGTAGGCCTTTGGCCGCAATAAAATGCTGGGTCCGCAGTGATAAGGCGAGGAGGACTCCCAGCACCACGCTCATGAGAGTGACCTGCCACACCCAATCGCGGGATTGGGAGGAGGGAGAGGAGGGCGACGCGGTACTCATGTCCGTTCCCTGGCGCGACGAGCGCCGTCAAAGGAGTGATAGGTCGAGAGGAGCTGCGGGAAGACGCTCGCTTCGAGAGCCGGCCCAACGCGCGCCTGAGGAGAGAACGGGAGGCGTACGCGCGAATGACACGACGAAGCGGGAAGCGTTCGGAACGATGTGCGGGACAGAAACGCGGGAACGGTGGCGCGTGGGCGCAAGTGTAGCGGTGGATCGGTTGACTGGAGCCTTTACTTACGGTGGAGCGCTCGACGGGGTGGCGTGGGGGGAGGCTGAGGGAGCGCCGGAGACGGAGGCGGTCACCGCGCCGAGGGGCATATAGGCCGGGTGCTCCGGGGCGCTGAGGTCCACATATTGCGCCTTACGAAGGAGTTGAGGCTGTCCGGCCAGCAGTCCCCGGAGGAGTTTGACCTTGTAATTGAGGTTGTCGGGCTGGCCCAGGCGAACCGTAAAATCATCGCCATTAAAGCAAAAATTACGCTGCCGGTCAACCTGGAGGGCGCCCCCGCGAGTGAAGAGTCCGTGGAATGAGGGCAGGGCCTTCATCCCCGCCACGAAAGCCGGGTCGGCAAGGGGGCGCCCCAGCGAGAAGGCGGGGGCGGGGTCCAGCCGCAGCACGGGCAGCTTCAGGCCCGGCATGTCGAAGCGGGCGTAAGGGATGCCGGTATCATCCACCATGGTGTACGAGGTCCCGGCGGCGAGCAGGGCGACCGGACGCCGCTCCTCCACCTGGAGAATGACGCGGTTCGGCAGCCGGCGGCGCAGCGACACGGACAGGACGCGCGGGATTTGCGCCACCCGCTTCACGCTCTTCTCCGCCCGAAGCCGGAAGAGATTCTGGCCGGGAGGGATGGCGGCGGCGGCCAGCACGTCGGCTTTGGAGACCTTGCGCGTTCCTTCCACCTCTATCGTCCGCACGGCGAACCGGGGCGACGTGAGTCCCGCGTACCCCGCTTCGACGATCAGCCCGACGCACAGGAGGCCGAAGAGGAGTGGCAATCGGTTCTTTCGACGACGATTGGGCCGGGCGCGGCGGGGTCGGCGGGGGGCGGAGCGGTCGGGTCGTCGGCTCATCGGTCCTCCAGGGCCAGTTGGATGAGGCGGTCGCACAGTTGGGCGTAAGGGAGACCGGCGGCGGCGGCGGCTTTGGGCACGAGGCTCGTCGCGGTCATGCCGGGGATGGTGTTCACCTCCAGCGCCCATATTCCATCGTCCGCCACCATCATATCCACTCGCGAGACTCCCGCGCAACCGAGCGCACGATGGGCCTTCAGGGCGATCTCCTCCGCCGCCCGCCTCTCCTCCGCCGTGATGCGGGCCGGGATGTGGAACTCGGTGGCGCCGGGGGTGTACTTCGCCTCGAAATCGTAGAAGTTTCGCTTTGGGGCGATCTCGATGAGAGGGAGAACCTGGGGGTCCTTCCCGCCCAGCACAGCGGCGGTGATCTCCCGACCCGGAATGAACTTCTCGATGAGGGCCTCGCGGTCGAACTCCAGGGCTTTGGCCACGGCCGCCTTCAGTTCCGACTTATGCTGAACGATGGTCATGCCGAAGGAGGAGCCTTGCTGGTTCGGCTTCACCACGAGCGGCAGCGCGAAGTAGTTTCCAACAAACGGGGCTTTCTCCGGGTCGTCGAGCGCCACGAACGGGGGAGTCGGTATATCTTCGGCGGCGAAGAGGCGTTTGCTCATGGCTTTGTTCATCGCCAGCGCCGACGCCAGCACGCCGGAGCCGGTGTAGGGCACGCCGAGCAATTCCAGCATCCCCTGCACCGTCCCGTCTTCCCCGTATTTGCCGTGCAGCGCAATGAACACCACATCGGGGCGCTCGGCGGGGCGCCCCATGACCTCCAGGAGGGACCGCTGAGGGGCGACGAACACCGGGGGCGTGGAGACGGAAGCCGTATCACCACCGCCACCGGGAGCGACCTCGGCGCCGTCTTCTTTCAGCTCCGCGACGGTGTCCAGCGCGTACGCATCATACCGCGCCGGGTCCAGGGCGTTGAGGATGCCTCGTCCTGTCTTCAGGGAGATGTCCCGCTCCTCTGAACGCCCTCCCATCAGCACTGCGACCTTTAACTTTCCCAATCGTGATCTCCCATGAGCTGGAGTTCCGGCTCCAGCAGCGCCCCTGAAGTTTCGTGAACACGTTGTCGGATTTGTCGCATGAGGCGCGTCACGTCGTTGGCGGTGGCGTCGCCCCGGTTAATAATAAAGTTCGCGTGCTGGGTGGAGACTTCCGCGCCGCCAACCCGCTCACCCTTAAGACCCGCTTCGTCCACCAGTTTGCCCGCCGTGTGAGGCTTCGGGTTTTTCCAGACGCACCCGGCGCTCGGCCAGTTGAGCGGCTGAGAGGCGTGACGATTCGCGTCGAGCTCCTTCATCCGCGCGTGAACCGCCTCCGGGGAGCTCTCCGTCATCTGCAGCCGCACCGAAAGCAGGATTTCGCCGCGCGCCTTCAGGCCGCTCCGCCGATACGCCAGCGACAGATACTCCCTGGGGACCCAACGGATGGCGCCGTCGGGGAAGAGGAGTTCCGCCTCGACGAGAGGGTCGCCGAACTCGCCCTGCGGGGTTCCGGCGTTCATCACGAGCGCGCCGCCCACCGCGCCGGGAACGCCCACCACTCCCTCCAGCCCGGCCAGTCCCTGATCCGCCATCCGCCGGAGGAACGAGGTGAGAGGCAGACCGGCCTCCGCCACGACTTCGCAGCCCGTAATGGTGACGGTTTTGAGCCGCGAGAGGCGGATGACCAGCCCGGCGACCCCGCAATCCGAGACGAGGAGGTTACTGCCCCCGCCGAGGACCGTGAGGGGCAGTTCACGCTCCCGCGCCCACGGCAGTAGTCGGGCGAGGTCGTCCCGATGAGCGGGTTCGGCGTACCATTGGGCGGGGCCGCCGATGCGAAACGTGGTGTAGCGGCCCAGCGGCTCCCCGGTCACTAACTTGCCGACATAACCAGACGGCGCGTCGGGATGGTTGGGCGCGGCGCGACTTCGCTTCGGCGGCGCTTCTTCGGCAGCCGGCCATGCGGGAGAGTCGGTCGGCACTACACATCCTCCAGGTCGGCATCGCCGGTCTCCGACAGGCTCACAAGCCGCCCAATCTCGTGCGCCACGCGGGTGATGTCCCCGGCGCCGAGGCAGACCACAACATCTCCCGGCGCGACGAGCGACAGGACTCGTCGGACGGCGGCGTCGGCGTCGGGAACATACTCGGTGGTGGCGTCGGGGCGCAGGAGTTTCGCGCGTTCGGGCAGCAGCTGTCCGGTGACGCCGGGAATCGGCTGTTCGCGCGCGCCGTAGATGTCCATGAAGAGGGCGTAATCCGGCTCGGTGAAAGCGTCGGCGAAGGCGTCGAGGTGTTCGCGCGTGCGGGAATAGAGGTGCGGCTGGAACAGCGTGATGAGTCGGTTCGGCTTCAGCCATGCGCGCACGGTTTCCAGCGTGGAGCGAACTTCCGTGGGATGGTGCGCGTAATCGTCAAAGACGGTAACGCCCCCGCCTTCCCCCACCCGTTCCAGCCGCCGGGATACGCCGGTGAACGCGCGGACCGCATGGGCGGCGGCGGTCCAGGAGAGGCCGAGCCAGTGGGCGGCGGCCATCGCCCCCATCGAGTTCAGAACATTGTGTCGTCCCGGCACACTCAGCGCCACCTTCAGCGCCTCGGCGTCGGGCGGATGCAGGATGTAGCGCATCCCCTCAGGCTGTATCTCCACGTCCTCGGCCCACAGGTCGCTGCGGTTATCCCAGCCGTAAGTGACGCGCTGGCCGGGGTACTCACTCATGAGGAGGCGAACCCGTTCGTCTTCCCCGCACCCAATCAACGCCCCGGAGGCCGGAAGGTCCCGGACGAAAGTCCGAAAGCTCCGCATGATGCCGTCCATGTCGCCAAAGTAGTCGAGATGGTCGGCGTCAATGTTGGTGATGAGGGTGCAGGCCGGATGGACGCTGAGGAAGGAGTCGTACGCCTCGCACACCTCCGCGACGACGAGCTGAGGGTCGCCGACGCGGGCGTTGCTGTGGAGGATGGGCAGGTCGGCGCCGAGGAGGACGGTGGGGTTCATGCCGGCCTCCAGCAGCAGGGCGGAGACCATGCCGGAGGTGGTGGATTTGCCGTGCGCGCCCGTCACGCCGACGCTGCGAAGGGTATCCATCAGGCGACCGAGGAGTTCCGCGCGGCTGAGGATCGGCAGGCCCCGCCGCTGAATCTCCTGGCGTTCGGGATTGTCGGGCTTCACGGCTGCGGAAAAAACGCCGCAGGTCGCATCGCCCACATGGCTGGCGGCGTGCCCCACAAACACCTGGGCGCCCGCCGCTTCGAGGGCTTCCAGTGTAGGACTTGCGGCGGAGTCGGAGCCGGAAACCTGATCGCCGCGAGCAAGCAGGACACGAGCCAGCGCGCTCATGCCCGCCCCGCCAATCCCGATAAAGTGGTACCTTTCTTCCTCTGGAGATTGGGCTTTGTGAACGCTCATTAATAAAGTTCCCAGATTAACGAAGGAGTAGGAGGGCGCGCCGGGCGCATGGTCAGTTGTATGAATGAAAGCCCCTCTGTAATGCAATGACGGGCCTACGCACAGGGGTCAATCGCCGGAGACGGGGATCGGTGAGGAATTCACCCGCAGCCAGGCGTCAAGGTCCTCCGACGAAGTGAAGTCGAGCAGGGCGTCCGCCAGCGCCTCCACTCGCTCCACTGGCAGGCTCCGCACCGCCGCCTCCTGCGCCGCGCTCACGCCCCCCAGCTTCCGGCGCAACTGCCGAAGACTCACGTTCAGTTCGCCTTCCTGCAAACCTCTCACCAGTCCCTGCTCCAGGCCTTCCTGTCGGCCTTCCTGTCGGCCTTCCTGTCGGGCGATCCGCTCAAAACTCAGGACGTAGGGCATCTCTTCCTCCTTCTCATACGATTTCAACTCACTCCGAAACGATAACTCCTGCTCCGTCGTCAACCCGATGATCCACTCCACAAACCGAAGCCGCTCCAGCGCCGCCTCCCGGCTCAGTCCCAGTCCATACAACCGCTTCGCCAGGTTCACCGTCGCCCGCAGCCGCTCGTTCCCCTTCGTCCCCTGAGCCGCCCGGTGCGCCGC
>JBBRGS010000033.1:0-25886 GCA_038240635.1 Armatimonadota bacterium
CGAACCGCTCCCCCGACCCCGGCCCGCCGTCCGCCCCGCGTCCGCCCCGCGAACCGTTCGTCACGCCAACCGTCGCGTCCGCCGGACGACCTCGCTGGCCGGATTGATCCTCCGCAGCCGCCTCATGGATGACGTGTGCGCCATCCTGGCCGGAGGCGCCGCGCTTTACTTTGTTGTCGCTTTCGTCCGGATGCTGCTGGGTTATTAAGCGCCGCTCCTCCCCCCCCGCGAGGTCTCCCTTTGGCTCCCCGACGACCCTTTGCCCCGCCCATAGTCCAGCCCCCCGCCCGCCCGCTCACACTCATGATTTCGCGGTCGGACACGCCGCTCGTCACGCGGCGCCCCCTGGCTCCGCCTCTCGCGGTACCCTCCGCCCTCAGAAGCGGCGTTGTCACGCCTTCGCTTCAGCGCCCCGATCCCTCCCCTCACGCCGCATCGGCGCCCGTCGAATCGCTCGCGCTCACGCCGCTGAGCGAGCTGTACCGCTGCATGAAAGCGGCCTGGGAACAATGATCCGTTGATCTCCCGCCTCAGACTCATGAGGCGCCCCCCCATGCCTTTCCAACCGTTCGGTTGAAACTGTCGAGGGGGGGATGGGTCTGACGCCTCGGCGCTTACCGATACCTCAAAGGCGTTCCATAGACGACGGATTTCAGGATCGCCACCGTGTCCCGAATGTCATGCTGACGATCCCGGGCGACGTCGTTTTGAGGCACCGGGAGCCGCAGGCCCACAGCGATTTGGAGCGAGTAAACGGCGTCGGCCACATTGACCTGGCGATCACTGTTATCATCCCCGGCCAGCGGAGGCAGCGCCGTCAGCGGGAAGGGGCCTCCGGCGAGCAGCCCGGCTTTTGCGAGGCTGGACACCTTCAGCGCCCTGTCTATGTCTGCGAACAGCAGGTTGCCCGTCGGGTCCACCGCCAGCCCCTGCGGGAACATGAGAGTGGCGGCCATCGCCCGAACCCCGTCCAAAGCGGTTCCCGACTCCCCGTTACCTGCCACGGTTTCAATCACGCCGTCCAGCGCTCTCACCCGACGAATTCGCCTATTGCCGCTGTCGGCAATATAGAGATTCCCTTCCACATCAACGCAAATATCCATGGGGTACTTCAACAGAGCGTTCCGAGCCGGGCCGCCATCGCCCCCGTAACCTAATTCGCCCGTTCCCGCCACCGTTTTTAGGGTCCCATCCAATTCAACTCTTCGGACCCGTGACGGGGCCATTTCGGCGATCAGGAGGCGCCCTCGGTTATCCACAAAGATGCCTTCCACGCCGGAGAGCGACGCCTCAGTCGCCAGTTCCCCGTCCCCGTAAGGGCCGGAAGGCGCTGAGAAGGACCCATTGCCCATCACCGTTGTGATCACGCCCTCCGGGGTTACCTTCCGCACGCGGCGCTGTCCGGAGTCGGCGATGTAGAGATTCCCCGCCGCGTCCAGTTCCACATCGGTGGGGGATACAATCTTCGCCTGAGTCGCTTTGCGGCCGTCGTTCAGTTCGCTTCCACCTCCGGCTATCGTGCGGATGATCCCGTTCGCATCCACCTGCCTCACCCGGTCATTGAAGGTGTCGGCGATATAGAGATTCCCCTTGGCGTCCACGGCGATTCCTTCCGGATCATTGAGCGACGCCAGGAGCGCCGGCCCACCATCCCCGGAAAAGGCGCCCGTCACCGCGCCGCCGGCCGGACGAAGCATGACGCCGTTCCCCGCGACTGTGCTGATGGTTCCGTCAGGAAGGACTTTACGAATCAGGTTCTGCTCACCCTCCGCGATATAGACGTTTCCCAGGCCGTCCACTTTGATATCCCTCACCCCACCCAGACCCGCCTGTCGAGCGGGCAAGCCGTCGCCAAACCATGTGGGATGACCGTCGCCGCCGACCGTGGTAATGTAGCCAGACTTTGAGACTTTGCGGACTCGGTGGCCTTCGGTGTCGGCGATGTAAAGCGTTCCTGAGGGGTCCACGACAACGTCTTCGGGAGCGTTGAGACCGGCTTTCAGAGCGGTTCCGCCGTCGCCGGATGAAGATCCAAAGGGGACGCCATTGGCATCGGCGCTCGCCGGGCCTTTTCCGGCGACGGTGGTGATGACGCCATCGGGCGTCACTTTCCGAACGCGGTGGTTCCCCGTGTCGGCGATGAAAAGGGCGCCCGTGGCGTCAAGACTGAGACCATGCGGGCGGCTCAGGGACGCTGCGGTCGCCGGGCCACCGTCGCCGGAAAAGCCGTTCTGTCCGTTCCCGACGAGGGTGGTGATCACGCCCTGGGTGTCCACTTTGCGGACCCGGTGGTTCTCGGTGTCGGCGATGTAAAGCTCTCCGCCGGAGGTCACCAGGAGATCGGCGGGAAAATTGAGCCTCGCCTGAGTGGCCAGGCCCCCGTCTCCGGAATAATCGCTGGTGTTGGGAGGAGGTTCCACGCCGGGAACTTCGACGGGGCCGATGCCGGCGATGGTGGAGATGATCCCGTTCGGGCTGATTTTGCGAATGCGATGATTATCAGTGTCGGCGATGTAAAGGGCGCCCGCCGCATCCCGCGCCACCGCCATCGGCGCGTTGAGCCGCGCGGAAAGCGCCGCGCCGCCGTCGCCGGAATAGCCACCCAGGTCGGTTCGATTCTCAGGGGAAGGGGAGCCGAGGGTTCCGGTCCCGGCGACAGTTTCAATGGTTCCGTTCGGAAGAATGTGTCGGATGCGGTGGTTGCCACGATCGGCCATATAGATGTCTCCCTCAGGAGTGACCATCAGGCCGTGTACATCCACGAAGAGCGCTTCCGTAGCGGGACCCCCGTCACCGATTTTGGGGTCGCCACTGGTCTGCCCGGCGATTGAACGAATCCGACCAGCGGCGCTGATTTTGCGGATTCGTCCCCCGGCGGACACGTAGAGGTTTCCGGTGGTGTCCAGCGCGAGGCCGCGAGGCTGAGCCAGGGGGATGCTGGTGGCGGGAACGTTTTCTTCTGAAGGGGTCGAACCGATAACCCCACCCCCGGCGAATACGGTAAGAACGCCGGTGTCAGGGGAGTCGCCCCAGGTTCGCTTTGCTCCCGGAGCGGTGGAAAGGATCAGCAGCGTGAGAAGCATGAGCGCGTGACACACGAAGCGCACGGGGGGATTGAATCGCCCCCGCTTCGCTTCAGGACCCCGGTTCGGGGCTGAACGAAAGATGGAATCCATCGAGGCGGTCCCTGTTAAGGCAAGGTAGCGGTGAGGGAAAGGGGAGGAGAACCGCAGAGAATCTTTGCGGCGGTCAGCGCTGGCAAGCCTATTATAACAGTTTGTAACAAGCGCCAATAATCCCGCTTATCGAACGGGTCTCGGACAGACCCCGCCGCCCGACCTCTGGCGCTTCTCGTCTCCCGCTCGGAAACGACGTTGATCTCGCCGCTGTCTCTTCATCCGGGGCAGGGCTCCCACCGCCTCCCCGAAGAGCGCTCCACCGCTTCATGCGCTTCATGCGAGCCGGAGGAGGCCGAACCGTTACCCTCCGGGCGCCACGCCATGACGCCGCTGAGCCGGATCATGACCCGCATGAGACGCTCGTGGGAGCTCACCTCCCCCGATCCTCTGCGCCTGTAACAGTTCGTTGAAACCCTCGGACGGCCCGAACCCGCCCCGCGTCCCTGTGACTATTTGCCTTCCCAGGTGAGGAAGACGGCTACAGACTTCTCGCTGCCTTCGTGAGGAAAGATGACCCCGGCCATCACGCTGAACTGATCGCTGAAGGCGTAGTTCGCGCCCACGGAGGAGGCGTTTTCCCGGCCCAGGGTGGTGTCGGCGACCCACTGAAGGCGCTCCGTCTGTTGATAGTCCGCGCCGAAAAAGGGCCGCGTCGTTCGGTTCGTGCGCTGAACCCCCGAATGCCCGCGTAACTTCCCGTCGCCGTGCGTCAGAACGATATACGACGCGGCGGAGAGATGTTGCCCCACTCCCAGAACACCGACGGCGACCTGTGTGCGCTTCCCGCTGGCGAATTGATACTTGATATTGCCGGTGGAGTGCGGGGAGGCGTCGGCCCTCAAACCGTAATCCATCCCCAGTTCCAGCCGGGGCAGGGCGCCGACCTCCACGCCGAGGTAGGATGCTTCCTCCATCGGTCGCCGCGTCGAGCCGTCTGACTCAAACACCACGTTATACGCCCGATGGTCCACGGTGTCGGCGGTCGGGATGACGATCAGGCCCGTGTATAAGGCGCGGGAGGCGGGCGCGGCGCTCAGGCCGAGCGCGAGCAGCGCGGCGCCGAAAAGCGGTCGAGAGGTCAAGTCGGTTCTCCTGTGAGGATACAAATAGCCTTTCGGCCCGGAGGTGTTACGTTCTGTAAAAACGTAGCACGACGAGGTGGGCAATGCCCAGATCGGCAGGCCCTTCTCCTCTCATCGAACCCACGGGCGCCATTTTCAAGAGGGAACCTGAAAGAGGAGACTCTCTTCCGGCGCCGCCTGAAGGCCAACCTTCCCCGTCAAACCTGGACCTGGCGGCCCCAACCTTCGGTCAGGACGCCACGCCGCAGTGCTTCCGCACGCTCTCCAGCAGGCGCGGCACGTCCAGCGGCTTGGCGAAGTAGTCCACCGCCTCCAGAAACTCCGCCGTCGCTTCCACGTCGTACGCGCCCGACAGCACAATCACAGGCACTTTGGCCCAGTTGGGGTCCGCGCGCTGCTCCAGCCGGAACACCCAGCCATTGGTGCCGGGCAGCATCAGGTCGAGCAGGATGAGTTGAACCGGGGGCTGCTGACGCAGATACTGAAGCGCCTCCGCGCCGTCCCCCGCCTGCGCCGTCACAAACCCTTCGGCTTCCAAAATCTCCGCGAGGATGGAACGCGCGTCCGCGTCGTCCTCCACCAGCAGCACATGGCAGGCGCGAGAGGTGTCGGTGTCGCCTGAAGGGACGATTTCATCCAGTTCGCGGCGAGTCAGTTGGGCCAGAGCCGCCGCCGAAAACGGCTTTTGAAGGAACGCTCCACTGATCTCCGCCGCCTCGCTCAGGGTTTCGGCGTCCGTGTGGCCTGACATGAACACCACGCGGAGGTCCGGTCGCTGTTCCAAAAGCCGCCGGGCCAGCGTCACCCCATTCATCTGCGGCAAAACAATGTCGGTGAGAACCATGTGGATCGGCTCCACGTATCGCTCGCAGATGTGCAGCGCCTCGTCGGGCCGCTGGGCTTCCAGCACGGTGTATCCCAGTTCCGACAACACCTCCCGCACCATCCTCCGGACGAGCGTCTGATCCTCCACGACCAGAATGGTCTCTGCGCCGCCCCGCACCGGCTCCTTCCCCCGTTCCTGATCTTCCGGCGACTGGACCAGGGCGTCCGGGGCCGCCGTGAGAAAGATGCGGAACGCGGTCCCCTCGTTAGGCGCGCTGCGGACGCGGATGTAGCCGCCGGTCTGCTCAATGATGCCGCATACCGTGGCGAGGCCCAGGCCGGTGCCCTTGCCGCGTTCTTTTGTGGTGTAGAACGGCTCGAAGATATGCCGCTTCACTTCGGGGGACATGCCGACGCCGGTGTCCGCCACCGTGAGGCTGGTATAGTGGCCCGCCGGGAGCGTCGGCGTGTCCAGGGTGTCGTCCTGAGTGAGCGTCAGGGTCGCGGTGGAGAGGGTGAGATGGCCGCCGCGGGGCATGGCGTCGCGGGCGTTGACGCACAGGTTCATGATGACCTGCTCGATCTGGCCGGGGTCCGCCCTGATGGGCGCCAGTTCCCGGCCCGGTCGCGTCACGAGTTCCACATCCTCGCCGATCAGGCGCCGAATCAGCCCGGTGATGTCGTCCAGGACGGCGTTGAGGTCGAGGACCTTCGGGGCGAGGACCTGCTTGCGGCTGAAGGCGAGGAGTTGCCGCGTGAGGGCGCCCGCGCGCTGCCCCGCCGCAAGAATCTGCTCCAGTTGCTTCGTGGTGGGGTCGCTGGCGGGCGCCCGCCGCAGCAGCAGTTCGGCGTACCCGTTGATGACGGCGAGCATGTTGTTGAAGTCGTGCGCCACGCCGCCCGCCAGCCGTCCCACCGCCTCCATTTTCTGGGCTTGGCTCAGATCCGCTTCCAGCCGCTTGCGCCGCGTCACATCCTGGCCCACACCCATCTTCCGACCGTCGGGGAGCCGCGCGTTCGTCCACACCACATCCAGAATGGTCCCGGAGCGGGTATGCATCGTCGTTTCCAGCCACTCGTCACTGGCCGCCTGGATGAACTCCTGGACGGTTCGCCGCGCCTCCGGATCGGGATAAACCCGTTTCAGGAAGTCGTCCTGGACGGTCATCCCCATCTCCCAGCCCAGCGACCGCTCGAAGGCGCGATTGACCCATGTGATTCGATCCTCCGCATCGAAGAGGACGATGAAAAGCGGGATATGGTCCATCACCGCGCTGAGCGTCTCCGTTTGAACGGTTAAGGCTTCTTCGGCCTGACGTCGTTCGGTAATGTCCCGATAATTGATGACAATGGCGCCCACATTAGGGTCATTCAGGAGATTGGTGGAGGTGACTTCCATCCAGCGCCAGGACCCATCCCTGTGACGAAGGCGGAGCGGGCGGGTGCGGCTCTCCAGGGGAAGGTCGGCGAGGGAAGGGGAGTGCGGGTTTCGCTGAACCAGATCGTCGGGGTGCGTGAACTCGAAGGCGCTGGCGCCCAGGAATTCCGCTTCGGTGTAGCCCAAAATAGATTGTATGGACGGGCTGACGTACTCAATCACTCCCTCCGCGCTGACGAGGGCGCTGCCGTCGTGACTCTTTTCGATGAGTGAACGGAACCGTTCCTCGCTGCGGCGCAGGACCTCCTCCGTGCGGTGGCGCTCCATGGCGTGGCGGATGGAGCGGCTCAGCAGCCACGGCGTCACCTGATCTTTCTGCAGGTGATCGGCGGCCCCCGCCCGCAGCGCGACGATATCAAGTTCATCCTCCTCCCTGCCGGTGAGAAGGATGAACGGAATGTCCACACCTCGCTCGCGGACGCTCCGGAGCAGTTCCAGCCCGGTGCGCTCCGCCAGTTGAAAATCCAGCAGGCACACATCAAAACGCTCGGTCAGAAGCCGGTTCAGGCCCTCCTCATACGACCGCGCCCAGGTCAGGGTGTGGATGTAGGGGTCGGCGCTGGAGAGGCGCTGGCGCGTGAGGACATAATCCGTCGAGTTGTCCTCCACCAGTAACACATGGACGTGCGCGGCTTCACTCATAAACGGCTTCCGAAACCTTCCACAGCCGGGAAGCGCCGGGCGCCGCATGAGGAAAGCGGTCCCACCCATCCCTGAGCCGTGTAGAATGGGAGGAGAGAGCGCCGCGCTCGCCGCCAGGCGGCGTTTTAAGACGCTGACTGAACCCTCCATAAGAATAGCGCCTTAACCCTCCCTCGGTCCCGCTTCTCGAGGTCAGAAGGTGTGCCAAAGTTGTGTACAGGCGCAGCGCGATCCAGGCCGCCGCCCGGCCAGGAGCCAGGGGATTGAAGGAAAACCTAAGGCGGCGGCTTAACGAAAAAGGAGCCGGCGCCGAAACTCATCATGGGAGTCTTCGCGCCATGACGTCACACGCCTCCTGAACGGCCCCGCCACGAAGGGCCACGTCGTCCCCCATGACCCTCGAAATCGGACACTGAAGGCTGAAGGAGTGAGGATAACAGGATGAGCGACTCATGCAGCTCCCAGGTCAACGAGGGCGGGAGCGACCGGGACCCCACCCTCCCCGCGCGCCGCGAGGAACCCTACCCCACGGCCCCCGATTCGGACCCCTTTGACCTCCGCGCCGTCGCCGTCAAAGCCCGGTGCATCCTGTGGCGCGCCGACCTCCGCCGCAGCCCCGACGGCCTCGATTTCTCCTGCCGCGTCCTGAACGTTGACGCCGCTCAACAGGTCCTCCCGCTCGACGTGAGCGCCTGCGACTACTCCGACGCCTGGCGCCGCAGCCGCTCGACGGACCAGGACGCGCTGAACTCCCTCCTCGCTGACGCCCTCGACCAGAATCTGTCGTCATTCCATCATGAAGAGCGCTGCGAGGACCGATTCGGTCACGCCCACTGGCTCCGCGAGGAAGTCTCCCTCACGTCCACCGGCCCCGACGCCTGGGAAGTCATCGGCGTCTGCGCCGACATCACCGACCGCAAGGAGGCCGAACTCAGCCTTCTGGGCGCCATGCGACAGGCTCGCTTCATCCTCTGGCGCTCCATCGTCGAGAAACAGGGCGACGAGTATCGCTGGAAGCCGATAGTCCACGACGTGGAGACGGCGCAGCAGGTCCTCCCGCTCGACATCCCTCCCGGCGACGATTACTTCCAGGCCTGGACCGCTCACCGTCACCCCGATGACCGTCGCCAGATGCGATCCTTCTCCCGCGAAGTCCTGGATCGCGGCGAAACGGCGTACCATCAGGAGTTTCGCTGCTTCGATAAATTTGGGCAGGAACACTGGCTCTACGAGGACGTGAGCTTCCAGGCCCTGGAGCCGGACCGATGGCGCGCCGTGGGCATCAGCGCCGACATCACCGACCGCAAGCGGGTGGAAACCACTCTGAGCAGCGCCATGCGGCACGCCCGCTGCATCCTGTGGCACGCCGACGTCATTCTCCACGACGACTGGATTGACTGGACCTTCAACATTCCCGATGTGGACGCCGCTCAGGCCGTCCTGCCGCTCGATGTGCCCGAAGGCGAACCGTATTTTGAAGCGTGGTGCCGCAGCCGCCACCCCGACGACAACGAACGGATTAATCATAACGCGATGAATGCCCTGAGGCGCGGGGATGTTCATTACTATCAGGAGTACCGCTGCTTCAATCAATGGGGCGAGGAGCGGTGGCTCAATGAGGATGTGTCGCTCGAACCGAGGGGAGCCGGACGGTGGCGCGCCGTCGCCGTGTGCACCGACATCACCGAGCGCAAGCGCGCCGAAGCCGAACTGATCCAGGAGCGATACCTCCTCAACACCCTCACTGAAAGCCTCCCCGACCATATCTACTTCAAGGACCGCGACAGCCGCTTCATCCGCGTCAATCGCGCCCTCGCCCAATGGTTCGGCGTGGAACAGGCGGAGGATCTCCTGGGCAAAAGCGACTCCGACTTCTTCGTGGGCGAACACGCCGAGCAGGCCCTCGCCGACGAGCGCGAAGTCATGCGAACCGGCCTCCCTCTCATTGACAAGGAAGAGAAGGAGACCTGGGCTGACGGCCGCGTCACATGGTCCTCCACCACCAAAATGCCGCTGCAGGACGAGAACGGCGAGATTGTGGGCACCTTCGGCATCTCCCGCAACATCACCGACCGCAAGCGCGCCGAGGAAGAACTCAAACTGCTCCAGTCGCTCACCCTCGCCCTCTCCTCGGCGGAAGACCTGCCCACCGCCCTGGGGGTCGCCCTCCGAAAAGTGTGCGAGACGACCGGCTGGCTCTACGGCGGCGCATGGGTCCCCAACGCCGACGACACCCGGCTGGTGTGCAGCCTGGCGTGGCACAGCGACCAAAAAGAGATGGAGCGCTTCCACGCCGCCAGCCGGGAGTACACCTTCGAGCGGGGCATCGGCCTGCCCGGACGAGTGTGGGAGACCCGACAAAGCGTCTGGCTCCGCGACTTCCTCCACAACAGCAACTTCCCGCGCGCCGTGCTGGCCCAGGAACACGGCCTGAAGTCCGGCGTCGGCATCCCGATCCTCTCCAACGACGAGGTGCGGGCCGTGCTGGAGTTTTACATCACCGAGCCGCAGGACGAGGACGAGCGCCTGACGCAACTGATCTCCGTGGTGGCGGCCCAGATCGGCTCCCTCGTGGAGCGCAAGCAGGCCGAGCGCGCCCTCCGCGACAGCGAGGAACTGAACCGCACCCTCATCTCCAGCCTGCCGCAACGCGTCTTCTTCAAGGACCGCGACGCCCGCTTCGTCACAGTGAATGACCTGTTCGCCCAGGACCTCGGCCTCACCCCGGAGCAGATCGTCGGCAAAACAGACGACGACCTGTTCCCGCCCAATCTCGCCGTCAAGTACCGCGCCGACGACGCCCTCACCCTGAAGTCGAATCAGCCGCGCGTACTGGAGGAGACCAACGTCGTTCAGGGCCTTGAGCGGTTCGTGGAAGTGACCAAAGCCCCCGTCTTCAATGAGCATGGCGAGGCGCTGGGCGTTCTGGGTCTATTCAGCGACATCACCGAGCGAAAACGGTCCGAAGCCGCCATCCGCGAAAGTGAGACGCGGTTCCGCAGCGCCTTCGACAACGCCCCCATCGGCATGGCCCTCATCTCCCCCGAAGGCCGCTGGCTCCAGGTCAACCGCTCCCTGTGCGACATCGTTGGCTACAACGAACTCAGCCTGCTCGCCCTCAACTTTCAGGTCATCACCCACCCGCACGACCTGCCGCCGGAACTCGACGCCATGCGCGAGATGCTCGAAGGCGACCGCACCCTCTACCAGGCGGAAAAACGCTTCTTCCACCAGCAGGGCCGCGACGTCTGGACGCTGGGAAGCCTCTCTCTCATCCGGGATGAAGCGGGCGCGCCGCTCTACTTCATCGCCCAGATTCAGGACATCACCCAGCGCAAGGAGATTGAATCCGAACTGGCGCGGGCGCGCGACGACGCCCTGGAATCCGCGCGGATGAAGGCCGAATTCCTCGCCAACATGAGCCACGAAATCCGCACCCCCCTCAACGGCATCATCGGGATGAGCGGCCTCCTCCTCGACACCGAACTCGACCCCGAACAACGCGACTACGCCGAGACCGCCCGCACCTCCGGAGACACCCTCCTCACCATCATCAACGACATCCTCGACTTCTCCAAGATCGAGGCGGGCAAACTCACCGTCGAGGAGGTGGATTTCAACCTCGGCCAATCCGTCGAGAGCGTGGTGGACCTCCTCGCGGAGCAGGCGCAGAGCAAGGGCGTGGAGCTCGCCGCCATCGTGTTCAACGACGTGCCCGGCGCAGTGCGCGGCGATCCGGGCCGCGTGCGGCAGGTGCTGACCAACCTGGCCGCCAACGCCGTCAAGTTCACCCAGCATGGCGAAGTCGTCGTCCGCGTGACAAAAGAGACCGAGACCGATTCGCAGGTGATGATTCGGGTCGCCGTTTCGGACACGGGGATCGGGATCACGCCGGAGGCGCAGAGGCGGCTGTTCCAGCCCTTCACGCAGGCGGACGGCTCCACCACGCGCAAGTATGGCGGCACCGGCCTGGGCCTCGCCATCTCTCGCCAGCTCGTGGAGGCGATGGGCGGCATCATCGGCGTGGAGAGCGAGGTGGGCAAAGGCTCCACCTTCTGGTTCACCCTCACGCTGGAGAAGCAGGTGAAGGGCACGCACACCGTTCGCCAGCGCAAGAGCGAACTCGCCGACCTGCGCGTGCTGGTGGTGGACGACAACGCGACCAACCGCAAAATCGTCCATCAGCAGGTCCTCTCGTGGGGCATGCTGAACGGCGGCGCCGAGGACGCGCAAACGGCCCTGGAGATGCTCCGCGAGGCGGCGGCGGCGGGCCACCCCTTCGACCTCGCCATCCTCGATATGCAGATGCCCGAAGTGGACGGTCTCATGCTCGCCCGCATGATCAAGAGCGATCCCGCCATCGCGGGCGCTCGCCTCGTCATGATGACTTCTCTCGGCCAGCGCAACGACGACCGCATCCGCGCGGCGGGCATCTCGGCGTACCTCACCAAGCCGGTGAAGCAGTCGTATCTCTTCGATTGCCTCGTGACCGTGATGGAACGCGAGAAGGCGGTCCCCACCGATCAGGTGTACAAAAAGGCCGGGAGATCGGCGCTGAAGCATCCCGCCCCTCGCCCGGACGCGGAGGCTCCTTCCGCCGCTGTCCCCGCTTCCGCCGCGAAACCGGCTAGAATCCTTCTCGCGGAAGACAACATGGTAAACCAGAAAGTGGCCCTGCGCCAGCTCCAGAAACTCGGCTACGCCGCCGACGCCGTGGCCAACGGTTCCGAAGCCCTGGAGGCGCTGCGGAGCATCCCGTACGATCTCGTGCTGATGGACTGCCAGATGCCCGACATGGACGGCTACGAGGCGACCCGGCAAATCCGCCTCCGGGAGCCGGTCGGGCGCCACACGCCGGTCATCGCCATGACCGCCCACGCCCTGGAAGGCGACCGGGAGAAGTGCCTGCAATCGGGCATGGACGACTATCTCGCCAAACCCGTGAAACCAAACGAACTGGCGGCGATACTGGAGAAGTGGGCCGCGAAGGAAAGGACTCTCATGCCCAAAGCCGACCCCGGCGCGACCGCCCCCGCCCCCCCCGCGCCCTCGGACGCCCAGGAACCGGCGCTCGACCCTGAAACGCTCGACACCCTGCGCGACCTTCAGGAAGAAGGCGAGCCGAGCATCATCGCGGAACTGGGCGACATCTTCCTGGGCGACGTGCCCAAACGCCTGGAAGACCTGGAAATCGCGTTACGCGAGCGGGACATGGAGCGCTGGAAACGCACGACCCACACCCTCAAGGGCAGCTGTGGCAACATCGGCGCGCGGGGCATGGCCGCCATCACTTTGGAAATGGAACATCTATCCGGCTATGATGGCCCGGACGGCGCCGGGGAAACGGAAGCGCTCCTGAACCGTCTGCGTATCGAGTACCAGCGAGTGGAGCGGGCGCTCGAAGCCGAGATGGTGAAGGGTTAATCCTATGCAAATCCTCATTGCGGACGACGATCCCATGTCGAGCCGCCTCATCCAGCGAGCCTTGATCAAATTCGGCTACGACTGCCGGGTGGCCTACGATGGCGAAGAGGCCTGGGCCATCTACCGCGATTCCGATGTGGATGTCATCATCAGCGACTGCATGATGCCCAAAATGGACGGCGTGGAGTTGTGCCGTCGCGTGCGCGGCTTTCCTTACCGGCCCTACACCTACTTCATCTTCCTCACCGCGCTCGGCGGCAACGACGACCTACTGGGCGGCATTGAAGCGGGCGCCGACGACTACATCACCAAGCCGCTCGACCCCATCGAACTCAAGGCGTGCCTCATCTCCGCCTCCCGCGTCACGTCCCTCCATCACGAACTGGGGCGCCAGCGCCTTGAACTCGAACGCCTCAACCACGAACTGGCCGACCAGGCGCGCAAGGACCCCCTCACCGCCCTGGGCAACCGACTGCGGCTCCGCGAGGACCTCGAAGCCCTCCAGGAGCGCGTCCGCCGCTACGGACAGAGCGCATCGGTCGCCCTGTGCGATATTGACTTCTTCAAGGGGTACAACGACTTCTATGGCCATCTCGCCGGCGACGAAGCGCTCGTGGCCGTGGGCGCCGTCATTCGCAACCAGCTTCGAGTCAGCGACTCCGCCTACCGGTACGGCGGCGAGGAGTTCCTCATCATGCTGCCCGAACAGTCGCTGGAGGACGCCGCCATCGCGATGGAGCGCCTGCGCTCGGCGGTGGAAGGACTGAACATCCAGCACAAGGGCCAGAAGCCGCCTGGCGTCGTCACCCTCTCCATCGGCATCGCCGCCATCTCCCCCGCGGACCTCAAAAGCGCCGATTCGCTCCTCAAGGAAGCCGATGTCGCGCTCTACTACGCGAAGTCAAAGGGGCGGAATCGAGTCACGCTGTACAACGAGATTCAGCGCGGCCCCGACGACATCTGCTCTGAGCGGCCCTCCTCGGCCCGCTACCACGCCGTGGCGCCGCCGCCGGACCTCAATTAAGACTCTCTCGGCGAAAGAATCGCCCGGCGCCGTACGCCCCTGTCGCCGAAAGGCCGCTCCCTGATGATGGGTAAAGCGGCGCCGGAAGAGGGGACGCTTATTTGGAAGGCAGCACAGCCACTTTCTCGATTTTGTCGCCGCGCTGAATTTTCTTCGCGACATCTATGCCGGACAAAACCTTGCCGAAGACGGCGTACTTGCCATCGAGGAACGGCGCGGCCCCCAGGGTGATGTAGAACTGGCTCCCCGCGCTGTCCGGGTCGTCGCGCCGGGCCATGGCGAGGACGCCGGGGACGTGCTTAAACTTCAGCGCCGACGGCTCCAGTTTGATGGTGTAGCCGGGGCCGCCGGAGCCCATGCGCATCTGCGCGTCCTGGCTTTCCGGGTGTTTGGAGTACGGGTCGCCCGCCTGAATGACGAAACCGGGTTCCACGCGGTGGAACGACTGGCCGTTGTAAAACCCCTTCTTCGCCAGTTTGACGAAGTTGCCCGCCGTCAGGGGCGTCTGCTTCGTATAGAGTTGCAGATAAATCGGGCCGCGCGCCGTCTGCATCAGCACGAGCGTGTCGCCTTTGGGGACCTTAAAGCGCGGGGCGGCCTTCGCGGATTTGGCTTTGGCGGGGGTCCTGGCGGGAGCGGCCTGACCGACGGCGCCGAGGAGTAAGCCGGTTCCAAGGGCGAGGGCCGACACGGCGGGCATGAGGGAGAACGGAAGCGGTTTCAGGCGCATTTAGGGGTCTCCTGATGATATGGGAAGGGGCGGGCCGTAGCGGGGAACGTGGCGCGGCCCTCACCGCGGCCCTCACATTGAGGCTCCACGCAAGGGCCGCGTTCCCACAAAGCCGCCGGGGAAGGAAGAAGGACGCCTCCGCCGCCGGGAACACGCGACGGGGCGGGGCGCCTGTTATTTGGGATGCAGCAGGCTGTTGAGGATGCCCAGGTAGCCGGGCTGAGCGGAGAGGCCGCCGCTGCCGGAGGAGTACTGATTGCCATACTGCTTCCAGCGGCCGTCCTCGTAGCGCCAGATCAGTTCGGCTTCGGCGCCCGTCGAGGAGTCGAAGATAGTGGTGCGGACCCCGGTGGAGCGGCGCACGCCGGTGATCATGAAATCGAACAGCACGTTGGCCAGGGAGGGCAGGCTGTTGTCGTCGTAGGTGATCTTGTTGATCTTGACGGTCATTTCCAGGCTGTCGTAGTCGGCGAAAATCTGGTCGAAGACATTGAGCCAGCCGTTGGCGTTGGTGCCGTTGTTGAGGAAGTACGGCGACACGATCTGATCGAGTTGCGTGCCATTCTTGTTGACGACGGCGTTCACCCAGCTCTGGTTCGCCGCATAAATCTGATTGTTGTAATCCTGAACCGAGCTGGAACCGCTTCCGCCGCCGCCGCAGCCGGCCAGCGCGAGAGTCAGGCCGAGCGCCAGGGCCATCACGGGCCACGGGAATCGGGAGATAAGTTTCATACCAGGTCCTTCCTGAAGGAGCGCTGAGAGAGTCCGGTCGCCCGGAGGTTTTCGCCGCCGCATGAGACCATCATGGCTTCGGGCGAAGGAGAGGTGAAGGGAGCGGGGTATCCCCTTGCTTCGCGGTCGAACCCGTCATCCCCTTTCTCAATCCGTCTCCGGCTTCATCCGCCCATCCGCCTTTATTCAAACGGCCAGTTCAAACGGCTTCCGGGTCGCGTTCTTCTCCGGGCGCCCGCGCGGCAGGAACCGTTCCCGAAGGCGGGGAAGTCGGAAGTAGCCGGGGCCGTGACAGCCAGTTTTCACCATGCGCCACCATGATCCACCTCGCGCACGAAAGGGGACCCTCCACGATGGGATACGCGTATCGGGTTAAGCCCGACGAGACGGTTCAACTCCGGGAGATCAACCCGGATGAAAAAGGCGGCCTCTCCAAATCCGAAGCGCTGCCCCTTACCGACGCGCTCGGCAAGGAGATGTCCGATCTCCTTGAACTGTTGTACGCCGCCAACAGCAAAAGCCTCCTCCTCGTGCTGCAGGGCCGCGACACCGCCGGGAAGGACGGCGCCATCCGGCATATGCTGCAATTCCTCAACGTGCAGAGCTGCCGCGTCGTGCCGTTCAAGGTTCCCACCGTTGAGGAGGCCGCCCACGATTTCCTCTGGCGCATCCATGAACACGCCCCGGCGCGCGGCAGCATCGCGTTGTTCAACCGCTCGCATTACGAGGATGTCCTTGTGGTGCGCGTCCACAACCTGGTTCCCGAAGAGGTGTGGAAGCGCCGTTACGCCCACATCAACGCCTTCGAGAGCCTGCTGTGCGACGGGAACACCATTATCCTCAAGTTCTACCTGCACATCAGCAAGCAGGAGCAGGAAGAACGCCTGCGGGCCCGCGAGAAAGACCCCACCAAGTCCTGGAAACTCGCGGTGGCCGACTGGAAGGAGCGCGAACTGTGGGACGAGTACACCACCGCCTACGAGGAGGCGCTCTCCCGGTGCAGCCCCGCCGAAGCCCCCTGGTTCATCGTTCCCGCCGATCATAAATGGTTCCGCGACCTCGCCATCACCGAGCGCATCGTGAAAGCGCTGCGGCCCTACCGGGAGGAGTGGATGGACGAACTGACCCAGCGCGGCGTCGTCGCCAAACGCGAGATCGAGGCGTTCCGGGAGACCCTGCCGTAAGGCGCCGCTCCCTTTGAAGGGAGGTCCTCTCGTAAAGCGCGTTCCGCCTTCGGCTCCTCACCGCTCGAAGCCTCTTCCTCACCGCTCGAAGCCTCTTCCTCACCGTCAGTGTGACATTCGGCTTCAGCGCGCCGCCTCGCGCCTCTCTGCTCGCCCGGTGTGCCACAATGCCGGTGGGCCACAATGGCTGTGACAGTCTGACGGCGAACCAGGACGCGGGGGGCGGAAAACAACATGGATGTGGAAGAGGTGAAGGAGACCGCTCAGCGCACGACTTCATTTGATGGGGGCACGCCGCCACAGCCCCAGCAGGAGCCTTTCCTGGAGGGGGTGGGCCGCGCGCCGTCTCACCGCGCGCAGACCGCGTACGAAACCGTCGCCGTCGCCGATTTTGGCTCCAACTCCACCCGCCTCGTCCTCCACAACGTTCATCCCGACGGCTCCTTCAAACTGGTGGACGAACTCCGCGAGCCGCTCCGCCTCGCCGAACACCTCGACGCCGATAAGCGCCTCTCGCCCGCCATTGTGGACCGCACGGTGGAGACGGCCCGCGTCTTCATGCAATTTTGCCGCAGCCAGAATGTGACACGCCTCGTCGCCGTCGCCACCAGCGCCATCCGCGACGCCGTGAACCGCGACGAGGTCCTGCGCCGGGTGGAACAGGAGGCCGGGATGCGCCTCGATCTCCTCAACGGCGAACAGGAGGCGTACTACGGGTATATCGGCGTGGTGAACACCCTGAACGTGGCAAACGGCTTCCTCCTCGACGTGGGCGGCGGCAGCGCCGAGATCGTGCGGGTGCAGAACCGGCGCCCCAAAGAGATGATCAGCCTGCCGTTTGGCGCCATCGCCCTCACCCGCCGCTTCCTTGACGGAAACGGGAACCCCGCCGACGCGGTTCGGCGCCTCGATAAAGCCCTCGCGGAGGCGTTCGCCGAAATCCCCTGGCTCACCGACGGCGCCCCCTCCAAAGAGGTCCGCCCCCGCTCCGGCGGAAAGAAGAATCGAACCGGCAAAGACGCCAAAGACTCCGGCAGGGACGCCCTCGACACCCGCGATGACGGCCCCATCCTCATCGGCCTGGGCGGGGCCTCGCGCAACATCGGCAAAATGTACAAGCGCCGCTGCGAAACGCCGCTCGACCTGCTCCACGGCATCACCGTCCCCATCACCGAACTGTACGCCATCAACGACACCCTGCGCGGCATGACCAACGACGAGCGCATGGACGTTCCCGGCCTCTCCCCCGTCCGCGCCGACATCATCGTGGGCGGGATGGCGACCATCTGCGGCCTGGCCAAAGCCATCGGCGCGTCGAAGTTCCGGGTGAGTGGCCGGGGCCTCCGCGATGGCCTCTTCTTCAGCCTGCTGCTGCCGAACGCCCGCCCGCGCTTCCCGATGGAGGACCCGGCGGTCTTCGCCACGCGCAACCTCATGCGGTACTACGGCGTCCCGGAGGAGCACGCACGCCACGTCGTCGACCTGGCGTTGTCGCTGTTCGATCAGCTCGCGCCGCTCCACGGGCTGGGCATCCCGGAGCGCCGCCTGCTCCAGATCGCCGCGCTGCTCCACGATGTCGGCATCGCCGTGAGTTACTACAATCATGGCGCGCACGGCTTCTACCTCCTCACTCACACCGGCGTGGACGGCCTGACCCACCGCGAACTGGTGATGGTGGCGCACCTCGTCGCCTTTCACGCGGGCGAAGGCTCCCCCTTCAAGCGGTGGCCGGAATACTCCGCCCTGCTGGAAGAGGAGGATGTGGAGACCGTCCACCAGCTCGGCACCCTGCTGCGCGTCGCTGAAGCGCTGGACCGCAGCGAGTCGGGCAACGTGCCGAGCGTGAAGGTCGCCATCTCGTGGGACGGCGCGGGCATCACGCTGCGCCCCACGGTGCGGGGCCAGGGTGGCTTCGAGATGCGGAGCGTGGAGCCGCTGCTGGCGAACGTGGCGCAGGCGTTCTCCGTGAAAGTGACGCTGGAGCCGGAACGGTGACGGCTGAAATCTTAGCCGAAACGTTCCCTCTGTCTTCGCCAGCGAAGGATAAACCCGGCATCATCACAAAGGGTAATCAGGACCTTCTCACATCAATCGAATGGGCCAGGAGAATTGTGGAGCGCGAGTCATGGGGATGACCCGCGCTCGCGGGCCGTCGCCGGAGCCAGGTTGGCGCGTCCACAACCGGAGGTCGTTCCGGGGCCTCATCAGCCGGAGCGACTCCTCCTCCCATACGGTCACAGCGCGGTTACGGTCACAGCGCGGTTACGGTCACAGCGCGGTTCTTCTTCACTCGGCGGGGGCGACAGGAACAGGACCTTACCACTATGGCGCTCAAGAAAATCAGGGGCCTCGGCCTCACCAAGAAGTATCCGGGCCGCCTCATCATCGTTGAAGGGTGCGACGGCTCCGGCAAAAGCACCCAGCTCCACCTCCTGCGCGTCTGGCTCGAACACCAGGGCTTTCCCGTCTTCTTCACCGAATGGAACTCCTCCGAACTCGTGAACGCCGCCACCCGGCGCGCCAAGAAGAAAAACCTCCTCACACCCACCACCTTCAGCCTCATCCACGCCTGCGACTTCGCGGATCGGTACGAGAAGATCATCCTCCCGCCCCTGCGCGCGGGGTACATCGTGCTGGCCGACCGCTACGTCTACACCGCCTACGCCCGCGATGTGGCGCGCGGCTGCGATCCCGACTGGGTGCGCAACCTGTACAGCTTCGCCGTTAAGCCGACGCTCGGCTTCTACTTCCACGCCCCCCTTGAGGTCTCCGTCTCCCGGATTCTCGTCGGACGCCCCACCCTTAAGTACCACGAAGCGGGGATGGACCTTGATCTCTCGCCCGACCCGGTGGAGAGTTTCAAAATCTTCCAGGGCATCATCAAAAAGCAGTACGACAGCATGGTTAAGCCGGAGAAACTGACCCGCATCGACGCCACTCGCTCGATCACCGTCATGCAGGACGAAATGCGCGCCCTCACCGCCGATAAACTGGCTGATTACGTCCCGCCCGACAACTCCCCCGGCCCTGGAGTCCGAATCACTCACGATCCGGACCTGAATGACCTGAGAGGCGAAAGCCACTTTGAGGACGTGGAAGACCTGGACGAGACGGCGGATGACATGGAGATGGACGTGGACGAAGCCCCGGAAGTCCCGCTCGACACCGACGAGTCGTCCGATTACTCCAGCGCGCCCTGACCCGGCTCTGACCTAAAGCCGCTCTCCGCCGGGATCCTTTTCTCCCACTCCTCATCCTTTTCCGACCTTTTTGATGGAGGCTGTCATGCCCGCCAAAGACGCCGCTTCCGCTGGCGCTCCCCCCCGCTACTACGGCAAGGGAATCCCTTACCTGAAGGATATCACCCTGCCCGGCAAGCTCATCGTCATCGAAGGCCCCGACGGATCGGGCCGCTCCACCCAGACCGCCCTCCTCAAGGAGTGGCTCGAATCGTCCGGCCACGCCGTGCTCAACGTCGGCCTGCGCCGTTCCGACCTCGTGATGTCCGCCATCATCGAGGCGAAGAAAGGCAACCTGCTCGGCAAAACCACCCTCAGCCTGCTGTACGCCACCGACCTCGCCGACCAACTGGAGAACCGCATCATCCCGGCCATGCGCGCGGGCTTTGTCGCCATCGCCGACCGCTACATCTACACCCTCATGGCCCGCGACCTCGTGCGCGGCGCCGGGGAGGAGTGGCTGGAGAAACTGTTCGGCTTCGCGGTCGTGCCGGACCTCATCTTCTACCTCGACGCCAGGCCCGATCTCCTCATGCACCGCGCCTTCGCTAAATACGGCCAGCTCGATTACTGGGAGTCGGGGATGGACCTCGGCGCGTCGGGCGACATGATCGAAGGCTTCCTCCGGTATCAGACCGTCCTGCGCGTGCGCTACAAGGGCCTGGCCGAGAAGTACGGCTTTCAGGTCCTGGACGGCTCGGCGGAACCGGAGGCGATCCAGCGGCGGCTACGCAAGCGCGTGGAAGACTTTTTTGCGGAGAGTCGCCCAAAAGGGAAGGGGAAAGGGTAGCGCGGCCCGAAATCCCGCATTCGCATGGTATGATAGGGTTGCCCGCTTGAACCGGACGAACGAACCGCCTCCGGGAGTCCCCGCCGCTTTGGGGGCGGTTTCGCGCGCGGCGGCATCGTCTGGGCGTGTGGAGTCGGCTGGCCGTGACAAGTCTGCCAACGCCCTCTTTGCGCGCTATCGCCCGTTCCCCCATCCCCCTGTTAAGCCATGGGAGTCGTTTGATGAGTCTCCGCCCCGCCCTTCGGCGCCGCATCGCCGCGTTGCTGGCCGTGACATTTGCGGTCGCGCCGCTCATGGCTCCTCTCACCGTCGCCGCAGCCCCGCCCCTCGCCGCCCGCGACCTCCGCGAGGTGCCCATCGAGGAAGTGACGAGCGGCAACAAGATCGCTCTCATCGTGGGGTGCGCGAAGTACGCCAAAACGCTCCCCCTGGATTACACCACCAACGACGCCACCGCCCTCGCCGACTTTCTGATCCGCAAATGGGGCTTCAAAACAGAGGATGTTCACCTCCTGGTGGACGGCGCTTCGGATTCGGCCTTCCTCCCCACGCGCGGCAATCTGCTGGATCAGATTGACTGGCTCGTCAGCCGCGCCAACGAAAACTCTGATGTGGTGGTCTTCTTCTCCGGTCACGGCATCATTCAGGATGACGAGAATTATCTCGTGCCCGTGGACGCCAACCCGAAACGCATTCAGGAAGACTGCATCGCGTCCACCAAAAAAATTGTGAACGCCCTCGAAATCCGCAATCCGCGCCGCGCCCTCATCTTCCTCGACGCCTGTCGCAACTTCGGCAAAGGGAGTGCAACCGCGCAGGGTCCAAATCCCGCTAACTCCCGCATCGGTCGCATGGAACTCGTCGCCAACCTGTCCCGCACGCCGGGCCGCCGAATCCCGTATCGCCGGACGTTCACCTGCGCGGCGCCGCTCCCCGCCGTCACCAATCTCGCCCGGTTCAGCTCGTGCCGTCCCACCGAAAAAAGCCTGGAAGACCCCGACCTTCAGCACGGCGTCTTCTCCTACTATCTCCTCAAGGGCCTGAATGGCGAGCGCAAGGCGGCGGAAGAGAACACCGGCGAAATCACCTTCGACAGCCTGTCCACCTTCGTGCAACAAAGCGTCTACCAGTATGTCCGACAACGTGGCGGCAGCCAGACCCCCATGGGCAACGCGACCTCCGGCTCCCGCCTGGTGCTGGGTCGCGCCTTCCCGCCGCCCCCCGACAAATCGGAACAGGAGAAGGAAGAGGCGACGCAGCAGACGATGCTCTCCCTCTTCAAGGGGCAGGTGAACACCGCCTACACCCTGCTCGCCCAGGGCAAGCCCGAAGCCGCCGAAGGGGTCGTCACTTCCCTCATCGAGCAGGACAAGCTCGCGCCTGCGCTCCATTTCGTCCGCTCCAGCCCCGATGTTCATTTCATCCTGGGTCGCTGCCAGGCGGAACGGACTCGCGACCCCGATCTGAACGGCGCGTTGCGCGAATTGCAAACCGCGCAAACCCTCAACCCGAACCTCGCCGGCCTCTCCGACACCCTCAGCGCCGTCGCCAAACAGATGAAGCAGCCTGCGGAAGACCCGATGGCCCTCGCGCGTGAGGCGGTCACGCTCGCCCAGGCCGGACAACTCGCCGACGCCGAGGCCAAAGCCCGCGCGCTCCTCGCCAAAAACCCGCCCGACGCCGCGCAGGCGCAGGCCCATTACGTCCTCGGCCTGACCTTGCGGGGCGCGAAGACGGACGAGGAGACCCTGCGGCTCGCCCGGACGGAGCTGGACCGCGCGCTGCAACTCGATCCCGCCCTCGCCGGAGCCGCCGCCGCCAAACGAGAACTCCTCGATCTGTTGGTGAAGAACGCTCAGTCCGCCGACGCCGAGAAACTCGCCAACGACGCCGAGCGCCTCGTGGACGGCCGGCAATTCCTGGACGCGGAATCCCGCGCGCGGCAGGCGCTCGACTCCGCGTCGCCTGGGGCGAAAACCACGTTTGTCGCCCGCTCCAACTACGTGCTGGGCCGCGTAGCGCAAAGCCGGGGCGCGTACGATGAAGCCCTGTCCCGCTACGCCACCGCCGTGTCCATTGACCCCACCTTTGACGCGAGCGTGCGGCAGTGGCGCTCTCAGGCGGAGGCCGAGAAGGCGAACCAGGCGGCGACCGCGCGACGGACCCGCGATGCTCAGGCCCTCTTCGAGGCGGCCAAATCCGGCCCGGCCCCCGATCTGGACGCCAGGGCCAATACCCTGCTGGCTGCGAAAAGCGATGATCCCAACGTCAACGCGCTGGCTCATTTCGCCCTGGGGCAGGGCCGGTTCGCCGCAAAGGAGTACGACGCCGCCATCCGCGAGTACCAGGAAGCCAACCGCCTGGCCCCCAGCCTCTCCGAAGCGCGCGTCGGCGTTCAGCTCGCCCTGAAGGAGAAAGGCGTCGCGGAAACGCAAACGGCCACCACCGCCCTCGTCGCCGACATGGACCGGCTCGCCACCGCCGGAAACCTCACTGAGGCGGAAACGAAGGCCCGCACCCTCCTCGCCACCAGCGTCGCGGAACCCGCGGTCAACGCGCGCGCCCACGTGACCCTGGGGCGCGCGTTTCAGACTCGTCATCGCGCCGACGACGCCCGCGCCGAGTTCCAGACCGCTCTCGCCCTCGACCCCGCCAACGCCGACGCCAAACCCCTGCTGAGCGCCGCGCAGGCCGCTCTCGACCGGGATGCCGCCGCGCAGATCGCCGCGCAGGCTTATACGCATCTCGTTCACGAAGAGTACCTCGACGCCAAACTTAAGGCTGATGAAGCGCTGGAGAAGGACAATCGAAACGCCCAGGCCCATGCGGCGCGGGGACTCGCCATGCTCGCCCTGTATGAAGACCCCGACCGCCAGCGCCAGGGCGCGCAGGACATTCAGGACGCTCAGCAAACCGATCCCGACGCTTCGCTCGTCCATGTGGCCCTCGCCGCGCCGTACTGGAACGCCTGGGACCAGGATCGCGCCGCGTTCACCGGAACGCAGGACCTGGAGAACGCGAATTACCGCAGCCTGGAGAAGCAGTTTCAGCTGGCCCTGAAAGGCGACCCGAAGAGCCTGCTCGCCCTCAACGGCCTGGGAGCGGCCTACTCCACGCTGGGGGTGATCTATTTCCGCCGCGCGCAGCCGAAAACCGCCAAAGAGAAACTGGATAAAGCCCTGATGGCAAAGGCGAACCAGCTGTTCGATAAGGCCGAGGCGATCTTCAAGCAGGCGCTGGCCGTGGATGACCAATTCGCGGGGCCGTATATCAACCTGGGGAACGTCAACTTCATGCGGGGGCAGATGGAGGCGGCGGAGGCGAATTACCGTAAGGCGATTCCGCTCGCGCCGAAAAACGCTCAGGTCCACGGCGAGCTGGCGGGGACGCTGTACCGCCAAAACCGCCTGCCGGAGGCCACCGCCGAAGCCCAGACCGCCCTCCGCATGGGCCTGAAGGACCACTGGGTCTATCCTCTGCTCAAAATCACTCCCTAAACCGCCGCATCAGGTGGAGATGTGCGCTGCTGGTGTCGGAAGCGAACGGTTGTTAGGGGCGGTTAAGCCTCTGCGACCGACAAGGAGAAGGGGAACGCTTGCCGAAAGAGGCATGGAGACCCGGAGACTCCGAGCGCCCTCGCCTCCCTGAGACGGCGTACGGCGGTCCATGAGCGGTCCATGAGTTGAAGGCGTGTGGGACTCTTTAATAAAGGAGCTGTCATCCATGAGTGGATTGAGGCGGTGGGGGCCGATGGCGGCGCTGGTCGTGCTGCTGGCCCCCGGAATGGCGCGGGCGCAGCGGTTCGCTCCCGTGCTGATCACGAGCACGTACAACCCGACGGGAGTCTCCACTCCGAGCGGCGTGTCGGGGCCGGAGGAGGAAGCCGGGCGGCTGGATCGTCTTCAGGTCGGGGCCTACCTGGCGATGTGGGACCTGTTTAAGCCGAAAGCCCCCACCGGCATTCAGGAGGTCAAATTCAACGCCAAATCGAGCGCGCTGCTCACGGCGGACTATTTTCTCACCCGCAACGTTTCCATCGGCGGCTGGTACAACTCGCTGGAAGAGGAGGTCGAAGTCACCCCGGTGGGGGGGCAGCCGTTCCGCCAGCAGGCCGGCACCGCCAACTTCTGGGACGCTCACGTGACGTATTATCCGAAGAAAATTCAGGGGCTGTCGGTGCAGCTGGGGTACAGCGAAGTCGCCTTTAAGCAGGTGGACCTGCTCTCCAACACGCGCATTCGCCCCTCCTTCAAGCCGCACAGCTGGAACGTCTGGGCCAACTACTCCCGGCCTGTGGGGCGGTACAAAGGCCGGCCCATTGCGGTGTTCGGCTCCGTGGGCAAGTACACCGGGGACAAGGGCAAGTTCTTCAATGCGGCGTGGAACGCCATCCTCGGCGGCTCCATCGGCATCACCCGAAATCTTGACCTCGCCACGAGTTGGTGGCTCTTCGACTTCGACAAGAGTTCCACACGCTGGACGCTCGGCCTGAACGGACACTTCTAACTCCGCGGGGCGCTCGGCCTGAACGGACACTTCTAACCCCGCCGGACGCTCGGCCTGAACGGACACTTCCAGGCCAGGCGAAGCCCTTCCCCCTCCACCGTCCTCTCAACGCAGCGCCTTACCGGCTTCTTCGCCTCATCCGCGCAGAGGCCGGTTTTTATTTGATACTTCCAATACTCCTTCGCCAGACCATTCCGCCGGGTACTGGCTCACTTTTCCCCTCCCGGTGGGTTGATGCTTCGGCTTTCCCAGCGGCCGATGACCGAGCCGCCCTCCATAAAAGTCGGCGATACGGCCTTCGGCGATGCGGAGATACTCGCCCTCCTCGCCGGGTGGAGTCGGCGGTCGGCGCGGCGATACATGGAAGGGAGGCGCCTCTCGCCTTTGAACGCAACGCATAGGAGACCGATGTGTCCGACCTGCTGACCCACTGGGCCGTCTTTGACGACTGCCGCCGCCTCGCCGCGCACGCTTCGGCGGCGCACCCGCTCTTCACCCGGATACTGGAGGAGGAGACGGAGATCGCGCGACTGGGCGCCCTCTCGCGGTCGGGCAATCGGTTTATTCCGCATCTCCTGAAGGCCGCCCACGCGCAACGGGAGGCGGTGGAGGTGACGCCGCTCCTCCGGCAGAAGATCGCGTTCGCGCTCGGCGGACTCCTCCATTACCCGGCGGACCACGTCTTCAAGCGGCTCATGAAGGAGCGCGCGCAGGCCGAACAGGACGCTTCATCGGGGGAAGGCGGCCCCGGTTCCGACGCGCCGCTCTCCATCCGCGAGGTCTCCGCCTACTACGATTGCCACGTCTTCCGCCAGGTGTACCTCGCCGGTCAGGAGGCGCCGTTCAGCTGCTTTCTCCTCGCCGACAACGCGACCGACCCCGGCCAGAAGCTGGAAGCCTTCGTCCGGGCGCTCTTCCAGCGGGCGCTCCTCTCCACGCACACTCTCGCGCCGGATATGGCAGACCTGGACGGCTGGCTGGAGAACCTCCTCGCCAAAGTCCAGCCGCTCTACATTGACATCGGCCTCTATGTGAGCGTCTTCCGGATTCCCGACCCCGGCAAACTGGAGCGGTATCGCGTGGAGACTGAC